>JAKSJL010000071.1 GCA_024398295.1 Bacteroidales bacterium
CAGTTTTGATGGCCGTTCCCTGCCCCCCACCGCCAGACGGCCATGATTCTCAGCTTTTTCTGGCCGAATCACTCCATTTCCCTCAAACGGCCATCCAAACGCCAGTTTTGATGGCCGTTCCCTGCCCCCCACCGCCAGACGGCCATGATTCTCAGCTATTTCTGGCCGAATCACTCCATTCCACACAAATGGCCACCGAAACGCCAGTTTTGATGGCCGTTCCCGGCCTCTCCCGCCGGCCCCGCCACCAAAATCATCATTTATTAGGATTGCCAGCTAGCAGGAGAGGCTGTAATTTTGCAACGTGAAATGAAACGAAGCAAGCAATGAACTGCGACCTCAAGTGTGACAGCTGCGCATACGCGGCGTATGAGACGATGACCGGGAAGGTGATCGTGGTAGATGTGGTGGGGGCTATGCCCGACGCCGCGCTCCTCGACTTCTCGGAGCGTCCTGTCATCACCATTGGCCACAGAGGCTACTCCATACGCTTCATAAACTTCTCCGGGGAGGACTGGCACATTGGCCGAAAGATTCTGGCCAGCCATCCCGACATGGTCCTCGACATGGTGGACTCCACCAGTCTGGAGACCAGCCTCCGCCTTCCTGTACGCTTCATCGACATGGACTCGAAGCTGGTCATGGCGTTCTCGCGCTACGACGAGCTGCTCTCGACAGGCCATTCGCTTGACTACCAGACCCTCGGCAGCCTCATGGGTTTCCCTGCCACCGTCCTTCACGACAGCAGCGAGGAGAGCCTGAGCCGCCTCCTGAGCCTGATAGTCGACACCTACGAGACCCCGCTTGACCACAAGAAGCACGTCCATGTGCCTTATGGTCCCGATATCGAGGAGTCACTCACGAAGCTCACCACGCTGATTAATGATTCCGGCGACCTCGGCTGCGAGTTCCACGACCGCTACCTGGCACTGCGCCTGCTCGAGGATCCGCAGTACATCTACCCTAACATCCAGGACTCGCCAAATGCGGAAGCCATCATCCAGATGGCGAAGCGCGAGTCCGCATCCCTCGAAAGAGAGTATGGCGAGAAGGTGACAGACCTCACCCTCAAGGCCAGACGAGGATTCGTGTCTGGAGCGCTCCAGGAGACATTGCGCCACAGCGACGACAGCAGCGACCACACCATACTGCAGAAAATTGACGCCGTGCTGACCAGCAGGTTCCTTGGTTTCCCGATCCTGGCGCTCGTGCTTCTGGGAGTGTTCCAGGCCACATTCTCGCTCGGCGCATATCCGCAGGAATGGATCGAGGACGGCATAAGCCTGCTCGCAGTCGCCCTGCGCGGAGTCATGTCTCCGGGCTGGTTCTCCAGCATGCTCATTGACGGAATCGTCCAGGGAGTCGGCGCCGTGCTCGCCTTCCTGCCGAACATCGTGATACTGTTCTTCTTCCTGTCTATACTCGAAGACAGCGGCTACATGGCGCGCGCCGCCTTCCTCATGGACAAGCTCATGCACCGCATAGGCCTGCACGGCAAGTCATTCATCCCTATGCTGATAGGTTTCGGATGCAATGTTCCCGCCATCATGGCGGCGAGGAGCATCGAGGACCGTCGCGACCGTACTCTCACGATGCTCATGATTCCATTCATGTCGTGCTCCGCACGTCTACCTGTCTACCTTCTCTTCGTGTCGGCATTCTTCGTAGGTTACAAGGCTCTCGTGATGATAGGCATCTATCTCGCTGGCATCGCGCTATCGATCCTTTTCGCATACATAATGAAGCATACGCGCTGGTTCCGCAAGCCAAATGACGACTACGTATCTGAGCTGCCACCATTCCGTATGCCGACGCTCAGAAACACCGGTGCGCATATCTGGGAGAGGGTTTCTGACTATCTGCAGAAGATTTCGACTGTCATCCTGGCAGCTTCTGTAATCATCTGGGCATTAGAATATTTCCCTTCTGACCGCACCAATGGAGGAACAAACAAGGAAGAGTCATACCTCGCAATGGTGGGCCATAGCATAGAGCCTGTCATGAAGCCACTTGGCTTCGACTGGAAGATGAACGTGTGCCTTATCACCGGACTCCCTGCCAAGGAAGCCATTGTAAGCACTATGGGTATACTATACCATTCAGAAGACGACGAGTCCACAGCAGAAGCGATGCGCGCCGAAAGCGGCGTAACGCCACCTGTCGCGCTAGGCTTCATACTTTTCGTGCTGCTGTACTTCCCTTGCATAGCCACCATCGCCACGCTCAAGCGAGAAATAGGAAGCCGATGGGCCATATTCAGCGTCATAAACTCCTTGGTGCTGGCGTGGGTGGTTTCTTTCATCGTGTTCCAGATCGGCACCCTGCTGATGTGAAACTGAAAGGAAATCTTTATCTTTGCACAGTATGACCAGTTTTTCTCACATCACTCGAGACCTCAAGGTAGCAGTCCTACTGGATGAGCATCCATCCCTTATGGGTGTGCTTCCACGCATGGGCATACCATTCGGTTTCGGCGAGCAGACCATCGGGCAGGCTTGCAAGTCTGCTGGTGTGGATGTAGAGACATTCTTGCTCCTCGCGAGCGTCTACGCACTTGATGGCTTCGTTCCGGGTTCGCAGGCCATCTCGCAGGCCGATGCCAATGACATCGTAAAGTACATTCACGCCTCGCACACCTTCTACCTGGAGACGGCGATTGTGCAGTTGTCCAATGATATCGAAAAACTCATAGAACCTTGCCCCAAGGCCCTGCAGAAGGTCATCTGGAAGTTCTTCACAGAATACAAGGAAGAGCTGGACAAGCATTTCCAGTTCGAGGAGGACAACGTCCTCCCTTACGTTGAACAGCTTTTGTCGAAAGGGGCCACAGGCGACTTCTGCATAGAAGACTTCGAGGAGAACCATAGCGATGTGGAGACCAAGCTGGAAGATCTCAAGAACTTGGTGATGAAGGCATTGCCTCCGCAGTGCGACGTGCAGCTGCGCACAAACATCCTGTCGTACCTTTTCTTCCTGCGCGCAGACTTGAAGCGCCATACGCTCATAGAGGACAAGGTCCTCGTCCCTGTCGTAAAGCTGATGGAGACCCGCCAGCTTCGCACGCACAAGCATCGCCACGAGGAAGAGCGCAGCGAAGAGCTTTCGGACAGGGAGAAGGAGATACTTATATCTGTAGCCAAAGGCCTCATAAACAAGGAGATAGCCGATCTGCACAGCATCTCGATAAACACGGTCATCACCCATCGCAAGAACATAACAAGAAAGACCGGCATCAAGTCTGTTGCCGGTCTCACAGTCTACGCCCTCCTGAACGGGCTTATCGATGCGAATTCTGTAGAGTAAGGGCTAGTTATTCTTCAGCCACTCCACTCTGCGCTGGTCTGGCAGGTGCTTTACCTTGAAGTCTGAGAAGCGTGCCTTGAAGCCCTGACCGTCAGGACAGGCAGCGACAGGACCTACCTGGAGAGGGCAGTTATCCTGCATCCAGAGGGTGCGCATCATGGTGTACTCCTTGTCATCGAAGCTGTAGAAAAGTTCAATGGCATCCAGACGACGTACGGCCTTCAGCCAGAGATATGGGATAGGCTTGTCAAGCGCGATGACGCTCCAGTCCGAAGTGTGATGTGTCACCACTGTCGAGATGTTGAACTTGCCATCCACGAACTCGATTCCACACTTCACATAGTTCTCATGGTCAAGGCGTATCATAAGACCAGCCTGGTCGAAGCGTACCTTGTAGTCTCCACTGACCTTGATCTTTGCCTCGAACTCGCCACCATAGGTAGCATAGAGGAATGGACCGTCATCTACTGTGAAACCATAGTGAGCGATACGCCAGTAGTCGGTCTGTCCAGGGACGTCCATCTCAAGCACACCACCCTTGATAGAGTATGACTCGGGCTCGTTGAACCACTGCATCTTATCCAGACTCTGCGCATTCGCAGACACCAGCGCAGCCACTGCGGCTACCACTGAAAGAATTACTTTTTTCATAAAAATAACCATTGTAATTATTACCTTTGCAAAGGTAACAAGCCCATAGATTGCATACAATGGCTAAAAATAACCATCAAAATACTGATTTGGCATTCAGCCTCGACACTCTCTTCTCAGAGCAGTTCATCTCGACGGAAGAGACGCTTGACGAGAGCCCCGAGAAGTACCTCGGGATCGCGGCCATGTACGCCAGCGTCGAGGCGTGCATATCCGTGCTGAGCGACCTGAAGACGAGGCGCAGCTTCATCTTCTACGGCCAGCTCGGAGAGGATCTAGGCATCGCGGATGAAGGCACCACCCACACCCTCGACACCATCTGGGAGGAAGAGATCCTATGCCGTATCTCGGAGACAGACCTGGCCAGGAAGGAGATGGAGGAGATGAAGTTCTTCTCCTTCATAAGGAACCGCCAGGAGGACGGGCACAGGTTCTACATGAGCAGTTCATTCCCCATGACCGACAGCGAGGGAAAGCGACATAGCGTAAGGCACAGGATATTCTATTTCCACTCCGGAAAGACTGTGCGTTATGCCCTGTGCCTGTACAACGCCTCATCGGCTATCCTCGCAGAATCGTCCATTGTGAACTCCAGGACCGGCGAGGAGATTCCTCTCTACAGGATAGACTCCTCCAAGATGCTCTCCGACAGGGAAAAGGAAGTACTGTCGCTGGTATCAAAAGGCCTGTCCAGCAAGGAGATTGCGGACAGGCTGTGCATAAGCGTCTTCACCGTAAGCCGGCATAGGCAGAATATCATTGCCACCATGAATGTGAAGAATTCATCGCAGGCATGCCAGCTTGCCCACCAGATGGGACTCATATAAAAAAGCCACCGCGCTAGCGATGGCCTTTTGTGTGTCAATGAGTTATCCTCTGTGGCAGGGCTGCCTCGGTGTGGCTCTCACCGCTGCGGGTGCTGTAGCCCCAGTAGTAATCATCCCAGTTTGGAGAAGCGACATGGCGGAGATTGAAGCGGCCGTAGGAGCCATCTGAGCCAATGAGCTCGCCCCTGAAATGCTCGTCATTCAGATGATAGTCGGCAATGGTGAAGTCTATGCGGTCCTCGACAAGGTGAATGTAGATGTACCCATTCTCGACGGTCCAGGTGATATGATTCGCGATGTAGGTGTTCTTCCAAGGTATCCACGACTCGAAGTAGTCTACCCAGTAGCCAGCGCCACTTGAATAAGCGTAAGGATCCTTGAGGAAAGTCACCTCTGTATATGAAGGGCTATAGGTGGTGCCCTCGTAATAATACTCCTGGAACATATTTCCCTCCCAAGTGCCCTCAAGGGTATATGAGATATCTCCGTCACATGAAGTGAACAGGCCGGCAGCAGAAATGAGCGCTGTCAAGGCAAGTATAAGTCTGAATTGTGTTCTCATGGCCAAAATAATTTTTATGTTGGTATTCTTGTGTTATAGACGCAAAAGTACGAGAATTGTTAAAAAAAAGTATCTTTGTCGTATGAAAAAGATCATATACATCGCCTTTGCGGCATTGACGCTCTGCATTTCATCATGCAGTTCATTCGAGTACGACTACTATACGAAGGGCGCATCCGACATACACGAAAGCATTGAAAGACTGCAGATTGACTGGCCGTCAGGCACAGTTACACTGCGCTACCACGACCTTGACTACATAAAGTTCTCCGAGCAGAATGGCGAGGAAGTCATGGCCTGGTACCTCACCGGCAAGTCGCTCTACCTCCGCTACAGCGCGAAGAGCAGGCTCAGCTCGAAGCTGGCGCCGAAGGACCTCGTGGTGTATCTCCCTGCCGGCACGACGCTGGACGAGCTGGACATCACGGGCGCCTCGTGCGTCGTAGATGCAGACACTGACTGTCGCGACATCGAGATCGACACAGCCTCTGGCGACATTCGCTACAGCACCGGCATCACAGCCGAGGAGATGGAGATAGGTACCAGATCGGGCAATGTCACGCTTGCGCTCCCGGAAGACACCGCATTCTTCCTCGAATACACGTCAGTTTCAGGAGACTTGAGCCATTCGGACTTCGAGCTGGAAGGAAAGCGCGGAAGCTATAGATTCGGCGACGGCCGCGCCTCAAAGATCGAGGTCGAGACCATCTCGGGAGACCTCAGCCTCTACCATTTCAGGCAGAGATAGCCCTTCTCCCCTTTCTCATCATGATGAAATAATACGCGACCGCGAGGATCAGGCAAGCGAGCACCCAGGACAGGCAGTCGACATAGATGACTCCAGTGTAGCCAAACCTCTGCGGAAGGATGAACGATGTGATCGCCCTGATCACGAGCTCTCCGACACCACCCATGAGCGGCCAGAATGGCCTTCCTATGCCCTGCAGGGCGTTTCTGAAGATAAAAATCAGGAAGAGGAAGGGATAAAGGGAAGCGGACACTCGAAGATACCTCCTGGAGGCATCGAAGATGTCCGCGACGCTGTCTGCGCCATCCACGAAGAGCGAGGTCAGCTGGTGCGGGAACAGCAGCAGCACCGAGCTCGCCACCACGCAGACGAGCATCGACATGACGCAGGTGGCCCTGACTCCCTGACGCACGCGTCCGAGCTTGCCGGCACCGAAATTCTGTCCTGCGAAGTTTGCCATGGCGACGCCGAAGGACACAGGCACCTGAGCGAACAGGCCAGTGATTCTGTTCGCAGCAGCGAAACCGGCGATGTACGGAGCCGGGAAGCCAGCCAGAGCGGCATTCAGGAATATGGTGCCAATGGCTGTGATGCTGAATTGGAATGCCATCGGGAGGCCTATCCTCACGTGTTCATTGACCAGTGCCCAGCTGGTGCGGAAATCCTCCCTGGAGAGGCGGAGCTCCCTGTAGTGCGCGAAGGTGTATATGAAACAGGCTGCCGCCGAGATGAACTGAGCCAGCACTGTGGCAATGGCAGCGCCCTTCACGCCCCAGCCCGCGCCATACATGAACGCGAGGTCCAGGATGACATTGAGGATAGAAGAAAATACAAGGAAATACAGCGGAGTCTTGCTATCTCCCACCGCGCGTAGGATACTGGAAATCAGATTATAAGCCGTCTGGGTGGAGAGTCCCGCAAAGAGGATGATCACGTAGTCCCGCGCGTAGCGATAGATGGACTCGTCAGCGCCCATGGCGCGAAGGAGCGGGTCCGCGAGCAGCAGCGCGACGGCTGTCATGAGCGCCGAGATGGCTATGCATATCCAGATGCTGGTGCCTATCGAACGGCGCACGCCAGCCATGTCGCCGGCACCGAAATACTGGGCTGTACGCACTCCCAGGCCACTTGTGATACCTATGATGAAGCCCAGTATGAGGAAGGTCATGCCCGTGGTGACACCGACGCCGGCGAGGGCTTCATAGCCCACAGCGCGGCCCACGATGACATTGTCCACAAAATTATAGACCTGCTGGAATACATTTCCCAGAATGACGGGAAGTGAGTAGAAAAAAATCACTTTGGCCGGACGGCCAATGGTAAGGTCCTGCTTCATTACCGTCTCACAATGATGAAGCCCACCTCATAGCGTCCGCCGACGAAGGTCTCGTTGCCCGCAAATGGCCTCACCTGCACCTCCGGAACCGACGCCGCGATGCGATAGAAACCATTTTTCACCGTCACCACACCCTTTCCACCAGGGTTTATGATCACGCTCTTGTTCTCTGTGCCATTGTACATGACCGTCAGAGGCATGCCTGTGCCATTCTCTATGACAATGGTGCTGGTAGGAGAATCGTCCTGAACGACCACCCTGTTCATCTGCGGCAGAGACGAGTGATCGGAGTCGAACGCCTCGTTCACGCCTATCTCGATGAGCCTCGAGCTGGCTGAGGCGATATGCGCTCCGTTCGGATACATGGCGGAATACCTCTGATAGGCCTCCTTCGTGTCCAGCTCGCACGCCCTCTTCCAGGCCGTGTCCTCGCTGCCCCACTCGCGGTCCCTCATGGACTTCTCCACCTCCTTCATCCTCTCGTCCGTGTACTGCCTGTGCTCGATAGGAAGGGTGTTCGGATCAAGCGTCGTCCCTATCATCTTCGCCCTCTCTGTCCTGCCAGATTTGGTAGACAGGCTGTTACCGCCTTCACGCGACTGCGCGCTGGCACTCGCAAGCGCGAAAGCCAGGCACAAAAAAACTGTTATTACCCTTCGTAAGAACATAAGATTCGGCAAGTTACAAATAGTTTACCATATTTCACCTTTTTTGAGCAATTTGTGGCCAGAGAAAGTGCTATTTTCTTGATTTTTAGGGCCGAAAAAAGTATTTTTTTTTTTTTTTTAAATGCAAAACGATTAAATTGCCAGTGGCAGTAAAAAACACATACGACAGCCCTGAGGTGATGGTCCTTGAGCTCATCGCCGAGTCCTCGTTTCTCTCACTCAGCGGACAGTGGGAAGACCCTGGCACAGACCCTCGATTCCCTGGCGGAGACGAATAGAAAATGAAGAAGTTTTTTGCGCTCATACTCATGCTCGCAGCGTTCACGGCCTGCTCCGTGTCGTCACTTGACGACGCGAACGCCCCTGCACGCAGCTTCTTCAAGGCATACTCCGACGGTGAGGAGCAGACGAAGGCATTGCTTAACGACAGCCAGAAGATCGAGTGGAACGAAGGCGATGCCATTGCCCTTCTCAGAAACGGCGAGAAGCATCGTCTCAGCACCCAGGAAAGTGGCCTCAAGGTCACCTTCTCCTCTTCAGAGAACCTGAATGGAGGCACCTGGACTGCATTGTTCCCTTATTCGGAGAGCGCATCCATGGCTGGCGGCGTGATCACCACCACCATCCCTGAGGAGCAGGTCGCTGTGGCTGGTTCATTCGCCCGCGACGCGAACCTCGCCGTGGCCTACACCACCGACGACGAGCTTCACTTCAGAAACATTGGAGCCTACATCAAGCTCAGCTTCAAGACCAGCGTGGCAGGCTCCCGCATCACAAAGATCACATTCGAGAACCTCGACCAGGACGCTCCGCTCAGCGGAAAGGCCCGCATCGAGTTCACCACCTCAGAGGGCCAGATACAGGACGTCACCACCACCATCACAGACGGCCTGCCTTATGTCAGCGTGGTGGCGCCAAAGGGCGAGTACCTGCAGCCAGACACCGACTACTACATCGTAGCGGCGCCAGCTGTACTGGGCGGATACAAGATAACCCTCACCGACGAGGACGGCATCACGTTCTCGAAGAGCTACACCGGCCGCTCGTACAGAGGCGCGACCCTCAGCAGAAACACCATTGCCAGGGTAGGCAGGAAGAATCTCGACACCTACATCCATCCATTCGAGTGCTACGCCCGCCTCGTGGCGAAAGCCGACTTCACCGAGGGCAGCTACATCATTGCGAAGAAGATGGCCTCATGTTTCAGGGTCTACGACAGCGCGAAGACCACGCCATACATCTCCAGTGGCGGCTACCTGCTGGACAAATTCTACGATCCAAGCTACTCAGACTCAAACGCAGTGGGCAAGGCGAGCATCATAAACCGCCTGAAGAACGACATCAAGAGATGGACGATCTTCGGCGCGCCTGACTTCATCAACGACTACGTACACTACTCGCTGCATCAGGCATACACCGACTCCGGTACCAGCGGCTGCGGCATCTCATACATCAGCGACGATTTCATCCTCGGCGACGTGGACAAGTATGCGCTGACCATGGCGGCAGACAGGAGCATTGTCCTGCCATTGAACTTCAAGAACAAGGACACCAAGCTTCCTGATGTGGCCAATGTAACCCTCACGAACTGCACGGTGAACCTGGATACAGACGGCACCGCATGGGTGTCAGGCGTCATGACCGACGACTCGATCAATGAGCTCGTCAGGGTCATCTTCATCGGCAAGGGACCTGACTTCAAGGAGAATGTCTCCGAGTCCGACATCCATGACCCAGCCTCATTCGCCACCACAGTCATCACCACCATGGGCTTCTGCAGCACCGAGCAGGTCACTGCCGGCGGCGACACCATGAACGACATGTTCATGATGTCCAATGAGTTCCTCTGCAGCGCCCCGGCGACACCAGAAAGGATTAACATTTACAAGAAAACAAACAGGGACTTCACCTACGCGGAGTA
>JAKSJL010000072.1 GCA_024398295.1 Bacteroidales bacterium
TCGAGCGAAGCGAGTGCCACGCCAAGCGACTTGGCGCACCCTCCCATGAAAGCGACATGGAAGAATTTGAAATACTCATCCATGATGAGGCTGGTGCCCACAGGATCCACGAGCTTCAGCATTCCGGAGAGGAAGAAAACCACTCCCACAATTACCGCAAAAAGTCTTTTCATTCTTACAGGTTTTTATCTACAACGGACTTGATTCTCTCAAAAATGGCATCTGCCGGCAGCATGTGACCCTGCTCATCCGAGCAGTCCACGGTGATGAAATGAGGGTCGCGAGCGGCCTGGGCGCGATAGATCGCGAGCACGCTGCGCTGCAGCTCGATGTCCTTCTCATGTATGTCAGTGCCACCAGCAAGATAGTCCCTGTCGCTGCCCTCCCTGGACTTGGTGAGGTTCGACTGCACGAAGTCGATAGGCACATCAAGGAAGATGTTAAGGTCTGGCTTCGGAAGTCCAAACACCTCATACTCAGTGTCCAGGATCCAGTCTCTGAGTTCTTCCGCCTTCTGGGCGTCTCCTACCTTGGAGCACTGATAGGCAATGTTCGAGTAGACGTACCTGTCTAGCAGGACAGTCTCTCCTCTGTCGAGGCTGGCGCGGAGCTGGGGGATGGCGTCGCGGCGATCCTGTGCGAAGAGCAATGCTATGAGCATGGGATCGACGTTTCCGAACTCGCCCCTCAGCAGGCGGCTGATCATGTCACCATACACCGGAGCCTCATATCTAGGGAAATGGATATACTCCAGGCTGCCGCACTTCTGCAGCAGATACTCCTTCAATCTCTTCACCTGGGTGCTCTTTCCTGCACCATCCGGACCTTCTATGACGACTAGCATTGTTACTTATTTAAATGAATCTAACAAAGATAAATATTTTTTCTCTACTTTTGCCACTATGAAAAAGCACATCAAGGTAATGGGCATCCTGAATGTGACGCCCGACTCATATTACGCACCGAGCAGATACCACTCTGGATTCGACCTGGACACCGGCAGATTCAGGGATGCGGCCCTGCAGATGGTGGAGGACGGAGCCGAGATCATTGACCTGGGAGGATGCTCCACCCGCCCTGGCAGCGAGACCCCGGTCCCTGGCGAGGAGTGGCGCAGACTGGAGCCGGCACTGAAGGTGCTGCGCGACGAGGTGACCAATGTGCAGATATCCATCGACACCTTCCGCGCCTTCGTTGTGGAGCGCGCCGCCGACCTGATAGGCAAGGAATTCATTGTCAATGATATATCAGCTGGCGAAGACGACCCGCAGATGCTCAAGCTCGTGGGCGACCTGGGGCTTTCATACATCGCGATGCACAAGCGCGGCACGCCGCAGACGATGCAGTCGCTGTGCCAGTATGACGACGTCACCGAGGACGTGGTGGGGTATTTCGAGGAGTTCGGGGAGAAAGCGGCAGAAGCGGGCATCACCGACTGGTGGGTGGACCCAGGTTTCGGCTTCGCCAAGGATGCCTCACAGAACCATCAGATGCTGAGGGAACTATCTAAGTTTCAGAAATTTGGCAGAGCAGTAGTGGTGGGCATTTCCAGAAAGAGCTTCATCTACAAGCCACTCGGCATCACACCCGACGACGCGCTCGCCGCTACCCAGGCCATGCATGCCCTGGCCATCGCCGGCGGCGCTGACATCCTCCGCGTGCACGACGTCGCTGCCGCGGTGAAAACCATCAAGATGCTGGGTTAATCCTGGATCAGATAGACATCCTCTCCCTCCTCGCTGAAGCCGAACTTCTCGCGCGCAAACTTCTCGAGGGAGTCCTTGTCGTTGGTAAGATAGTTCATCTCCTTATCCATCGCGGAGATCTCATTCTTCATGATGACCATCTGCTTCTCCTGCTGGCGAGCCACCTTCAGGCTCTTAAACAGACGCAGTGCGTTATCCGGTACCAGGAAACACAGCACCAGCACAACCACAGAAGTCGAATATATCACAAAACGCAGGAAAGAGCGTACCTCATGGTTCGCGCCGTCCCTCTTTTTGTCGAACAAATGATCAAACTTACCCAATTCTATAACTCATTTTCTGCAAAAATAGTTATTTTTGTACATTAATGACAACAAAACAAACACCATTATTATGAAACCTACACTTCTTGTTCTTGCTGCCGGAATGGGCAGCCGTTATGGTGGACTCAAGCAGATGGACGGACTAGGACCATCTGGCGAGACCATTATCGATTACTCCATATATGATGCAGTAAAGGCCGGATTCGGCAAGGTAGTATACATCGTCCGCGAGTATTTCAAGGAGCAGATGGAGCAGACCGTCAGGGAGAAGTACGCAGGTGTCAAGTGCATTGACGGTGAACCTCTCCAGTTCGACTTCGTCACCCAGGAGTTGAACAAGATTCCTGAGGGTTTCGAAATCAATCCTGAGCGCCAGAAACCTTGGGGTACAGCCCACGCCCTCCTCATGGCGAAGGATGTCATCAAGGAACCATTTGCAGTGATCAATGGTGACGACTACTACGGCAGCGACTCCTTCAAGATCCTCGGCGATTGGCTCCGCGCCCACGAGGGTTCCACAAGCCAGTATGCCATCGTCGGCTTCGAGCTCCAGAACACACTTTCAGAGACAGGTGGCGTATCGCGTGGCATCTGCTCATATGACGAGAACCTCCAGCTCACCGACATCGTTGAGTGTCACAATGTAATGAAGGAAGCCGACGGCATCGTGCGTGGCGACAACTCTGTCACCGGAGCACATTTCGACATGGACGCCACATCGCTCTGCTCAATGAACATGTGGGGTTTCACTCCTGACTATTTCGAGAAGACCTATGAGATCCTCAAGACCTTCCTCGCAGAGAACGGCAAGGAGTTGAAAAAGGAGTACTACATCCCATATGCCATCGACTGCATGATCAAGTCTGGTGAGGCATCCACCGAAGTCCTCCGCACCGCTTCACGCTGGTTCGGCGTCACCTTCAAGGAAGACCGTCCAGGCGTCGTGGCACGTTTCCAGCAGCTTGTCGACGAGGGTGTCTACCCTACCCCTCTCTACAAATAGGAAACTACTGATTCATAATAAGTTCGCCCCGGCTATGCATCACTGCATCACCGGGGCGAACCGTACTATTATAGCAAACTAAATAATCATCACAATCTTTCAGAAACGATCTTTTTCTTTTCCCTCACACGCCGCTTCAGCGCCTCGTTAATGATCCAAAGAAGCTGACCATTCGTGCTGCGGAACTCCTCCGACGCCCACCCCTCCAGGGCAGCCATCGTCTCCGTGTCAATGCGCAGGATGAAGGTCTTTGTATCTTTAGCCATAACTGATATTATTTCGCTATCATTTTCTAAGTACAAAGATATTATTTTAATATCAGATATCCAAACATTTTTCGCACTATTTTCAGACAATTATTACCCTTCCACACACGAGCGCGAGCGGCCTCGAGTGAGCGCACGCGCCAGCGCCACGTGCGCGAGTTGCAGAACAGCAGGATTTTTGTTATATTTGTAGGTTTAAAGGGAAAAGAGATGGAACAGTTAGAACAATTATTCCTCACATATACTGGCCAGAAGGCCGAAGAGATCAAGGAACTCACTACTTCAGGAAGTAACAGAAGGTACTTCAGACTGAAGGCCGGAGACATTTCGGTAGTGGGAGTCGTAGGCACGAACCTCGAGGAGAACAGGGCTTTCCTGTCGATAGACAAGCACTTCCTGGAGAAGGGCATCAAGGTGCCTAAGGTATATGCCGTCAGCGAGGATGAGATGTGCTACATCCAGCAGGACCTCGGCGATGAGCAGCTCTATAATGCTGTGGCAGCCGGCCGCGAGAGCGGACAGTACTCCATCATCGAGCGCGACCTCATCATGAAGACCGTGGCGATGCTTCCGAAGATCCAGTTCAAGGGAGCGGAAGGATTGGACTTCACGAAATGCTTCCCAGACAAGGAGTTCAACGTAAGGATGGTGAACTTCGACCTGAACTACTTCAAGTATTGCTTCCTGAAGGCCACAGGACTGGAGTTCAACGAAGTGAAGCTCCAGGACGACTTCGACCTGCTGAAGGAGGACCTGCTTGACGACTTCGGGCAGACATTCATGTACCGCGACTTCCAGGCGAGAAATGTCATGATCTACGAAGGCGAGCCATATTTCATCGATTTCCAGGGAGGAAGAAGAGGTCCGATATACTACGACGTAGCTTCGTTCATCTGGCAGGCCAGGTCACGTTTCCCAGACGACTTCAAGGAGTCGCTCATCGAGACATATCTCGCTGCCCTGAAGACATACATCGACGTGGACGAGAAGGAGTTCTACGAGAAGCTCCGCATGTTCGTGCTCTTCCGCACCCTGCAGGTGCTCGGAGCATATGGATTCCGCGGCTATTTCGAGAAGAAGCCTCACTTCCTCGCCAGCGTACCATTTGCACTCAGTAACCTCAGAAAGCTCCTGAAGACCCCATTCGAGAAGTACCCTTACTTGAACAAGGTCCTCACCGAGCTCACCACCATGCCTCAGTTCTACCAGATGACTGAGGACAAGAGACTTGAGGTTAAGATATACAGCTTCGCATACAAGAAAGGCATCCCAGTAGACACCACCGGAAACGGAGGTGGATACGTGTTCGACTGCCGCTCGGTGAACAACCCAGGCAAATACGAGTACTACCGCCAGTTCACCGGACTCGACCAGGAAGTCATCAAGTTCCTTGAGGACGACGGCGAGATTAACACCTTCCTCAGCAGCGTCTACTCCCTTGTCGACGCTCACGTGAAGAGGTTCATCGAGAGGAAGTTCACCCACCTGCAGGTATGCTTCGGATGCACCGGAGGCCAGCATAGGTCTGTCTACAGTGCCGAGCACCTCGCAGAGCACCTTGCGAGAAAGTATGACATCAAGATCACCGTGGTCCACAGAGAACTCGGTATCGAGAAAATGCTATAGGAAATGAAAGCGATGATCTTCGCGGCAGGACTTGGAACCAGGCTCAAGCCGCTCACTGACACGATGCCGAAGGCGCTTGTACCCATCGCGGGAAAGCCCCTTCTGCAGCACGTATTCGATAGGCTCAGTGCCATTGGATACGATGATTTCGTCGTGAATACGCACCACTTCGCGGACCAGATCATCAGCTACATCACTTCAAAAGCCACGCTCCCAGAGAGCTCTAAGGTACAGATTTCAGACGAGCAGCCTGAAGCATTGGAGACTGGAGGAGGCATCCTGAAAGCAGAAAAACTACTCTCAGACGCCCCAGACGGCCATTTCCTCGTGCATAACGTAGATATCCTTTCCGACCTTGACTTCGACTGGTTCCTGGAGAAGGTCGAGCCGGAAGCACTGTCCACCATCCTCGTCAGCGAGCGCGTGACGCAGAGGTATTTCCTCTTCGACGAGCAGATGCGCCTGGTCGGCTGGACAAACATTGCCACGGGAGAGGTGAAGTCACCTTTCGAAGGCATTGACCCTGCCAAGTGCAGGAAATACGCATTCGCGGGCATCCATTGCATGTCCACGAAGATTTTCGATGTGATGAAGGAGCTCGGCTACGAGGGAAGGTTCTCCATCGTGGACTTCTACCTGAAGGCCTGCGAGCGCCACATCATCCGCGGCGCGCTGCCAGAGCAGCTCTCGCTCGTGGATGTGGGCAAGCTCTCGACCCTCCAGGTGGCAGAGGATTTCTGCAAGTCACATTGAGTAGTTGCATAATATTTGCGGTTTGAACTGATTATGAATAGTTTTTTGACGAAGATATGGTTTCCAGTGGCTGTGGCAGCGACTGCTGTCGCCAGTTCCATTGACCTAAGCAGCCATATCCACAGGGTGGAGACCCGTCCTGGTGCGCCTATTGAATGCATCATGGACTCCCCCATCGGCCTGCAGGACACCGTCATATACCCAGCGGGAGGATACAAGCTCCGCTGGACTGAAGAGGATTTCAAGATGGACTCGGTCCAGCTTGACAGCCTCGACCTTGACTTCACCGTGGAAGACGTGGACAGCGCCAGCCTCATCACGGCACGCGACACCATGAAAGTGCCTGATTCATTGAGGCTTACAGACCCATTCAGATACAAGTACTACGTCGCCCTGGTCGACTCGCTCACGCACCGCATCGTGGTCGACTCGCTCAAGGAGGTCGGCGACAGCATCATCTGGCCTAAGATCGACTCCATCTATTACGCCGACTCCGCGAGAGTGGCCAAGGAGAAGTTTGACAAGTGGTTCAACTCCCTCTCGAAGAAGGAGAAAAAGAGATACCTCGAGGAGCAGAGACTCCCTATCATCAGGCGCCAGATGGACAGTATCGCAAATGCAAAGGACAGCATTGCAGCGATAAAGGACAGTATCCTCAAAAACACTCCACGCATCCTCGAGACAGGTTTCCTTCCAGACTCGATGTACTACAAGCGCATCATCACATGGGACCGCGACCGCCAGTTCCAGGACCTCAACGCGCATGTGCCGGACACAGGCTACAACTACTGGTTCCACGATGCGCCATACCTGCGTAAGGATGTGAATGCCACACACTTGGGCGTCATGGGATCGCCTGTGCAGTACTATAACTTCTTCCTTCGTGGCAGCGACGACAGCACACCGTTCTTCGAGGCACTCGAGAGCTGGACATACACTCCAGAGACGATGCCGTTCCTGAACACGAAGACGCCGTATACGGAGCTCTCCTATTTCGGAACGCTCCTGGCCGGCGACAAGAAGGAGTCCGACAACCTCCATCTTCTCACATCGACAAATATTACCCCAGCACTGAACCTGACTGTTTGTTACAATGGTTACGGAGGCAATGGTATCCTTGCGAATGAGAAGACCACAAATGGCAACTGGCTCTTGAGCGCCAACTACTTGGGAAAGAACTACATGGCTCACGCCGGAATCATACGTGACAAGGTGACCAGAGGCGAGAACGGAGGTATCGTGGACAACTATTGGGTAAGGGATACCACTATCGACGCCAGGACCATCACAGTGGCCATGACAGATGCCAAGAGCGTCACAAAGAAGAACACCTTCTTCATCGACCAGCAGTACAGGCTCACCTTCGATGTAGTGGAAGACTTCATCGACGAGACCAAGGAGAAGATGGCGTACAAGAAGTGGGAGAGGGGCGTTGTGAAGAACCTTAAGGATAGTCTCGGAAGGCGCGAGGAAGCATATACGAAGAAGGATATTGACCTGTACATCGCCTACCGCCTCGCAAAGAAGGAAGGCAGGCTGACCAGCGAGATATCAGATGCTTTCTTCGAAAGAAACCATATAGAGGAGACGACTACAGTCTTAGGAGAAGGAAACGGCGAAGGTGGTAACGGAGAAGGCGACCAAGGAGATGGCGGTTCAGGAGATAGCACTCCGGGAGATGGCGGTCCAGCCAGCGGCGTCGCATCTCCATCCATGGCTCCTTTCATGTCTCCAGGCGGAGATGCCGCATCTAGCCCTGGCGCAGGAGCCCCTGCCCCAGGAGCCGGTACCGGAGCGCCAAAGGACTCTTCTGCCATGAAGGTGAATCCAGACGCAAACAGTAGTGCATTCTATATCGGACATAGTTCTGACCTCACTTTCTACACCAGGAAGTACACCGACCAGGTAAGCAAGCAGAACAAGCCTGCAGATGCCCTGTTCAACGGAGTCTATAACTACAACTCATCAAGCAGCGCGGATTCCCTCAGGACCATGAAGCTTGACAACAAAGTGTTCGTAAGGCTGCAGCCATGGAGTGGCGATGCCCTTATCTCAAAACTCGATGTGGGTGTCGGAGACAGGATCAAGAACTTCTATTCGCTGGACCCTACCTTCCTGTCAGGCGGCACAAACACCACCTGGAACTCATTCTATGTATATGCTGGAACAAACGGCCAGATAGGTGAGAACTCGCGATGGAAGGCCAAGGGAGACTATGTGCTGCTGGGCAGCGAATTCAGCGACCTGAACGTAAGCGCTGAGGCGAACTTCAAGTTCTACCCATTCAGAAGGGCACGAAAGAGCCCTATCACCCTCACGGCCAGCTTCGAGACACATCTGAACGAGCCTGACTACTACGAGCAGCACATGATGACAAACCACTACAAGTGGGACAATGATTTCTCGAAGAAGTCCACCACGAAGATCCAGGGCAAGGTAGACATTCCTCGCTTCGGATTCAGCGCCTATGCAGGCTACGCTCTTCTCGCGAACAACATCTACTACGACACACTCGGAATAGTCAAGCAGAACACTTCACCTATGAGTGTCCTCAGCCTTGGGCTCAAGAAGAACTTCGTGCTCGGAAAGCTTCACCTTGACCACGACGTGCTCTTCCAGCTGTCATCAGATGAGGAAGTGCTTCCTCTCCCTACTGTAGCGGCAAATGCAAGATACTATCTTCAGCTGCCGATCTCAAACGGGGTGATGCATATGCAGCTCGGTGTCGACGGATACTGGAATACGGCATGGTATTCGCCAGCATGGAATCCGGCACTTGGATTATTCCATAACCAGAAAGAATACAAGTATAACAATGGTCCATACTTCGATGCATTCGTCAACATCCAGTGGAAGACCTGCGTACTGTTCGTAAAGTACCAGAATGCAGGACTTGGCTGGCCGATGAAGAAGAAGGACTACTTCAGTGCACACCATTATATCTACACCGACCGAGAAGTCAAGGTAGGTATCTACTGGCCTTTCTATAACCAGCCAGCCAAGAACGTAGGTTCGGCAGCGGCGGCAGCAAACAAAGGCCACGCGCACTGATGATAAAAGAACATTGATGAAAGTAAGCAGAGGAATTTTTGCTGTAGCATCGGCGCTTATCATTGGCTTGACCATAGGATTGTTCATCGGAGATAAGCCTGCACAGCACAAACAGATAGTGGTAGCCCCATACAGGGATACCAGCCTATTCTGTGCGCTCAGCATCAAGGAGCACGACGACACGACAAGCGCCCTCATTGTGGGATACTGCTACTCCATGATGAAGGCTTTCGCCACCATGGACACATTGGACATGGATATCAGGGTGGTGCCTGACAGCCTCAGCTGGACTGATTCGCTCAAGCAGGCTAAATGGGACATGGTACTCATCCCTATCGAGGATGCGGTGGAGCGCGACAGCATCATCTACAGCCAGCCGCTCGACAGCATCGTAGTCTGTGCTGCTGGCCTTCACAGAAAAGACATCCTGGACGCTGTGGACGAGTGGCTGCCACTCATGTATGAGAGAAAGAACCACAGCCGTATCGTAAACATCTTCATGCACCCATACAACCCAGTGCTAAAGGCAGAAAGAGGAAAGACTGTCAGCTACCTCAGTCCTTATGACGAGATCATCAAGAAGTATGCGGGAAGCCTCGGCTGGGACTGGCGAATGCTAGCCGCGCTCATCTTCCAGGAATCACATTTCAACATCAACGCAGGCTCGTCCAGAGGCGCACATGGCCTCATGCAGGTGATGCCAGCTACTGCGAAGCAGTACAAGATAGAGAACACATTGGACCCAGAAGACTGCATCAGAGGTGGTGTGGAGCTGCTGGGATCGCTCCAGAGGTTCTTCTCCGGCAAGGCAGAAAACGCAGTGGAGCTGCATAAGATGGCACTTGCAGCCTACAACGCAGGCCCTGGACGCATCCAGGACTGCATCAACCTCGCGAACTTCCTGCACAAGCCTTCAAAGACATGGGAGAACCTCCTCGACGTCATCCCACAGATGAACGAGGACAGCATCATGGAGATCGATACCGTCAAGTGCGGAAAATTCAAGGGAGGAGAGACAGTGGCCTTCGTGGACAACATCATGTCACTGTACGAGACATTCTGCACCATCTGTCCGAACGCCGACTCTACGGCTGCGCCTTTCGGCCTTCTGGATCTTATGGCTACTGAGCCCGAAC
>JAKSJL010000073.1 GCA_024398295.1 Bacteroidales bacterium
GCGCAGTAGTCCCATTTTTATCGAATCACGATAAATCCAGCGGCAGACCGCGCCGCGGAGAGGCAAGCAGCGAGTGGAAATTCCAACATAATGCTTACCTTTGTATGAATGTATCGCATTTGGAAGAGATTGAGCGAACATTGAACGGCACTGTCATGAAGATAAACAGAATCATAGTTGCTACAATGGTGGCATTGACGGCAATTGCCTGCAATAAGGATAATACCATCACGGAAGTACAGGATACCGACGTTTTAGAGAAGAAGCCTGCTGCAAATCAGATCTTTTACACGTCGAGTGATGAGGACGTTGTCAATCCATTCAATGATAGTTTCTATGGCATCGGAGACCGAAAAGTCAGCGTAGTGTCCAATGAATATAAGGAAGGAAGAGGCATAATCACATTTGATTCTGACATCATCCGGGTAGGGCAGCAAGCCTTCTTCGAAAGTCAGAATCTTGTTTCTCTCACTTTCCCTGAAGGGTTGAGCAGATTAGATGCTGAAGCCATTACGAAGAATTATAAGTTGGAGTCAATTGACATACCTAAGTCTGTGACATACATAGGAGAGTATTGCTTCATGAATAATAGGAAGCTTAAATCTGTCCCGTCACTCGGCAGCATATCAAGCATTCCGCCATCTTTATTTGGAGGTTGTTCTGGATTAAGATCATACCGCATTCCAGATGATGTGACTTCCATTGGACATAGAGCATTCCAAGGTTGTATCAGCCTTACAAAAGTTACAATTCCTGAAAGTGTAACCACCATTGAATCCATGGCATTCTATGGTTGTCAGGGCCTTACCAGGCTAACTATTCCTGACAGTGTGACTTCCATTGGAGACTATGCATTCTCAAAATGCACTGGCCTTAAATCGATCATTATCCCCAAAGGAGTGACTTCTATCGAAAATTCTACATTTGACGGATGCCGAAGTCTAACTTCGGTCAGAATTCCTGAAGGAGTAACTACTATAGGAAATTGCGCTTTTTTTGAATGCAGCAGCCTTGCTTCAGTAAAAATCCCTTCTGGAGTGACCTCCATTGGAGACTATGCATTCGATCGATGCGAATGTATCACATCAATCATCATTCCTGCGTGCGTGTCTACTATCGGATATGATGCATTCTATCTTTGTACAAGGCTTGAGTCCGTATATTGTATGTCGGAAACGCCACCAACCATTAATTCGACTACATTTTTTGACTGCAATCTAGAGACTGTCTACGTTCCAGAAACATCAGTGGATAAATATAAAGCCGCTCAATACTGGTCAAAATACGCAGACATAATAAGTGGATATATCTTTTAGAACTGAAAAGCTTGACTATGGTACGACGAATAATGATGATGGTGATGGCTATGGCCATCTCGGTGGCGGCTTGGGGCCAGATCACTCTGGGCGAGCTGCAGAAGAAGGCCAATGCTGGCGATGCAGAATCACAGTTCACGCTGGCTATGGCTTATTATAATG
Organism: Bacteroidales bacterium; assembly: GCA_024398295.1. Classification (GTDB taxonomy): domain Bacteria; phylum Bacteroidota; class Bacteroidia; order Bacteroidales; family UBA932; genus Cryptobacteroides. Next base: position 1,479 of record JAKSJL010000073.1, read on the forward strand.
GAGATGCCGGGTTGACCAAGTCATACACGGAAGCGGTGAAGTGGTTCAAGAAGGCTGCGGCGCAGAATCATGCTATCGCATGCTATAACCTTGCAGTGTCCTACAAGAAGGGATATGGCGTGACGGCCAATCCTAATGAGGCTATGAAATGGTGCCGAAAGTCTGCCGAACTCGGCTTTGATGTGGCTCAGTATGATATGGGCCGTTATTACGAGGATGGCGAACTAGTGAAAAAGTCAGGCGCAGAGGTGGTGAAGTGGTATACGAAAGCCGCCGAGCAGGGCCACGTATCCGCATGCACAAATCTGGGTGCAGTCTATGCCAAGGGAGAGTTGGTGGATCAAGATATCGAAAAGGCAAAGAAATGGCTCCGCATAGGAGCGGATAAAGGAGACTCTATAGCGCAGTACGATCTGGGATACTTATACGACATGGAGAACGAAAATGAATTGGCTATTCATTGGTACACCAAGTCGGCAGAGCAAGGGAATAAGTCGGCCCAATTCATGCTTGGCGACCTTCTCTATTCTGAAGCCACCACGTCCAGCGAGGGTAAGGTGGCGCTCAATTGGATCAAGAAGGCAGCTGCTCAGGGCGATGAAGAGGCAATTGAGCTCATCCCAGAGTTAGAGGAGTGGATAGCTGATATCGAGCAGCTTGAAGAAGCGGAGGCTGCCAGAAAGAGGAAGGAAGCTGCTGCAGCGGCGCCTAAAACCACCTACAGCTATACCCCAAAGAAGAGCTATAACATGTTCAATGAGCCATATTGGGATGAGCGCTGGTGGGGCTTGAGCATTGGATATGTGCAGAAGCATTGGCTTTACAAGCCTAAGCCAGAATTCATCGCTGACTACGGCGACGTCGAGGAAATATATGGCGTGTATGCCGAAGATGGAGAGGCGACAGCCGCGCATGGCATCCAGATGGGTATTCGCTATGAACCGGAGTTTGGCCACGGATTTGGCCTGAATACGGGCCTCTTCTATGAGTTCTACACCGACCACAGCATGGACTATGTCGATGACGACGGCTACGAGTTCAAGACCATCTGGGAGGAGCACTCATTGAACATCCCGCTGCACCTCGAGTTCAGGGCAAACTTCGACGAGGCCTTCCAGATATTCGCGTATGGCGGTGGCAGCGTGGACCTGGGCCTGTCGTCGACGATGAGCACCTATTACTACTATGATGATTGGGTTTCCGACAAGGTCAATGTTTACGGCCGCGACGTGGAGATGCTGCGCTTCAACGCCTCCTGGGAGGCTGGATTCGGCGTCCGCTTCAACTCCATCCAGCTCCAGTGCCAGATGTCGCGAGGTCTCATCAACATGGCGGAACGCGACGCCGAATACGTAGTCTTCCAGAATAAACCTCTCACATTCACCCTTTCGTGGATGTTCTAATCTTAAGTAAACCAATGAAACTGGCTAGAAACTTGGCGATGGCGACCGCGGTAGCTATGCTGGCTGTAGCGTGCTCGGGGGATAAGGGACAAGGCGTCCAGATCGACGAGCAGGGAATCAGAGAGATGGCGGAAGCCGCAGCGATACCTGCGATGCAGGTGAGCGTCTATGACGAGCTGAACGGCATCCGCTCGTTCGCGTACGCTTGCTACGAAGCGCATGACTGCAATGACTGCAGGGCTGGCGACAGAAATAGCTGCTGTTCGCAAGCAGCAGGCAGTAGGGAGCGGGGAATAACAGGCGCAGAGGTGGCCGGCGGGGAGCAGGTGTTCCAGGCGGCTTCGCTCGGGAAGCCATTGTTCTCATACATCGTGATGAGGCTGGTGGATGAGGGGAAGATGGCGCTGGACGCGCCGGTCGCCAGCTATACTGATGTGGACAGGTTCATCGATCAGGAGATGGCCAGACGCATCACTGTAAGGATGGTTCTCTCTCATCGGACGGGGCTTTATAATTGGGCATATTCACCTACACGCGCTGAGTGGGATAGCAGTCCTATCAGTTTCCATTTCCCTGCAGGCGAATGCTTTGGGTATTCGGGAGAGGCTTACGCATTCCTTCAGAGAGCCGTCGAGGCGGTGTGCGGGAAGAGCCTTGACGAAGTGGCTCGCGAGTACGTGTTCGAGCCTTTCGGGATGCCGCTGTCAAGCTACGGATGGCGCAGCGAATACGACTCGCTCGCGGTCTGCGGTTTCGATAGAGATGGCATCAGCCACGGCCTGTGGGAGGGCATCTCGCCGAACTGCGCATACACGCTCCGCACCACAAGCGCGGAGTATATGTCGTTCATGGTCAATGCCATCCTGAAGGGCAATGGTCTCTCGCCAGAGGCACACCGCGAATGGCTAGAGCCCTGCGTGCACGCCATTCGCTTCGCTGGCCGTGACAGAGACTGCGACGCCGACAAATATTGGTGCCTCGGCATGGGTGTACGGGTAGAAGGAAATCTCCCCAGCGCCAAACAATACTGGCACTGGGGAGACAATGATTACTGGAAATCTCTATATGTCGTAGACCCTGAAAGGGGAGTGGCGATGAACTATTTCACAAACTCCGCCGCAGGTCACGATATCTGCGATGCGATGTGCCTGTCCCTTCTGGGCGAGTCTTACGGCATCCAGGACTGGATAGGCGGCGAGGATGACCTCTAGCGACTCTTCGCGTACTCGGCGTTCAGGCCGGCTATGATGACATCTGTGATGTCCAATGAAGCGGCGCCATTGACCACAGGGACACTGAGGATAGCATCGCCAATGCCACCGAGGGCCTGATTTGCGAGTATCAGGGTGAAATGGCCATCAGCATTGTACTTGTCGACAAACAGCTTCACGGCAGCCATGATTTCATTGTTCAGCCCGTTCTTCATGGCATTGATCTCATCGTTCTTCTGCTGCATGAACGCATTAAGCTTCTCCTGGCGCTGCATCAGCATGTTCTGTCTGCTCTCAGCCTGCGACATTGTGTACTGATTTGTGCTCATGTTTCTCTGGAAGGTTTCTACATCAGTCTGCAAGGCAGCAGACTGAGAATTGATCTGCGCCTGCGCTTCCTCGGTCAACTTATTGATCTCTGCATACTTGTCGATGGCATAGCTGTACTCGTTGAACACGCGGTTCAGGTTGAAATAAGCTATCTTCTGAGCGCTAAGGTTCTGCATGCCAAGTGCGCAGAACATCATAATGATGAATATACGTTTCATTTTCGTTTTCGATTAAATGATTAATAGGCTACCAAGAAGTCTTCACGACAAGCACATCACCTGCCTGGAGGGCGCTGTAGATGTCCTTCTCGCCCTTCTTGATCTTACAGAGTGAAAGGGTAGGGCCCTGAACTTCTGACACTGAGGCGGTTCCGATCTGAGTGATACCGATATTTCCACCAACGTTCTTCTGAAGATAGATGACAAGGCTGTCGCCAGACTTAAGCATCTGATCAGTACCCATATCTACATAAACAGCAGTCACCTTCTCCTTCTTCTCTGAAGCGACTGCGGTCACTACACCTTCTGCAGATGGCCTTGGAGCCACATGAGGGAAGAGCTCGTCGAGGACCCTGGTGAGGCGTCCTCCAATGGTCTTGAGGACATTCTCCATAGGGTCGGTGGACATAGAGCCTGTGTAGTCATTGTCATCGATGTTTCCCTGCCAAGCCACATGGCCGTCTGTGTCATCTACAAGCTGGATGCTGACATTGGCATATGCAAGTTTCTTGCTGATCTTCGGCTGAGGAGGCGCAGGCTGGCCCTCTGCAGGCTTCTCGAAAACGAGACCACGCTGAAGGTCAATGACGCGTACTCTGAGGAGGTAAAGCTTCTCTTCTGCAGGGATACTGCTGACATATGCAGGGTCAATGAGCTTGACTCTATATGCGCGGCTGATAGACTCCTCAAGGAGCACTTCGAGAAGGTCGAGGTCCCTGAGATCCTCGAAGACGTCATCTGGCTTGTAAGAGCTTGAGCGTGAGTGCCACTCTCTAGCAGGATCATAGTTGATCTGTCCTGGAGTCATCCTTATAGGCACCGACTGGCGGCTAGCCCTGCTGGTGCTTGCGGCAGGTCGCATCTGCTGGTTTATGGTGCCTACCACAGGACCCATATATCTCATTCTGGACTCTATGCCGTCGATGATCACGTATACGGTAGAAGAGTAGTCAGCAATGGCTCCGTTCGCCCTTACAGGCTCGCAAACGGTCTTTCCGTCAATGGTCAGGTTAAGTGTCTCCTCGCCATTCTTGATGTCAGCGACAGCAGCAGCTTCGATACCATGTGCGCCCAGGGCTCTCTCTATGGTCTCCGACCACGCTGCGCCGTTATTCTGGGCATTAAGGCTGGCACATACAAGCGGAAGAGCAAGCAGTGTAATAATCGATTTTCTCATAACTAATCTATTTTTTTTACTCCCTGGTGAGATCAAGGAGGCCATTTATTACTGTAAGTGGGTGCGCTGGGTTGCCAGGGATGTAGAGGTCTACATCGTGGGTGTCCAGGAAGGAGCGATCAAGGTCAGGTGAGCCTGCGAACATGCCGCCGCTGATCGCGTCGGTGCCGTCGAGGACGACGATGCGTGGCTCTGGGCAGGCCTCATATGTCAGTTCAAGTGCCTTGGCCATATTCGCTGATATAGGGCCCGTTACGAGGACGCCGTCGGCATGCCTTGGCGAGGCGGCGAACTCAATGCCGTAGCGGCCGAGGTCAAACTGAACATTGCCAGTGGCATTGAGTTCAGCCTCGCAGCTGCCGTCGCCTCCGGCTGACACCTGCCTGAGCTTCAGAGAGCCGCTGAAGACCTTTCTGATCTCAGGGCGTATAGCTGACTTGTCGAGCTCGATAGGCTTGTCCTCACCCTCGCGGATGATGAGCCTCTCGCGCACATTGGTAGCCATATGAGTGTCGTCGGTGAAATGCACCTTATGCGGGAAGCACCTCTCGCATTCGCCGCAGAAGAGGCATTTTCCAAGGTCAATGCTCACGGGTGCAGTGCCGATGGCACCAGTAGGGCAGACATCAGCAAAAGCCTTTTCGTCGACCTTTTCCGTGCTGATGACAGGGCGGCCACGGAATACGCCTGGAGCCTTGGCTGTGCGTACGTCTGGAATGAACTGCTTGCCCTGATGAAGGAATATCTTGAGACTTTTTAACATCTTCTTAATCTATTAAAGGTCGTGTCCACAGTAGGACAGATTAAAGCTTTTGTTACAGATAGGGAAGTCAGAGATCTCATTGCCACGCACTGCGAGGGCGAGGGCCATCCAGTTGTGGAATGAAGGATCCTTGACCTTGTAGGCGACGAGCTCGCCGTCAGCGCCTGTGATGGCGCAATGGCAGATCTCTCCACGCCAGCCTTCTGTGAGTGCTATAGCGAATGAATCGGCAGCAGGAGTGCCTGCAGAGCGCATCTGGCCATCGAAAGATGGCATCTGCTCGAGCAGGGCACGCACGATGGCGAGCGACTGCTTCACTTCGTCGATACGCAGCTCAGTGCGCGCGAGCACATCGCCGGAAGACTTGACCACAGGCTCGACATTCAGACCTCCGTACAGAGCGTATGGGTGCGAAGCGCGCGTGTCGCGGCAGACTCCTGCGCACTTGGCTGCCATGCCTACAGCGCCTATGGACTCTGCCTGCTCGGTCTTCACGATACCTGTGCGGTCGAGTCGGGAAAGTACAGAAGGGAAGTGCTGGATCTTGTCACACATCTCGAGGAAATCACGCTCATAAGCCGCGAGATCGCTCAGCAGCTGCTGCCTGAGCTCCTCAGTGAATGCGTATGGAGCGTAGGCAGGGCGGACATTGCCCTTTCCGAGACGGTTTCCGCACCAGCGCTGTGAGAAGTTCACGATAGGGGTGCGCAGGCGCCCGTAGACGGCTGCTCCGAGCTGGTACGCCACATCACCGCAGATGGCTCCGAGGTCACCGGTATGATTGGCCATTCTCTCGAGCTCTGAGGCCAATGTCCTCGCCCAGAGAACTTCCTTCGAAGGCTGGAAACCGCAAAGGCTCTCCCATACTGTGGCGAAGGCTGTAGAGTGGCTGACAGATGTGTCGCCGGCGATACCTTCGGCTAGTAAAACTCTCTCAATCAGGCGTTTCTTCTCAAGCATGAGATGCTCGACGCCCCTGTGCTGCCAGCCAAGCTGGATCTCGAGATGAAGGACATCCTCACCATTGCAGATGAAACGGAAATGGCCAGGCTCGATGACTCCTGCATGCACAGGACCGACGCCCACTTCGTGGAGCTCCTCGCCTTCCATCTCATAGAACTTGTACTTGCCAGGCATGAAATCGCGCACTGGCTTGTACCAAGGATGGCCAGCAAACTCGAGGCCCCAGTTCTCGTGAATCTCGCGCTCATAGCGCTCCAGAGCCAGGCAGTCAGCTGCAGCTGAGGTCAGTGTGGCGCCTTTCTCCACATCGCATGCGTATACGAGGATGTCATGGGCAGCGTCATCAGCGATGCACATCATGAGCCTCAGCGCAGATGCATTTGGATATGCAAAATAGCTCACGCAGTGCCTTGCCTTGTCGCCCATAAGCTCAAGCGTGGTGGCGCGGAAGCTCTCATAGTCCATGAGAGGAATCTCCGCCACACTCACGCGGCTGCCGTTTGTGATATGTAGTATATTCGTGTTCATTGTCTTAAGAAATCAATGCTGCAGCCTGTGCTATCAGTTCTGACAGGAAAGCTGGTGGGTTAAAGCCTATATATGCCGCAAGCGCGAAAAGGATGAGCTGGGTGAGTGATTCCCATGCGCTGATATGAATCTTCTCGACAGGCCTGGCCGCTGGGAGAAAGATGATGCGGAACATGCTTCTCGCGAACGCCCAGAGAAGGACGGTGAGAAGGAATGCGGTGAGTGCAAATACCACCCAGCTGCCTTCCGCGATCATGGCCTTGAATACCAGCAGCTCGCTGAAGAAGAGGCCTGAAGGTGGCACTGCGGCTATGCTGATGAAGCCGAAGAGGAGCACCAGGGCGCCGAATGGGTTCAGCTTAAGATAGTCTCCCATGTCATCGATCATCTTGCTTGAATAGGTGCGCCAGAGCTGCGTGAAATGGAAGAACAGACCTGACTTCACGAAGGTGTGCATCACCATGTGAAGCATCGCGGCCATGAATCCAGCCTTGCCGAAGCACAGGCCCAGGGTCACCACTGACATATGCTCGATGCCGGAGTAGGCAAGCATACGCTTCACATTGCTAATCCTGGTCATGTAGACTGTAGCAATGAAAAGGGTGATGAGCGCAGAGACGAGCATCACGATGCGCGCCCAGTCGCCGACAGGGGTGCCGCTGATAGCTGCATACACCCTGTAGATGCCACAGAAGCCGAGGTTCATGAGGGCGCTCGCGAGAAGCGCGCCTGCTGGCGCTGGAGCCTTGTCCTTCGCATCGACACCGGCGGTGAACATAGGGAAGAGACCGAGCTTAGCGGTATAACCTGCGAAGATGAAGAGGAATCCGAGTCTCGTCCAGAAGCTGTTCAGAGTGGCCTTGTGAGCCATCAGATCTGAATAGAAGAGATCAGTGCAGCCGTCGTGAAGAAGCGCAAGGCTGATGAACAGGATGCCCACAAACACGAAGCAGATGCTGACAGCGCAGACGAAGACGTACTTCCAGGTAGCCTCGAGCGCGAGCTTGCTGCGATGATGATAGATGAGCACAGCGGCGCTGAGGGTTGTGATCTCGGTGAATATCCAGGTCACAGCCGCATGGTTCGCGAGGTAGCCCATGGTCATTGCTGCGATGAGCAGCACACATGAAGCATTGTACGCAGCGCAGCTGCTGGTAGACGCCTGCGGCTTGGTGAGATAAATCTGGCTATGGATGAGGGTAGGGAAGCTGATGATGCTGAGTGTAAGCAGCAGGATCAGTCCCAGCGCGTCGTAGCTGAAATAGGTGAGCTCGGTAGCGCCTGGATGCATCAGCCCATGCACGGTAAGCATGGTCTGCGCTGCCAGGAAAAGCACTCCAAGCACGGTAGAAAGGGCTCTGGAACGACTGAAGGCCAGGCCAATGACGATGCAGACAACTGCTGAAATGTAGATAGCTGTAATCATGGTGTCTAGTCTTTAAGTCTGCTGAGCGAATCGATGTCCACGTCGTGGAACACGTCTCCGATCTTGTTTGCGAATATTCCGAGGA
>JAKSJL010000074.1 GCA_024398295.1 Bacteroidales bacterium
ATGAAACCGAGTGTAGAGTATCTCCAGGAGCGTTTTTCGCAGTTCAACGACCTCTATTTCGAAGGGTCGCTTCCGACTGCGAAAATACGCGTCACAAACGCCAAGACCTACATGGGCAACTGCAGATGTAAGTCGAAGCTGGTGGGACTGAAGCGCGTCTACTACGACTTCGTGATCTCCATCAGCGCGCGCGTTGACTTGCCAGAGCAGGAAGTGGAGGACACGCTCATCCATGAGATGATACATCTGAAAATCTTCTCCAGCAGCGCGCGCGACACATCGACCCACGGAGTGCTTTTCCGGACCAAAATGGCGCAGATCAATGCCTTAGGACGACATATAACCATCTCCCACAGAGCGACTGAGGAAGAGAAGCAGCAAGACACCACCACGAGACAGCACACGATCTGCGTCTCTACGCTAAAGGATGGCACCATCGGGATCACGGTCTGCGCGCAAACCAAGGCACTGAGCATCAAGCGCCGACTCCCCTTCTACTATCGCATAACCTCGTGCCAATGGTACTGCTCGACAGACCCATTCTTCAACCGTTTCCCCCGCTCCCGCACCCCGAAGATCTACAGAGTGGCAGCGGAAGAGCTGCAGAAGCATCTCAAGACAGCCACTCCCATGGAGTGGCATCTCGGCCAGCTCTCGCCCATAGACAACGATTAAGGCCCCCTTTTCAGGGAGCCTTACCTATCTCTAGCGGCTACCGCCACCATGACCGCCACCGGAGAAGCCTCCGCCACCGCCGAACGATGACGAGCCACCGAAACCGCCATAGCTGCTTGAGCTGCCGTAGCTGCTGCTGGATGTGCTGCTATACTGATTATCCCTCACGATCTCGCGATAACGTCTCGACGCCCTCACGAGGCTATCGAAGTCATATGAGACGGTTCCAGCAGAAACCACCTGCTTGTACATGTCAGGATTAATCTCCTTCAGTTCTCTGGCTACCTGATCCGCGATGCCATAAAGAGCACCGAATGCCAGATAGTCCTGCCAGAGGGTAACCTCAGGCGTAGTCCTTTCCTTCATAAGGGTAAAGTCCTTAAGGAACATCTTGAAACCCAAAGTATTACGGGCCTCCAACTGGCCTGACTCCGTGTACTTGTGAAGGTTATCAAGATACCTCGATGCCACCATGCTTGACATAGCATCAGAAGTCAGCTTGTTGGACCATCGCCTAAGAGAGGTAGTGTGATTCGAAGCCCATTTTGAGAATTCGCTCTCTTCAAGCACATTATTTCTCGCCGCCTCCTTAAGGTAGGTAAAGAACATAAGGTCGACGTCGTCAAGGGTAGATGTGTCCTTTGTGGTCAGGAGCAGATCCATCTTGCTACCATTTGGTCTAGGAACCATATATCCCTTCTGCACAAGGCGAAGTATGAGGGCGGAACTGTAGTTACTGTCGCCGAAGCTCTGACCAAGCTTTTTCAGGGTGTACTCAGCCTTCAGCAGATCACCTTTGAAAGGCACATCTCTAGTCCAGCTCACCGACTTAGGGTCGACGCCGAGAATTGCACGCTGCTGCTTCCGCGACACAGACTTGCCACCCTTGAATATGCGCCAGAAGATATATCCCAGTATGCCCCAGGCGCCCAGTGTAGCCCAGAAATCATCCTCCTCATCGTCATCAGGCGTACCGAAATATGCTCCTTCCAGAGCCGTATCCAATGCATCCTGGAAAGGACGGTCCTGGATACTTGTAGGCTCCAGTATGCCCTTGTCCAGACGAATGAGGGAAATGATGGAGCTCATGTACTGGAAACGCTCGGTAGACTCGAAGACACACTTGCCATCACTGAAGTTCGCCATACCCTCGTATCCAAAACCCCAAAGTCTTGCATTTGAGGTATCAATCTGAACATCAGGAATTTCCACAGAGACCTTAACATGCTCCGGAGTGCTGGACAGGCCAGTTCCCACAAACTGCATATGAAGCATATCGTAGTCCTGAAGAGACTTTACTGCATTTGTCATGTCGTAGTAGACATCAAACACATGATCGCCGTAACTTCCTACTCCCCAGCAAAGTTCTGCTCCATTGTACTTGGTCACGATACCGCACCTATTAGCCTTGGCCTTGAGGCCACGGTCCACATCCCATTCGCCTTCATTGAAGAATTCCCGGCCATCTTCAGATACTGCGAAATTCTGGATGCGAATATCTGCTAGATTGTTTCGCACCAGATACCACTCTGTTCCGCTCGCCGCAGTGACATCCCACCTCTCGTGTATGGAGATGGCACCATCGTGCTGAATCTTCACCACGATGTCAATGTCGCGGATGGCAGGTTCATAAGCGAAAGCGGCAATGGCCGTAGCCAATGCCGCTATTATGCTTGCGAAAAGACGCTTCATTACAGATTCATTGAAGGCATGGAAGCCTTTGACTCCTCTATCTTCAGATACTCCTTCACCACGAAACCGAGGATAGAAGCTACGATAGAATCAGGAATCTGGCGAACCAGACGGTTATACTTGGTAACGGTATCGTTGTAAACCATACGAGCCATACGAACCTGGTTCTCGTAAACATTCACGCTGTCCATTGCCTTCGCATAGTTCGCGTCAGCCTTGAGGTTTGGATACTGCTCAGCTACAGCCTTGATCTGGATCATAGCCTTCTGGATAGCCTCCTCCTGAGAATCTACATCCTCTGGCTTAGATGAGCCAGTGATATCCTTACGGGCAGAAATGACCTCGATGAGGGTCTTATACTCATGCTCGTTGTATGACTTTACGAGCTCAGCAAGAGCGGTAAGGGCGTCCCAGCGGCTAGACTGCTGAACGCCGATCTGGCTCATTGAATTCTGACAAAGCTCGTCTGCTGAAACCAGCCTGTTCTGAACGCGAATGACCCAAAGCACTAGTACTGCAAGTACAGCAATGATTACCAATAATGTCATGATATCTATTCTTTTAGTTAAAAATCGCTCTAATATACATATTTTTCGAAAAAATGCGGATATTTTTTGCTACATTAGCATTTGCATAACTAAAACAAACCAATCACTATGAACCTAAAATCCCTGTTGATTGCACTTTGCTCACTCAGTATGGTGGCTTGTGCAGAAAAAGCACCTAACGAAGTAAAGGTAGGAGCGGAATGTGTAGATGAGTACATACCTATGCTCGAGGGCAAGAAGATTGCCTTGTTCTCAAACCACACCGGCATCGTCAGCGATGGCCGCCACACTCTTGACGTCCTTACAGAGAACGGTCTGGATGTAGTGAAGATATTCTCTCCTGAGCACGGCTTCAGAGGCACTGCAGACGCAGGTGAAGTAGTCTCAAGCAGCGTAGACGAGGAGACTGGCATCACCATCGTATCGCTCTATGGCAGCCACTTCGATTACACAGACGCCGCTAACTTCGAGGATGTTGATGCCATCATCACCGACATCCAGGATGTGGGCCTCCGCTATTACACATACTATGTCACCATGACCAAGCTCATGGAGTCAGCAGCACGCTTCGACAAGGAGTTCTATGTGTTTGACCGTCCAAATCCAAATGGAATGTATGTGGATGGACCTATCCTCGACATGCAGTTCCGTTCAGGTGTAGGCAGACTTCCTATCCCTACCGTACACGGACTCACCCTCGGAGAGCTCGCCATCATGGAGAACGAGGAAGGCTGGCTCGACGACAGCCTCAAGGTAAAGAGCCTGAATGTCATCAAGTGTGAGAACTATGACCATCAGACCAGATACGAGCTCCCAGTAGCTCCTTCACCAAACCTCAAGACCATGCATTCTGTATATCTCTACCCATCTATCTGCTACTTCGAGGCTACCCCAGTGAGCCTTGGTCGCGGTACAGAGAGCCCATTCGAGATGTATGGCCATCCTGAGTACAATGACACCACCTGCTTCTCATTCACTCCAGAGAGCGTTCCTGGTGCAAAGAACCCTCCTCAGCTTGGAAACAAGTGCTACGGAAAGGACCTCAGAGGCATCGACGACGAGGAGATCATCGCCAAGGGCGTGGACCTCACCTACTTCATCGATGCATACCAGCACGTGGAGAATCACGAGAAGTTCTTCTATAACTCATTCGAGCGTCTCATGGGTCGCGGCGACATCCGCGGCATGATCGAGAGCGGTATGACAGCCGAGCAGATCAAGGCTACCTGGGCACAGGATGTAGAGGACTTCAAGGTACTTAGACGCAAATATTTACTTTACGCAGAATAATGACACCGTTTATTACTCTTATCACTATAGCAGGGTACTTTGCCCTGCTATTCCTCATTTCATGGGCAGCTAACAGAAAGAAGGGAGACTATTTCGGAAACAAGGAGACCCCTTGGATCGTATCAGCCATCGCCATGATGGGAGCGCCTATTTCAGGCGTGACCTTCATCTCGGTACCTGGTATGGTAGTCGGAAAGGGCTTCTCATATATGCAGATGGCCTTCGGCTTCATCATTGGCTACATCATCATTGCCTATGTGCTCCTCCCTCTCTTCTACAAGAAAAACCTTGTATCCATCTACGGCTACCTTGAGGAGCGCTTTGGAGGCGCGACTCACCAGACTGGCGCATGGTTCTTCTTCGTATCGAAGATGCTTGGCGCAGCAGTGCGTTTCTTCGTAGTCTGCATCGTGCTACAGAGCCTCGTATTCAGCCCTCTTGGCATTCCTTTCTGGGTCAATGTCATCGTTTCCATTGCCCTCATCGGCCTGTACACCGCACAGGGTGGAGTGAAGACCGTGATCTGGACCGATATGCTGAAGAGCGCTTGCCTCATCCTTTCAGTAGTCCTCGGCATCATCTTCATCGCCAAGGGCCTCGGCATCGGATTTGGCGAGATGGTCACCACAGTGGCACAGAGCGAGCACTCACGCATTTTCTTCTTTGACAACCCATCTGAGGGCACATACTTCTGGAAGCAGTTCATTGCAGGTATCTTCATGGTTATCGCCACCACAGGTCTCGACCAGGACATGATACAGAGAAACCTCAGCTGCAAGAACTATAAGGATTCGCAGAAAGGCTTCATTACCAGCGTTTTCTCACAGACCCTTATCATCTTCCTCTTCCTCGTGCTGGGTGTTCTGCTGATGCTCTACTATCAGGCAAACATCACCACTACCGGAAACATTGCCGCAGAGCTCGGTACCACCGATAACCTTTTCGGCGCTGTGGTTGCATCTGAAGGCATGCCTCTCATCGTCGGCATCCTCTTCGTGGTAGGACTCGTCGCCGCTGCCTACTCAGCAGCCGGCTCAGCCCTCACCGCCCTCACTACAGCATTCACCGTCGACATCCTCAAGGCAGAGAAGAAGCCAGGCCTCGACAAGACCCGCAATCTTGTGCACATCGGCATGGCCATCTGCATGGGCCTTGTCATCATCATATTCAACGCTATCAACAGCCAGGACGCCATCAGCGCGGTATACTCTATCGCAAGCTACACCTATGGTCCTATCCTCGGCCTGTTCGCCTTCGGCATGTTCTGCAAGAAGGATGTACGCGACAAGTGGGTCCCTGCCGCATGTATCGTGGCTCCAGTGATCTGCTACTTCATCCAGAGCTGGCTGAAGAATGCGTACAGTTACACGATGGGATTTGAGCTGCTGCTTCTCAACGCAGTCATCACCATCATCGGGCTTTGCATACTAATCAAAAAGAAATGAAACACATACTGATCACCATCGCAGCGGCTCTCCTGAGCGTCCAGGCTTTTGCTGGCCAATGGATCCGCGTAAACCAGCTTGGCTACCTCCCAGAAGCGTCAAAGGTAGCCGTGCTCATGTCAAATGAAGCCGTGAGCATCAAGTCCTTCAAGGTCATTGACGCAGAGTCAAGAAAAGTCGTATTCAAGTCGAAGCCAGCAGAAATCGTCGCTACCGACGCCCTCCAGTACATGGCTTCTACCTACAGACTGAACTTCACCAGGCTTGAGAAACCTGGCAAGTACATCATCGTAGCTGGAGGGACAGAGTCTCCTGTCATAAACATTGACGGTTCAGTGTATGACGGAGCGGCAGATTTCGTCCTCAACTACATGCGTCAGCAGAGATGCGGATGGAATCCTTTCCTTCATGATTCCTGCCACCAGAATGACGGAATCATCATCTATCACCCTACCAAGTCAGGCCAGCACATCGACGTGCGCGGAGGCTGGCATGACGCCTCTGACTGCCTTCAGTACACCACTACCACAGCAAACGCCATCTATCAGATGATGTTTGCATACCAGCAGAACCCAGAGGCGTTCGGCGATACCCATCAGGCAGATGGTACAGAAGGCTCAAATGGCATCCCAGACATCATCGATGAGATCTACTGGGGCATGGATTGGCTTGACAGGATGAATCCAGAGCCAGGTGAGTTCTACAACCAGCTGGCAGACGACCGCGACCACATGGGCATGCGCTTCCCTCATGACGACCAGGCAGACTATGGCTGGGGTCCCGGAGGAGCACGTCCAGTATACTTCATCACCGGAGAGCCTCAGCAGAGAGGAAAGTACATGAACGCCACCATGGGTGCAGCAAGCACAGCCGGCAAGTTCACATCAGACTTCGCACTCGGTGCTGAGATTCTCAAACCATTCTACCCAGAATTCGCCGAGAAGATAGGCCAGAAGGCCGCTGATGCTTATCAGCTGGGCCTCGATAAGCCAGGTAACTGTCAGACCGCCTCTGTGGTTTCTCCTTATATCTATGAGGAAGACAACTGGGTGGACGACATGGAGCTTGGAGCTCTCGAGATGTATCATCGCACAGGAGAGGAGAAATACCTCGCCCAGGCCATCGAGTATGGTCGTCGCGAGCCTGTCACACCATGGATGGGAGCGGACAGCGCGCGCCACTATCAGTGGTATCCATTCATGAACATGGGTCATTACTGGCTCGCCAAGGGAGACGGCACCAAGAAAGTGGCTGCAGAGTTCACACGTAACCTTCGCGCAGGTATCCAGCGCGTATGGGAGAAGGCCAATGGTACAGCGTTCTGCTACGGCGTCCCAAGCATCTGGTGCTCAAACAACCTCACCACAGCGCTTCTCACACAGTGTATCCTCTACCGCCAGCTTACAGGCGACACCACCTACGTGGAGATGGAAGGATCGCTCAGAGACTGGCTCCTGGGCTGCAACCCTTGGGGTGTGAGCATGATCATTGAGCTGCCAAAGGATGGAAACTACCCTACCCAGCCTCATTCATTCATCATAAACAAGAAGCTTGGAAACACCACAGGAGGTCTTGTGGACGGCCCAGTGTACTCTACCATCTTCCAGAGCCTCGAAGGAGTGAACATGGAGGGAGGAAAGAACTATATGGAGTTCCAGCCTGGCGACAAGGTATATCACGACTCCACACATGATTACTCGACCAACGAGCCTACCATGGATGGTACCGCATGCCTTACCTTCCCATTCTCAGCATACCAGATGGAAGGAGCCAAGCAGGCTAGGAAGTAATCCTTCACGGGTATATATAAAAAGAATGGATGACTCCGATGGAGCCATCCATTCTTTTTCTGTCAAGTTCTGACTACTTCATAGGAGCGCCAGGTGCCACAGGAGCTACAGGAGCAGCTGGGCGTACTGGAGGTCTGAACTCAGGAGCCACCTCACCGACGATCTTATCGAACTCAGTCTCTGAAATCATCTTACAGATACCATTGAACTTAGCATCGAGATCGACCTGGAGTCTTCTGGTGTGGAGGTCACCATCCACTACTGCAGAGCCCTTGAGAGCGAGAGTGTCCTTCACATAGAAGTTACCCTTGATCTTTCCAGAGAAATCTACGTTTGTGCAGACGATGTCACCAGTTATCTGGGCATTCGCGCCGACTACGACCTTACCCTTAGAGAATACCTTACCCTCGAAAGTGCCGTCGATACGGATGTCGTTTGAAGATATGATCTCACCTTTCACGGTAGTACCGGTGGAGATTCTGCTCACTTCATTTGCATTTACTGTTGGTTCCATATGTTTAGATTTTGATTAATCAGGTTATGCCATGTTCTTTCCATGGCAGTTCTTGAACTTGAGGCCGCTTCCACATGGGCAAGGGTCATTTCTGCCGACCCTCTTGTCCACCTTGATAGGAGTGTTTGCCTTCTGCTCGCCATTTGTGGTGAGGTTATCGTGCTGGGTGCGCATCTGGCTCATGTCTGTGCGTGGAGCAGGTGCTGGTGCCTTGGCAGGCTCATCCTCGCGAAGAGGGATGAATGCACGGAGAAGGAATGAAAGGACATCCTGGTTAAGGTTCTCAAGCATAGAAGCGAAGAGGTTATATGCCTCGAGCTTGTAGACGATGAGCGGATCCTTCTGCTCATAAGCAGCATTCTGCGAAGTCTGCTTGAGGTCATCCATCTCACGGAGATGCTCCTTCCAGTGCTCGTCGATCTGATAGAGGACAATTACCTGGCTGAGACGCTTCGCGATCTCGCGTCCCTCGGTCTCATAAGCTCTCTTGAGGTCTACCGAGAGGTTCAGTACCTTTCTACCGTCAGAGATAGGGAGGGCGATGTTCTGGTACATGCTGCCCTGGTTCTCATATACGTGCTTGATGATAGGGTTGAGCTTCTCTACGAGGGTATCCATACGGCGGTTATAAACCTCAAACATATGGTCACGCAGAACCTTCTGAAGGTCAGAAGACTTCATCTTGGCATATGCCTCCTCATCGAAGCCGAGGTCGATGGAGAGCTTCGCCATGACTGTAGAGGCAAGGTCCTCATAGTTCATGCCCTCACAACGCTCTGCGATGAGGGATGCGGTATCTGTCATCATGTTGAGCACGTCGATCTCGATGCGCTCTCCTGAGATAGCGTTATGGCGACGTGCGTAGACTGCCTCTCTCTGGTAGTTCATCACATCATCATAGTCGAGGAGTCTCTTACGGATACCGAAGTTGTTCTCCTCCACCTTCTTCTGGGCCTTCTCGATGGCATTTGAGAGCATACCTGCCTCAAGTGCCTCATCGTCAGCCATACCGAGCTTGTCGACCATGCCAGCGATACGCTCTGAGCCGAAGAGGCGCATGAGCTTATCCTCAAGGGATACATAGAATGTAGAAGAACCTGGATCACCCTGACGACCGGCACGACCACGAAGCTGGCGGTCTACTCGACGGGAATCATGTCTTTCTGTGCCAATGATAGCGAGACCACCGGCAGCCTTCACCTCTGGGCTGAGCTTGATATCGGTACCACGACCCGCCATGTTTGTAGCAATGGTCACGGCTCCGGTCTGTCCTGCCTGTGCGACGATCTCAGCCTCACGGGCGTGCTCCTTCGCGTTCAGGACATTATGCTTGATGCCACGCAGGCGGAGGAGACGGCTGAGGAGCTCAGAGGTCTCGACATCGGTCGTACCCACAAGGACAGGGCGTCCTGCCTTTGAGAGCTCGACTACCTTGTCGATAACTGCCGCATACTTGGCTTTCTTTGTCTTATAGATAAGGTCATCATTATCCTTTCTCTGGATAGGACGGTTCGTAGGGATAACCACTACATCGAGCTTGTAGATGCTCCAGAACTCACCTGCCTCGGTCTCAGCGGTACCGGTCATACCGGCAAGCTTGTGATACATACGGAAGTAGTTCT
>JAKSJL010000075.1 GCA_024398295.1 Bacteroidales bacterium
TCCTGGTTCTGATCCTGATTCTGATCATTGCCACCACCGCCACCATTGGACTGGTTCTCCAGCATCTTCTTCGCGTAGATGTAGCTCTCCTTCGCCTCCAGGTCACCCGGATCGCGCAGCAGGCACTGCTTGAAGGCCTCCACCGCCGCCTGGTAGTCCTTCTTCTGCAGGGCCACATCGCCCTGGTTGAAGAAGTACCTGTCGGCGTGCTGCGAGGCTTCAGCCTGGTCCTTTACCTTGTCCATCACCTTGCCAGCCTCCTCGTACTCACCCTGCTTGTACAGGGTCGTACCCAGGTCATAGGCCGCCGCGAACGAGGTGGAGTCCTTGGCCTGAGCCTTACGGAACTCAATCTCCGCAGTCTTGAACTCCTCCTTCTTATATTTTCTGTTACCGGAGCGCACTTCCCTCCTGTCCACCTGTCCGAAGACCTGGACTGCAGAAAGCAGCAGCGCTGCCGCTACAAGCATAAACTTTCCCTTCATAATCCTTATTCAAAAAGGCTTCTTTTCATCTTCCTGCTGCCCACAAGCACCTCCATGACGAGCAGCACCAGAGCCACTGCGAGAGGATACATGTACAGCTCGTCATACTCCTCGAACACCACGGACTGGAACTCCTCCGCCTCCATCCTTCGGATGTCGTCGATGATAGGATTCAGTCCGAACTCCTCGCTACCGGCATGCACATAGGCTCCATTTCCAGCCTCTGCTATCTGCCTGAGGGTACCTTCGTCAAGCCTTGTGACTACGATCTCTCCACTTGAGTCCTTCAGGAGCTCGCCATTCATAGGGATAGGCTGTCCCTGGAGCGATCCCACTCCGATGGTATATATCTTAATGCCCATCTCTGCAGCCTGCTTCGCCACATCGACAGGATCGTCCTCATGATTCTCTCCATCGGTGATGACCACGATGGCGCGGCTCTTCTCGCTCTGCGCGCTGAAACTCTTCATCGCCGTGTGGATAGCATCGCCGATAGCGGTACCCTGAACCGGAACCGACTGGGTATCAATGGAGTTCATAAACATCTTCGCTGACACATAGTCAGAGGTGATAGGCAGCTGGACAAACGAGGAGCCCGCGAAAAGGATCAGACCGATCCTGTCATCCTGGAGTTTGTCCACGATGCGCGAGATGGCGAGCTTCGCCCTCTCCAGACGGTTCGGAGAGTAATCCTGCGCGAGCATGGAGTTCGACACATCCAGACAGATGATGATCTCGGCGCCCTTCGCCTTGTGCTCGCTGAGCTTGGCACCCATCTGCGGACGGGAGAGAGCAAGCGAGAAGAACGCGAGCGAAAGCGCGAACAGGACCATCTTCACCCAGCCCTTGGCTGGTGAGTAAGATGGCATGAGCGCTTTCACGAGCTGCTCGTCACCGAGCTTGCGAAACCTTCTGCGACGGAGGCTCATGACTACGCCGTACCCGACCAGAAGCACGGGCACGAGCAGCAGAAGCCACAAAAACCTGAAATTAGCGAAATACAGCATATCTTATGGAAGCCTCCTTAGCATCAAACGAATCAATAACTCAAGAATCAGGCACACAAGCGCCCAGATGGCATACTTGAGGAAAAGCTCCTTGTAGACAGGGAAACTGTCGACAGTGGTACGAGCCTTCTCCATCTTGTTGATCTCGGTGTAGATCTCAGCAAGCTTGGTGTTGTCAGTAGCACGGAAATACTTTCCTCCTGTGGTCTCAGCGATGGTCTTCAGAAGATCCTCATCGATCTCCACCTTCACGTTCTGGAGCTCCAGTCCCCAAGGGGTCATCACCGGATACGGAGCGGTACCATTGGCACCGACACCTATGGTATACACCCTCACTCCATAGGTCTTCGCGATCTCTGCCGCCGTCTCTGGAGCGATCTCGCCGCAGTTGTTCACACCATCGGTGAGGAGGATGACCACGCGGCTAGGCGCGTCAGAGTCCATCATGCGCGCCACCGCGGTCGCGAGACCATTGCCGATCGCAGTACCATCCTCGATGAGGTCAGTCTGCACCTCTTTCATGAGGTTGATGAGCGTGGCGCGGTCTGTGGTGAGCGGGCACTGGGTGTAGCTCTCTCCCGCGAAGACAGCGATGCCGATGCGGTCTGATGGGCGCTGGGCAATGAACTCGATGGCAATATCCTTCGCCGCACTGATGCGGTCAGGGGTGAAGTCGCGCGCGAGCATACTGGTAGACACGTCCATCGTGAGGACTATGTCTATACCCTCTGTGTCTATCTTTTCAGTCTGGGTGGACGAGCGTGGCCTGGCCAGCGCCACTATCATGAGGGCTATCGCCGCCATGCGCAGCACAAATGGCAGATGGCGCAGCACCGACAGCACTGAAGTGCCGCCAGAGCGCCACTGCGCCGACGAAGACACTCGGAAATGAGGTTCCCTGCCCGTGAGCTCGCGCAGCACATAAAGTGCTATGAGCAGCACCGGAACAGCCAGAAGCCAAAGCAGTTTAGGATACTCGAAAAACATTACCTTGCCTCCTTTTCCTTATCTGCGGACTCCTCCTCGACCTCTGCCTGATAGGTGCTGGTCACGAAGCGCACTGCAGATGGGAGCGCCTTCGCATTCTCCTCATCCGGAACCGTGTGCTTGGCAAACTTCACGAAATCAGCGAGCTCAAAGAGATCCTTGGTCTCATTATACAGGTCAGGGGTGATGTCCTTGGCGCCCTTGAGCGCGCCGAAGATCTCCGCCGTGGTCATCTCCATCGCATCCACATCAAATCTTGCCTCGATGTACTCGCGAAGGGCATCGGTGATGCCCGAATAGAATGTCTTCTGCTTCTCTGGAGCCCAGAACTTGTCGCCTCTGAACTTATCGAGCTTACGCAGAGCCACGATGTATGCCGGCTCCTTGTGCATCTCCTGCTCCTTTTTCTTCCTTCTGGCAATGATCAAGGCCACGATGCCTGCGATCAGAGCTGCCACCACGAGGACGCCCAGAATATACGGGAGCACCTCCTTGAAGGTCACAGGGTAGCTCACTGGCGCCTTTACATCCTTGATCACGAATGTAGCCGTATCCACCGGCATGGTGCGCACATCCATCACCTGCTCGTCGAAGACAAGGGTATCCACCACTCCCGCCGCTGTGACCCTGCGAAGGGCAAGGCGTGGAAGATGATATTCTCCTTCCTCCCAAGGGGCAATGACTATGGATCCCCTGATATCATGCTTGCGGACAGGCTTCTTGTGCGTCTTCACGGTGTCAATCTGCCATCCCTTGATCACATCCACCTCTCTCATGAGGGTGTCGCCTATCTCAGGAAGGAAGAGCTTCGTGCCCTCCTCGACATCATTGAGCTGGAAACCATACCTCAACTGGTCTGCGATGAGGATGGAGTCGCGCTTCTGGAGCTGCTCCACGAACGCTCCCTTCACCTCATTCACCTGAGCTGAAGCAGTCGACGCGAGCAGGCAAGCCGCCACAATGACAAAAATGTATCTTTTCATTCTCTACTTCTTTCCAAAGAACACTCTCAGACGCTTGACATAGTCTTCATTTGTGGCTATGTCCACGCAGTCTATCTGGTATCTGTTAAAGAGTTTCGTCTCCGCTGCAGAAACGGTGCGGAACCACTCCGCATAGGAGTCGCGTACCTTCCTGCTGCCTGTATTCACCCATGATGACTTTCCCGACTCCGCGTCCTTCACATGCACGAGTCCCACATTCGGAAGCGACTGCTCCCTAGGGTCATACACCTTGAGCACGGACAGGTCGTGGCGGTTCACCACCACCTTGAGGGCATCCTCATATCTAGGCGTGCCGTCCTCGCGGACATCCAGCATATCGCTGAGAAGGAAGGCCGTGCACTTCTTCTTCAATGCATTCGTGAGGAAACGCAGAGCCTCTCCGATATCGGTGCCATCGGATGTAGGCTTGAGCTCAATGATCTCGCGGATGATGTGAAGCAAGTGGCTACGTCCCTTCTTCGGAGGTATGAACTTCTCCACCTTGTCGCTGAAGAAGAGCGCCCCCACCTTATCATTGTTCAGGATGGCCGAGAAAGACAGGACCGCCGCGATCTCGGCGATGAGGTCACGCTTGGTCATCTCGGCTGTACCGAAAAGACCGGAACGGCTGACATCGATGAGCAGCACGACAGTAAGCTCTCTCTCCTCCTCGAACACCTTCACGTAAGGAGAGCGAAGACGCGCGGTGACGTTCCAGTCCATGTTACGGACATCGTCACCGTACTGATACTCGCGCACTTCACTGAACGCCATACCACGGCCCTTGAAGGCCGAGTGGTACTCGCCAGCGAAGACCTGATGCGAGATAGCGCGGGTCTTGATCTCTATCTTTCGAACTTTCTTGAGAAGTTCTGTCGTGGCATTGTTTTCCATTATGGAACAATCACTGCGTTGATGACCTCTGAGATGATCTGTTCTGTAGTCACATTCTCTGCCTCAGCCTCGTATGAGAGACCGATACGGTGACGCATCACCTCTGGGCACACAGCCCTGACATCCTCTGGGATGACATAGCCTCTACGCTTGATGAAGGCATAGGCCTTCGCCGCAAGGCTGAGAGAGATGCTGGCACGTGGTGATGCTCCGTAAGAGATGAGGTCCTTGAGCTTGCCCAGGCCATACTCCTCAGGAGTACGTGTAGCATACACGATATCCACGATATAACGCTCGATCTTCTCGTCCATGTAGACTTCCTTGACTACGTTTCTCGCGCGGATGATATCCTCTGGGCTCACCACAGCATTTGCCTTAGGGAAGGAGCCCTGGTTATTCATCCTCACGATGAGGCGCTCTTCCTCCTTCTTAGGATAGTCCACGAGGACCTTGAGCATGAAACGATCTACCTGCGCCTCTGGAAGAGGATAGGTTCCCTCCTGCTCCACAGGGTTCTGGGTAGCCATCACAAGGAATGGGTCTGGAAGCTTATAGGTCTGCTCTCCGAGGGTCACCTGCTTCTCCTGCATGGCCTCGAGCAGCGCCGACTGCACCTTGGCTGGAGAACGGTTGATCTCATCCGCAAGCACGAAGTTCGCAAAGATAGGTCCCTTGTGGACCTCGAACTCCTCCTTCTTCTGTGAGTAGATGAGTGTACCGATGACATCGGATGGAAGAAGGTCTGGGGTGAACTGGATACGGCTGAACTTCGCGTTCACGGCCTGAGCCAGTGTGTTTATGGCCAATGTCTTCGCAAGTCCAGGCATACCCTCGAGAAGGATATGTCCGCCTGCAAGCAGGCCGATGAGGAGATTCTCGACAAGGGACTTCTGTCCGACGATCACCTTGCCCATCTCAAGCGAAAGAAGATCTACGAAAGAGCTCTCTTTCTGGATGCGTTCATTGAGTTCTTTGATGTTTACGCTTTCCATTTATGTTTTCTTTTTAATATTTTTGCATCATTAATCATTAGTCTCTGCATCAAATGCGCTATATCATCAAACTGTCCTACGACGGATCCGCCTTCTGCGGCTGGCAGGTCCAGCCCAACGCCCCTACTGTGCAGGAGAGCCTCGAAAAGGCACTCTCCACACTCCTCAGAGCGGAAATCAGCGTGACCGGAGCCGGCCGCACTGACACAGGCGTAAATGCCATCGGATACGTCGCTCACTTCGACTGTGACGAGCTGTTTGACGCAGACCAGATCGGCTACAAAATAAATGCCATCCTCCCTCACGGAATCCATGTCCACAGCATCGAGCTGACGGCACCTGACTTCCATGCCAGATTTGGCGCTTCAAGGCGCGAATATACGTATTTTCTTCATAAGAAGAAAGACCCCTTCGTAGAGAAGTACTCGTTGCAGTACACCTACCCCCTCGACATCGAGCTCATGAACGAGGCCGCAAAGAGCCTTCTGGGCACACATGATTTCAGCTGTTTCGAGAAGGTCGGAGCCGACAATCACACCTCGATCTGCACCGTCATGGAAGCGCACTGGGAGAGCTATGTTCCGACCCATGTCGGCATCATGGGATACGACTCAGAACCAGGCGATTACATCTATTTCAGGATAGCCGCTGACCGCTTCCTCAGGAACATGGTCAGAGCCATTGTCGGATCCCTTCTCGAGGTCGGCAGAGGACGCCGCTCGCTCGAGGATTTCCGCTCACTTGTCCTCCCCGCCCTCAGCACCCCAGACACGATACCCGAGAGCCAGCGCAGACCGAACAGGTCAAGGGCCGGCGAGTCGGTGGCAGGACACGCCCTTTTTCTCTCTGAGATAGACTACCCCGAAAGCAGGTAATTTCCCATCCCTATGGGATGGAAATCCGGAATTTTTGTTTATATTTGCAGATTGAAATAATAGGCGCTCGCAGGAACGGATTTTGCACTGCCATACGCCGGTTAATTGATAATCAAAATATAGACAGATATGCTTTTTAATCTTCTTCAGTCAAATGTTGACTCACTCGGAGAGGTAGCAGCACAGGCCATGGAGGCTATGCAGGCTGCCCCTCAGCAGCAGGAAATGAGCTTTTCACTCATCGAGATGGCCACAAAGGGTGGCTGGCTCATGCTCGTCCTTCTCATCCTCTCGATCATTGCCATCTACATCTTCGGAAAGAAGTGGTGGGTGATCAGCAAGGCATCAAAGGTAGACAAGAACTTCATGAACGACATCCGCGACTACATCCACTCAGGAAAGGTGAAGTCAGCATTGACCCTCTGCGAGAAGTATGACACCCCTGTCGCTCGCCTTGTAGGAAAGGGCATCGAGCGCATTGGCCGTCCTCTCGCTGACATCCAGACCGCTGTGGAGAACACCGGAAACGTAGAGGTCGCTCGCCTCGAGAAGGGCCTTCCTTTCCTCGCCACCATCTCTGGAGGTGCGCCTATGATCGGATTCCTCGGCACCGTCATCGGTATGATCCAGGCATTCTTCAACATGTCACAGGCTGGTAATAACATAGACATCACCCTCCTCTCAAGCGGTATCTATACCGCCATGGTGACCACTGTGGGTGGTCTTATCGTCGGCATCCTCGCATACTTCGGATACAACTACCTCTCATCACGCATCTCTGACCTCGTGTTCAAGATGGAGAGCGCTACCATCGAGTTCATGGACCTGCTCAATGAGCCTGTAAACGAAGAGTAATATGGCAATTAAAAGACACACCAAGGTGACCTCAGAGATGTCGATGTCGTCGATGACTGACATCGTCTTCCTGCTGCTCATCTTCTTCCTGGTGACCTCCACGCTGGTGAACCCGAACGCCCTTAAGCTCCTCCTTCCGAAGAGCACCGGCCAGGTATCGGCGAAGGCTACCGTGAGTGTCTCGATCAAGGATTGGGGCGCAGGAAAGTGCACTTACCACGTGAACGGCAGCGAGCAGGCGTCTTCATACGCTCAGGTAGAGGACGAGCTCGTGGAGCTTCTCCAGGCTGAGGAGGACCCTACATTCTCCATCTACAGCGACGAGAGCGTGCCAGTGAAGGAAGTGGTAGCGATGATGAACATCGCGAAGAGAAACCATTACAAGGTAATCCTGGCCACACAGCCAGAATAAGCATAGGAAAATGAAACCATATCTGCAGGAAAGACAGAAGACCGACAGGACCAGCAGCATCCTGGGAGCCGCGATGGCAGTAGCCATCCCGGTATGCGCCGCTGTATTCTGCTCTTTCAGCGGAATGAGATATCTCTATCCCCCACCAGAGGAGAACACCTTCGTGCTGGACTTCACTGAGGAGATAGAGGTAGAGCAGAACTTCAGGGGCTCCCAGCCACAGGCCGAGGAGGTGGATCTCACGAAGCCGATTGAGCTCGTGCAGAAGGCCGAGTCTCCATACGTCGCGAAGAAGGAGAACCTCACACCTGCCACGAAGAACGACGCGCACGGAGATGTGGATGTGCCTGCGACGAAGGAAGAGCCGGAGCTTGACCCTCGCGCTGCATTCCCAGGGATGTCGAAGAAGGACACCTCGCTCACAGCGCCACATTCTGCGAGAGAAGGCTCTGCCACATTCAAGGCAGGCCATCCGGAAGGAAATACCGACAGCGGAAAGACCACTGGCAAGCCGAATGCACACCTCAAGGGTAGGAACGTGGTTGGAAACCTCCCTCACCCGGCAGGAAGCACCCAGAAGGAAGGCGTAGTGGTAGTAAGCATCTGGGTTGACCAGTACGGTACCGTCACGAAGGCCCAGGCTGGAGTGGAAGGCACCACAGTGACCGACACCGATCTCTGGAACGCAGCGAGAAACGCAGCCATGAAGGCACACTTCAACATGGCTCCAGAGGCACCGGCACTGCAGCAAGGAACGATAACTTATATATTTAAGCTCAAATAGCCGTAAGGCAGATTTTATAACTATTTTTACACACAATGAACAATTATTACAAGGACGGCGAGAGTCGTCAAGACCGTAGAGAGTACGGACATTCAGAGAACAGAGGCTATTCTTCAGACGGAAGAAAGCTCAGACCACGTAAGAAGGTCTCATTCAACGAATCATCAGAAGGTAGCAGCGAAAGAAGAAGCTACGGAGACAGACCACAGAGAAGCTATGGCGACCGCCCTCAGAGAAGTTTCGGCGAGAGAAGAAGCTATGGCGACAGACCACAGAGAAGCTATGGAGAGCGTAAGGAAGGCGACTCACAGGAGCGCAGATCCTTCAACGGAGAGCGTAGAAGCTACGGCGACCGTCCACAGAGAAGCTATGGTGACAGGCCACAGAGAAGCTTCGGCGAAAGAAGAAGCTATGGCGATCGTCCTCAGAGAAGTTTCGGTGAGAGAAAGCCATTCGCAGCAGGTGAAGGTCAGGAGAGACCACAGAGAAGCTACGGCGACCGTCCAGCATTCAGCGGCGAGCGCAGAAGCTATGGCGACAGACCACAGGGCGAGCGCAGATTTGGCGGCAGACCTCAGGGTGAGCGCAGATTCGGTGGCAGGCCTCAGGGTGACCGCAGATTTGGTGGCAAGCCTTCATTCGAGAGAAAGCCATTCAGAAAGAAGAACGACTACACATTCAACGAGGGAGAGGATTCAGGAATCAATCTCATGATCAGCAAGCACCCTCAGGTGGATGCTCAGTTCTCGGACAATGATTACGTACAGACCGGCATCCAGGAAGAGATGCGTCTTAACAAATACATTGCAAACTCAGGAGTATGCTCACGCCGCGAGGCTGACACCTACATCCAGGCTGGTGTAGTGACAGTGAACGGAGAGGTAGTCACTGAGCTTGGCACCAAGGTCAATGTACTCACCGACGATGTACGCTTCAACGGCGAGAGACTCAAGGGCGAGGAGAAGGTATACATCGTGATGAACAAGCCTAAGGGCTTCGTGACCACCGCGAGCGACCCTCACGCTGAGAAGACCGTCATGGACCTCCTGAAGAACTGCTCATCCAGAGTGTTCCCTGTAGGCCGTCTCGACAAGAACACCACAGGTGTGCTCATGTTCACAAATGACGGTGAGATCGCAGAGCGCCTCACCCATCCTTCATACGACAAGAAGAAGATCTACCAGGT
>JAKSJL010000076.1 GCA_024398295.1 Bacteroidales bacterium
GGGGGCACCGACCTAGCGGGGCAGGTAGGTGAAGGACTTGAAGTCGGCGTAGGAGGTGGTGGTGCCGGCGGCGGCGGTGGTGGCGTACATGCCGAGGACGACACCGGTGAAGCCGCCGGCGGTCTCGCTGCTGAGGAAGCGCGCGTCGAGGTGGCCGAGGTACTGGTAGGACTTGCCGGCGTCGGCGCAGTAGAAGTCATAGCCGGTGGCTGTGGCCTCGACCTTGAGGCGAGCGGAGTTTGATGCGAGGATCATCTCCTGCTCCACATGCTTGAGGCCGTAGAGGGTGTACTGGAGGGTGACGGCTACGGGGCTGTAGCCCAGCTGCGTGCTTGGGTACTTCTTCAGGTAGAGGTCGGCGTGGGCCTCTGGGTTCATGTAGACGGTGAGGCCGGCCTCGAGCTCGGACATGGCCTTGGAGTCCATCTGGACCTCGGTCTCGAGCGAGAAGGCCTGATGCTCCTGGCGATGGGCAATGAAGGTCGGCGAAGCGGCATCGTCGAGAGTGACGGAGGTCGGCACGAGACGAAGAGCGCCGCTGGACATGAAGTGGTAGTTCTCCATGCGAGGGTTGTTCAGCCAGATCCATTCTGGGCCGAACTCCTTGACACTGAGGAGGTTCTTCGGCTTGTCGGGATAGGCTCTCTGCGGAAGGGTCTTCACTTCAGGGTTATCGAGGTGAGCCATCCCTGCGTCGCCGACTGTAGGCCACTCCCCCTCTGGCCAGTCCACTGGCAGAAGGAAGGTCTCGCGGCCCATGACGTGGTGGCCGTTCACTGGGCGGAAG
This sequence comes from Bacteroidales bacterium, assembly GCA_024398295.1. Taxonomy (GTDB): domain Bacteria; phylum Bacteroidota; class Bacteroidia; order Bacteroidales; family UBA932; genus Cryptobacteroides. The sequence goes on from JAKSJL010000076.1 coordinate 788, forward strand.
CCCAGGCACACGAGCCACCAGCTGCCGTCCTGCGCCTGCACCATGTCGGCGTGACCAAGGCCCTGAATAGGGCTCTTCTGAGCGCGCTGGCAGAAGTGGGTGAGGATAGGGTTTGCTGGGTTTGCCTCATAAGGGCCGTAGATGTCGCGGCTGCGGGCAATGGTCACGCTGTGTCCTATCTCGGTGCCGCCTTCAGCGATCATGAGATAGTACCAGCCATCTTTCTTGTAGATATGTGGAGACTCAGGGTATCTGCCGCCAAGGCCTCCCCAGATGCGGCGCGACTCTGAAAGACGCTCTCCACTCTTCGGGTCAATGGTACAGAGCGAGATGCCATCCTCGGGGTTTGACACCATGTAGCAGACGCCGTCCTCGAAGTACAGGGATGGGTCAATGCCACCCTGCTCAAGCCACACGGGCTCGGACCACTCCCCTTTCGGGTCGTCGGTGTAGACGAGGAAATTGCCCTTGTCACTTACATTGGTCGTGATCATATAGAAGGTGCCCGCATCGTAACGGATGGTGGGGGCATAGATGCCACCTGAGAAAGTGGCGCTCTGAAGGTTCAGCTGCGAGGAGCGTGTGAGGACATTGCCCACCTGGGTCCAATGCACCAGGTCGCGGCTCTGGAAGAGAGGCACGCCCGGAAAATACTGGAACGAGCTGTTGACCAGATAGTAGTCATTACCGACACGGCAGATGCTTGGGTCCGGATGGAATCCCGGGATGATGGGGTTCTGGTAGCCTTTCTGTACCTGCGCCGAGCACAGCACTGACATGGCCAACAGGATGGTGGTCAATATCTTCTTCATACAATGTAATGTCTATGCAAGGTGTATGCCTGCCTCTTCGCATCTCTGGCGCATCTCTTCTGGCCAGATGCTGCTCTGGATCTCGCCGATGTGGGCCTTTCTGAGAAGGAACATACAGAGGCGAGACTGTCCAATACCACCACCGATGGTGCAAGGCAGCTCGCCTGCGAGAAGCTTGCGGTGATAGTAGAGGCTCTTCTTCTGCTCCTCGCCCTTGATGGCGAGCTGCTTCTCGAGCGACTTCTCGTCGACGCGGATACCCATGCTGGACACCTCGAACGCGCTGCCGAGGACGTCATTCCACACCAGCAGGTCGCCGTTCAGATCCCAATCATCATAGTCAGCGGCGCGACCATCATGTGAGTGGCCATCAGAAAGGGCCTTTCCGATGCCGATCACGAACACGGCGCCCCACTTGCGCACGATCTCATTCTCGCGCTGCTTAGGAGTGAGTCCAGGATACATGTCGAGAAGTTCCTGAGCAGTAATGAACTGGATCTCCTCTGGAAGCTTAGGCTCTATCTGAGGGAACTCCACGAAGAGCTTGTTCTCTGTGACCTTGATGGCCTCGTAGATGCGGCGGACCATCTTCTTCAGGAAGTCGATGTTCCTGTCCTCACGACGGATCACCCTCTCCCAGTCCCACTGGTCCACATAGATGGAATGGATGTTATCGAGCTCCTCGTCTGGACGAAGAGCGTTCATGTCGGTGTAAAGGCCACGGCCTGGCTGGACATTCATCTCTGCGAGCTTGAGCCTCTTCCATTTCGCGAGCGAATGCACGACCTCGGCGCGCTGCTCGCCCATGTCCTTGATAGGGAACGCAACAGGGCGCTCCACTCCATTCAGGTCATCATTGATACCAGTTCCCGAAAGCACCATCATCGGCGCAGTGACGCGAAGCAGCGACAGCTGTGCCGAGAGGTTATTCTGGAACATGTCTTTCACGGCCTTGATGGCCTTCTCCGTGTTCTCCATCCCTTCCAGGAGGTCACGATAATGTGGGGGTATTGTCAAATTCATCTATATTCGCTATTTCTCTGCGTCCACGCCTGTGGTGATGGTCTTCAGCTTATGATGCTTGAACCAGGTACCATAGATCTCGCTTACGTTTCCGGCTGTGATGAACGCCTTTACTTGATTTCTCTTGAGGAATGCCATGAGGTCTGAGAACTCATCCTTGGTGAGGATCACCTGGATCTCTGTCTGAGCCTCGCCAGAGTAGCCACCCTTCACCTCGTAGAGGGAGCAGCCACGGACGAGATCATTGACAATGAACTGACGGATGAGGTCGGTGCGGTCCGAAATGATGCAGACACGCTTACGCTTGTTCAGGGTGTCGGTGAAGTAGTCGACCACGAGGCCATTGATCCACGTGCCGATGAGGCCAATGATGACCATACGGAATGGGTTGATGGCAAATGCGGTGCAGCAGATGATGGCTCCGGCGATGGAGACTGATGCGCCGATATCGAAGTGGAGGTACTTGTTCACGATCTTCGCAAGGATGTCAAGGCCACCTGTGGAAGCGTTGATGCTGAACATCAGGGCCTGTGAGGCGCTAAGCAGGAGCACGAAGCAGCAGAGGTCAAACCAAGGGTCGCCCATCACCGACATGGAGCCGGTAGCGGCGTTATCCACTGCGAATTTCTCCCAAGGTGCCACCTTCGCCCAGAAATCTGTGAGAGGGCCAAGGATGAGCGCCGTGTAGACTGTCTTCGCACCAAACTCCTTGTTCACCAGGAAGTATGCCATGATGAGCAGGATGACATTTATCACGAGAATCGTAGTCGAAAGCTTGATGGTCACGCCCGCAGCCTCAGCGATGCCGACAAGGACGATGGAAAGGCCGGAAATCGTACCGATGATGAGCTTCGATGGCACGAGGAAATAGTACACTGCAGCGGCAGCCACAAGCATACCTAGAGTCATAATAATCAATTCTTTCCAGAATTTCCAAGTCTTGATGTATGCGACAGCCTTGGAGAGAGCGTCAGTAAAAGTGTTCATTGATGTATGTGTTTAGCACACAAAAATAATCAATTTTTCTATTTCTTCACACCCATGAACGCCACGTATGAGCCCCTGTCATAGCCTTCCTGCGGCGCCTCAACCCTCTCATTGGAGAAATGAGGGTCGGCGGTAAGGCTCTGCATGAAGCTGATATCCTGGAAGCCGGCCTCACGGATAGGATCCGTGCTCTCCTTGGTGGTGCGCCACCTGGCCTCCTTCACAAGCTCGATAGGATAAGGCATGTTCGGAGACACATCGCTAAGAAGCGGGTGCTCCCAGGTGCCCAGGACCATTGCCAGATTATAAAGTATGCCATAGGCACTCTCCTTAGGCACGTCCACCACGACGATGCGGCCACCTGGACGGAGCGCAGCGTAAGCCTTCTTGAAGGCCTTCAGGAGGTCATTCATATAGCATGGACAGCCATTGAAGAGCACTGTGTCATAGAGTTCCTCGCCGTAATCGGAGTCCTCTGCGGTGCCGATCTCCACCTCGAAGCCACGCTTTCGCGCGATCTCCGCCATGCCCTCGGCAGGCTCGATGCAGCGCTTGAAGGTCACGCCGTAGTCGCGCTTCAGCGACGACTCGAAAAGCGCGCTTCCGCAGCCGATGGAGAGCACTTCGCCAGCATCCTTCAGGCAGGCTGCCACAAGTTTAAGCTCAGTCTCGAAGACCACGCTGTTTGCCATGAACCACGCATCGTAATCCGATGCATACTTGTCGAAATTCTGATATCCCATAGTTTAATGTATTCTCCAAAAATGATCCACAGGGCCATGTCCATGGCCTATCTGATAGTCCGCGCCAGCCTCGATGGCCTTCGCGATATAGTCTTTCGCAGCACGGGCCGCATCGTCCAGATCGAGGCCCTGCGCGAGGTACGAGGCGAACGCTGAAGACAGCGTGCAGCCGGTACCGTGGGTGTTCGCCGAATGGATGCGCTTCGAGTGAAGCTCTATGCAAGTGTCCTTCTCTGCATTGTAGAAGATGTCGGTGAGGTCCTCCTCAGTGAGGTGACCAGCCTTCATGAGCACCGAAACCTTGCCGCCACAGGAGAGCTTGCGCGCGATGGCAGGAAGGTCCGCCTGCGAGTGAATCTTCTCCCCCGCCATGATCTCCGCCTCAGGGATGTTCGGGGTGATGACGCGCGCCATAGGCACGAGCTCGCGGATGAGGACAGCGATGGCCTCGTCCTCGATGAGCTTGTGGCCGGAGGTAGCGACCATCACAGGATCAAGGACTATATTCTTGATACCATGGTCAATAAGCTTCTGCTTCACGCACATGATCACCTCCTCGCTATGGAGCATGCCTATCTTCACAGCATCTGCACCAATGTCAGAAAGAACAGCATCTATCTGTCCTCCAAGTATTTCCACAGGGACAGGATGCACAGCCTCCACGCCGACGGTATTCTGAACGGTCACGGCTGTGATGGCGCTGGCAGCATAGCCGCCTGTCGCGCTGATGGACTTGATGTCGGCCTGGATGCCAGCGCCGCCGCCAGAGTCGCTACCAGCTATCGTAAGTACTCTTGGGTAAGTTTTCATTTTATGTAATCGTAATTCTTTTCTTCACCATTGTAACCATAGTCCCAGAAGGCATATTCCATGAGGGTGCCGTCGAGGAATGCCTTGTCCATCTGGATCAAGGTCTTCTCGGAAGCTTCTGCAGCGTATTTGTCTATGACCTTCAGCAGGTCCTCGACTCCCTTCGTGAACGCCTCGTTACCATACTCCTGTATCCACTCCCTGTATGGGTTTCCCTCGAGCCTGGCTATCTTCAGGATATGAAGGCCGACTTCATTGTATATCCACATGCAAGGAAGGATGGCGGCGAACGCCACAGGCAGCACACCTGTGTTTATGCCACTCATGATCCTGTGGTTATATGAAGAGGTCACGAATGAAGATGGCACATCCAGCTCCATGCCGAACCTCTCGATGAGAAGCTCATGCATGGCCTTCTCCCCTTCCAGTCCATCCTTTGCGAACTGCACGAAGGTCTGCTTAAGGTCCTCATCCGGAATCATGTCAGCGACAGCGAACATGTGGTCGGCGTAGTCGCGAAGATATATCTCGTCCTGGGCAATGTATCTGGAGAAACGCTCCGCGGTAAGGCTTCCATCAGCGATGTCCTTGATGAAAGGAAGGCCAATGATATCGCCATAGAGCTTCTGGGCCTTTGCCCAGATGCGCTCCGTCCACCTCTGGGGAGCGGGAGCGGAGGCATCCACGATGCCGAGCAGCTCGCGGGAGGCCGCGCATGGGTCAGGCGCGCACACGATGGCGCTGACCACAGCGATGCCATCGGTGCCGCAGCGCATGACGTCAGCGGCCGTCTTCTGGTTCATGCCGCCGATGGCCACGCTTGGATGGCGCGAGAGCTTGACCGCCTGCGCGAGGCCCTCCAGGCCGAACGGCGCAGCGGTGTCTGTCTTCGTCGTGGTGGAATAGATCGGAGATACGCCGATGTAGTCGACATCGAGTTCATTGGCCTCAACGACCTGCTCCATGTTCTCCACCGACAGGCCGATAATCTTGTCCGGACCGAGCAGCTTGCGCGCGATGGCGTAAGGCATGTCCGACTGGCCGATGTGCACGCCATCCGCATCGCATGCGAGCGCGACATCCACTCTGTCGTTTATGATAAGCGGCACTCCATAAGGCTCCAGGGCCTTTTTCATGGCAATGGCGAGCTCCACGAAGTCGCGCGTATCGGCGTCCTTCTCGCGCAGCTGCACCATGGTGGCACCACCCTCGACTGCCTGCTTCACGATGTCGAGTATATCCCTGTCACCGGCCAATGGTCTGTCGGTGACAAGGTACAGTCTCAAATCCTCTCTGCGCATGTTACTGGCGGATAAGAAGAGCGTCCGCAGCAGCATCTGAGGTGCTGAGCGCGTCCATGAACTTCACGGCGAATGTGCCCGTGCCGCCTGCGCTTACAGCTGCGGCCTTCTCACCGGCCACGCCCCACAGCGCCATGGCATTCAGCGCAGCGGTGAACGGATCGCTGTCCACGGCAGCGAATGCGCCTGTGACAGCGGTGGCAGAGCATCCCATCACTGTCACCTTGGACATGATAGGATCGCCGTTTCTCAAGGTCTCCACACGCTCACCGTCGGTGATGTAATCGGTAGCACCGCTCATCGACACGATGGAGCCTGATGCCTTCGCGAGGGCCTTGGCAGCCTCTACGACGTCATCGCTGGCCATGGACGAATCCACGCCGCGTGACTTCTCGACGCACACACCCGCGAGGCAGGCGATCTCAGAGGCATTGCCCCTGATGATGGTAGGATGAAATCCAATGAGTTCCTTGCAGATCTGGGTCCTGGCTGTGCTGGCGCCGGCGCCGACTGGGTCAAGCACCCAAGGCTTGTGAAGCCTGTCAGCGGTGGCAGCGGCGATGCGCATTCCCTCCATCTCGTTCTCGTCGAGACAGCCAATGTTTACGGTCAATGCGCTGGCGATGCCGACGATCTCCTCCATCTCTCCAGCATAGAAAGACATGAGAGGAGAAGCTCCGACTGCAAGCAGGGAGTTAGCGGCGAAGTTCATCGCCACATAGTTCGTGATGTTGTGGACAAGTGGGGACTGGCTCCTGACCAGGAGGCAGTCCTGAATGAATTTTTCAGTACTGATCATTTCCTTACGGCAGTATTAACTACATCAAGTTCAACGGGTATTTCTCAACAGGTCTGTCTGCCTGTACCCCGAATGATGCAAATATAGGTATTTCTGCTGAAATCTTCTTATATTTGTGTATATGAAAAGCTATCATTCAGCTCCTTCGTACTGGACGAAGACCGTCCGGTATGCCTGGTATTTGAACAAAAAGACTAAAATATATGCATATGAAACGAACTACAGCACTGTGGGCAGCATTGGTCTGCACTGCAGCATTGGCGCAGGGTGCGCCGAAAAATGACGAGGCCAGGCTCCTGCGTTTCCCCTCTGTAGGCGGAGACCAGATCGCATTCACCTACGCAGGTGACCTCTACACTGTCTCCATCAATGGAGGCGAGGCGAAAAGGCTCACTTCCGACATCGGATATGAGATGTTCTCACGCTTCTCTCCTGATGGCAAGACCATTGCCTTCACCGCTCAGTACGACGGAAACACAGAGGTCTACACCATCCCAGTCGAGGGTGGAGCACCGCAGAGAGTGACCTACACCGCACTCGTCGACAGGGATAACATAGGCGACCGCATGGGACCAAACAACATAGTGATGTGCTGGACTCCAGACGGAAAGATCGTGTTCCGCACGAAGTGGTACACCTTCTCAGGCCTTAGAGGACAGCTCTACACAGTGAATCCTGATGGCTCGAAGATGACCCAGATCCCGACCACAGAAGGAGGCTTCTGCTCATTCAGCCCTGACGGGAAGAAGCTCGCGATGAACAGGATGTTCCGCGAGTTCCGCACCTGGAAGTACTACCGCGGTGGCCAGGCGGACGACATCTGGATAAACAAGGTGGGCACCACCGAACTGAAGAACATCACCAATAACGACGCTCAGGACATCTTCCCTATGTGGGTGGGAAACGAGATCTATTTCCTCTCAGACAGGGACAGCATCATGAACGTTTTCTGCTACGACACGAAGACTGAGAAGATCGAGAAAGTCACTGACTTCAAGGAGTATGACTGCAAGTTCCCTTCTTACTCGAAGGACTACATCGTGTTCGAGAACGGCGGATATATCTACAAGCTCTCCACCAAGGACAAGAGCTGCGAGCAGGTGCATGTAAGCCTCAAGGCTGAAGGCATCTATGCGCGCAGCGAGTGGCTCGGCCGCGCAGATGGGAACGCCCTGCGTCCTACATCATTGTCCCCTGACGGACAGCGCGTCCTCGCCACGATGAGGGGCGACATCTTCTCGCTCCCTGCAGAGGAAGGCGCCACCTACAATCTCTTCCCTTCTTCGGGATCGCAGGAGCGCGAGCCTCGCTGGTCGCCTGACGGCTCTCAGATCGCCTACATCTCCGATGCGAGCGGCGAGTACCAAATCTACGTCATGGACTCACAGGACCCTTCGAAGAAGACCTGCCTCACCTCGTTCA
>JAKSJL010000077.1 GCA_024398295.1 Bacteroidales bacterium
CGCGCTACTTTCCGAAGTAGTGCGGCATATTCGTTTCAAGTACCCCCTACGCGAATCGAACGCGTATCGCAGGAACCGGAATCCTGAATTCTATCCATTAAACTAAAGGGGCAAAGGCCTTACAAAAATAGGCATTTTCCTTAGAAAATGGTAGTGAATATTCGAAGATTATTATTAAATTTGTTAAATAGATTAATTTGGCATAAATGTATAATAAGAAAGCATATGTTTTCCCTGGCCAGGGTTCACAGTTCCCAGGAATGGCGAAGAGCCTCTATGAGAGCAGTCCCCTCGCGAAGGAGCTCATTGACAAGGCAGACGAGATACTTGGCTTCAGCATTTCCGACATCATGTTCAACGGCTCAGCAGAAGACCTGAAGGCCACGAGAGTCACTCAGCCTGCCGTATTCCTCCATTCATATGTAGCTGCGCGCTGCGCAGATGACTTCGCACCAGACATGGTAGCAGGCCATTCACTGGGCGAGTTCTCAGCCCTCGCGGCTGCCGGTGCCATGAGCTTCGAGGATGCGTTGAAGCTCGTGTACATCCGTGCCACCCAGATGCAGCTCTGCTGCGAGAGTGTCCCAGGCACCATGGCCGCTGTCATTGGCCTCCCTACCGAGAAGGTAGAGAGCATCTGCGACTCAGTAGACGGACTCGTCATCGCAGCGAACTATAACTGCGACGGACAGGTAGTCATCTCAGGAGAGAAAGAGGCTGTCGAGAAAGCCTGCGAACTGGCGAAGGAAGCCGGAGCGAAGAGAGCGCTTCCGCTCGCGGTGAGCGGCGCATTCCACTCCCCCCTCATGGAGCCTGCTCGCGCGAAGCTCGCTGAGGCCATCGAGGCCACTGAGTTCCATGCGCCTGCCTGCCCAGTCTACCAGAACGTAACAGCTTGCGCAGAGACCGACCCAGCCACCATCAAGGCAAATCTCCTCGCGCAGCTGACATCCCCAGTCAAGTGGACACAGTCTGTAAAGGCCATGCTCGCTGACGGAGCAGACTATTTCTGCGAGGTGGGTCCAGGAACCGTTCTCCAGGGTCTGGTGAAGAGAATCGCCGGCGCTGAGGGAAAGGAAGTAAGCATTGAAAGTAAACTATAACACATATTTAACGTTAACTATGGCAAAAGAAAAGAAATTCATCACCTGTGATGGTAACTGGGCTGCGTCGAATATCGCATACCTCTTCAGCGAGCACGCAGCTATTTACCCTATCACACCTTCCTCAACAATGGCTGAGAACATTGATGAGTGGGCAGCTCACGGAAAGAAGAACCTCTGGGGCGAAGTCGTAAAGGTGACCGAGATGCAGAGTGAGGCTGGAGCAGCAGGAGCAGTGCACGGCTCCCTCCAGGCTGGCGCTCTCACCACCACCTACACAGCTTCACAGGGTCTCCTCCTCATGATCCCTAACATGTACAAGATCGCTGGTGAGATGCTCCCAGCAGTGTTCCACGTATCAGCACGAGCACTCGCATCTCATGCACTCTCCATCTTCGGAGACCACCAGGACGTTATGGCTTGCCGTCAGACCGGTTTCGCTATGCTCGCATCTGGTTCTGTACAGGAGGCTCAGGACATGGCAGCTGTCGCTCACCTCGCAGCCATCAAGGCTAGCATGCCTTTCGTTCACTTCTTTGACGGTTTCCGTACCTCTCATGAGATCCAGAAGATCGAGGCTCTCGACGAGGAGGCACTTCTCGGAATGGTAAGCAAGAAGTCTCTTGCAAACTTCCGTAAGAGAGCCCTCACTCCAGAGGCTCCAGTGACCCGCGGTACCGCTCAGAACGGTGACGTATACTTCCAGGCAGTAGAGTCAAGAAATCAGGTTTACGATGCTATTCCAGACATCGTAGCACGTTATATGGGTGAGATCAGCGAGCTTACAGGCCGCGAGTACCGTCCTTTCGAGTACTACGGAGCAGCTGACGCTGAGAACATCATCATCGCTATGGGTTCTATCACCGAGACCATCAAGGAGACCATCGATTATCTCCAGAGCCGTGGTCGCAAGTGCGGTCTCATCAGCATACACCTCTACAGACCTTTCAGCGCGAAGTACTTCCTTAAGGTCATGCCTAAGAGCGTGAAGAAGATCGCAGTACTCGACCGCACCAAGGAGCCAGGAGCACTCGGAGAGCCACTCTACCTCGACATCAAGACTGTATTCCAGGGCGAGAAGAACTCACCTGTTATCGTAGGTGGCCGTTACGGTCTTTCATCTAAGGATACCACTCCTGCACAGATCGTTGCAGTATACGACAACCTCGAGATGGCAGAGTCAAAGAACGACTTCACCATCGGTATCGTTGATGACGTAACCTTCAAGAGCCTTCCTATCAAGAGAGAGGTTTCTATCGTGAAGCCAGGCACCACAGAGTGCAAGTTCTTCGGTCTGGGTTCTGACGGTACCGTAGGTGCAAACAAGAACACCATCAAGATCATCGGCTCACACACCGAGAAGTACTGCCAGGGATACTTCGATTACGATTCGAAGAAGTCAGGTGGTTACACCTGCTCACACCTCAGATTCGGTGACCTCCCTATCAAGGCTCCATATCTCGTTTCCACCCCAGACTTCGTAGCATGCCACGTACCTTCATATCTTGAGAAGTACGACGTGCTCAAGGGCATCAAGGAAGGCGGTAGCCTCCTTCTTAACTCTCTCTGGGATGAGGCTGAGACACTTCAGAGAATTCCAGATCACGCAAAGAGCATCATCGCTCGCAAGCACATCAAGCTCTATATCATCAACGCGACAAAGATCGCTGCTGAGATCGGACTCGGTGGTAGAACAAATACCATCCTCCAGAGTGCATTCTTCAAGATTTCAGGCATCATTCCTTACGAGGATGCAGTGAAGTACATGAAGGACGCCGCTCTCAAGAGCTACGGAAAGAAGGGCGAGAACATCGTGAACATGAACTATGCAGCTATCGACCGCGGTGGTGAGTACATCGAGGTTGCTATCCCTGCAGAGTGGTCAGAGATCAAGGCTAAGTTCACACCTAGCTCAAGCCGTCTCGCTCCTGAGTTCGTTCAGGACATCGCAAACGTAGTGAACGCTCAGTGTGGAGACTCTCTCCCTGTAAGCGCATTCATGAAGTATCAGGATGGTACCATGCCTGCCGGCAGCGCTGCTTTCGAGAAGCGCGGTGTTGCAGTCAATGTACCAGTTTGGGATGCTGACAAGTGTATCCAGTGTAACAGCTGTGCATTCGTCTGCCCTCACGCTGCTATCCGCCCATTCCTTCTCACCGACGAGGAGGCAGCCGCAGCACCTGCAGGCACAAAGATCGCTCAGGGCAAGGCTACCCTCAAGGAGTACAAGTACGCACTCTCAGTTTCAGTTGACGACTGTACCGGTTGTGGAAACTGCGTAGACGTTTGTCTCGCCAAGGAGAAGGCTCTCTCTATGCAGTCATACCTTGATAACAAGGCAGAGCAGGCTAGCTACGACTACCTTAACGCTAAGGTCGGCTACAAGGAGAACGCAGTCAACAAGGCTGCAAACATGAAGAATTCTCAGTTCGCTCAGCCACTCTTCGAGTTCTCAGGAGCATGTGCTGGTTGCGGTGAGACTCCATACATCAAGAACATCACCCAGCTCTTCGGTGACCACATGATGGTTGCAAATGCTACTGGTTGTTCTTCAATCTATGGCGCATCATTCCCTGCATCTCCATACTGCACAGACGCTCACGGACGTGGACCAGCTTGGGCTAACTCACTGTTCGAGGACTTCTGCGAGTTCGGTTATGGTATGCATCTCGGTTCTGAGCGCGTACGCGAGACCATCGCTGCATGCATGCAGCACATCGTGGACGGTGGCCAGAATGATGAGGCAGCATCACTCGCAGCTAAGTGGCTCGAGAACAGAAAGGACTACGCTATCACTCGCGAGGTTGCTGACAAGCTCATCCCTATCCTCGAGGACAAGGTAGACGCTTGCGCAGACGCGAAGAAGCTCGTTGAGCTCAAGGACTTCATCGCTGCACGCAGCCAGTGGATCATCGGTGGTGACGGTGCTAGCTACGATATCGGTTACGGCGGTCTCGACCACGTACTCGCTTCAGGTGAGAATGTAAACATCCTCGTACTTGACACCGAGGTTTACTCAAATACCGGTGGTCAGTCATCTAAGTCTACCCCAGTAGGTGCTATCGCTAAGTTCGCTGCATCTGGTAAGAAGATCAGAAAGAAGGACCTCGGTATGATGGCTATCAGCTATGGCTACGTATATGTAGCACAGGTAGCTATGGGTGCAAACCAGGCACAGTATCTGAACGCTATCAAGGAGGCTGAGGCATATGATGGACCATCTCTCATCATCGCTTACGCACCTTGTATCAACCACGGCCTCAAGGCAGGTATGGGTCTCAGCCAGAAGGAGGAGAAACTCGCTGTCGAGTGTGGTTACTGGCATCTCTACAGATACAACCCTATGCTCGAGGAGGAGGGTAAGAACCCATTCACCCTCGATTCAAAGGAGCCAGACTGGACCAAGTTCCAGGACTTCCTCAAGGGCGAGGTACGTTTCGCATCACTCTACAAGCTCTTCCCAGATTCAGCTAAGGAGCTGCTCGAGAAGACCGAGGAGTTTGCAAAGGTACGTCTGAACACTTACAAGCGTCTTGCTGGTAAGGAGTAAGAGATAATCTGAAATAGATACTATCTGACTGCGTCGCGGATTTCATCGAAACTGCGACGCAGTTTCTTATTTGACATCAGCTTGATATCAGAGATCCATACACGCACAGCTTCCTTGTAGCGGAATACAAATGGGAAAGCGAGAATGAGGCCTACGATCCCTGCAAGAACCCAGATCCATGAAAGATGGAATGCTGCAAATCCGAGGATTGTCCAGATAAGCTGGAGAGGAAGAAGAAGGGCCAGATACGAAATGTATCTTACACTGTTTGAAAATGCCTTGTCCTTAATCTTTGAGACAAGGACAGTGGACATTATAAGCATAGGAAGGCCTATGGCAGCAAATACAAGCGCTACTGGGAGAAGTCCAAGAAGAAGGAGGGTCTTGAAGCAGAGCCTCACCACAGGCTTCTTGAATCCAAACGAGTGAGTGGATATGCCGCAAGCCTTTCTGTCTGCCTCAAAAGCAAGGGCCTTCTCTCTGAGAACGCCACGAAGTGTTTCATTCTGCCAGAGCTCCTCAACCCTCGTCGCAGCAGCTCTGTTCTTCTCTAAACGAGCTTTTGGTGTGCCTCGCAGCGGAGCCACGATAGCCTTGATCAATGGCCACTTGGCATCATAGTCCTCATCATCAGGAATATAGGTAATGAGCTGCGACATGGACTCCTTGAGGATGTTTGTCACCTCTCTATATAGTTCCACCTCATTGAGGTCAGGGTGACTCTGGAAGAACTCAGTCACATCGATAGCCTTTCCATAGTTCACAAGGGAAGTGGACTGGAAGCGGTAGTAATCTCCATACTCAAGGCCTACAGGCACGATATAGATAGGCTTAGAGGTCTTGTCTATAGCTGTCTTCGCAATACGTACGATACCCTTTCTTACAGGAAGAAGGGAATGCTTAGGACGGTGAGTACCTTCAGGGAAGGCGCAGAATGGGACATTGTCAGTGATGGAATCCACCACCTCAGCATTTGTCTTGATGTTTCCCATCACCTCGCGGATACCATCACGCACGCGTGGCATAGGAAGTATCTTCAGGTAGCGAAGCGCCTTGTTTGCGAGAGGGTTCCTGAAGAGGTCAGCCCTACATCCAAACACGGTGGCATCACGACGGGCGCGGAGCACCACCATTGCATCCATCAATGTATTACAATGATTTGGTGCGAATATCACTGCAGCATTCTGAGGGATATTCTCCCTGCCGACAATCTCTGTACGGCCATACGCCATGTATGTGCAGAAGTCAGAGTACAGACGGAGTATCCTGTAGCCCGTACTATGATCGTGAATCTTAGCCATTCTTTCTTGATTTGTAGTTGAATATAGACGCCACAGTAAGGCCGGAGATGATATGCCAGATTCCCCACCATGCAGTGATCACAAGCAGACCGCCATGAGGAGGGAACGCCGCAAATATGTTTGTACCAAGAAGAAGTGCGAGGCCCAGTCCAGAATTCTGGATACCGGTCTCGATGGTAAGTGTCTTCTTGTCGGCATATGGGAGTCTGAAGGCTGCACCCATACCATATCCGATACCAAGGGCAAGGAGATTATGGATGAGCACAACGATCACGATATACTTCATGCACTGAAGGAAAGCGCTTATGTTACTTGAGAATGACAGCACCACCATGACAAGGAAGAACACGATGGAAACGTACTGGAACGGCTTCTTGAGCTTATCCGCCACCTTAGGAAGGTACTGAGAGCACAGGATACCCAGAGTAAGTGGAATTCCGAGAAGGATGAAGATGGTCTTGAACACATCCCACAGCGGAATCACAAGCATAGGAATCTCGCTGACACCGATATTATTTGAGAAGTTGATGAACCAGCTGCCATAAAGGAAGAAGTTCGCAGGAGTAAGGATTACCGCGAGAGCAGTGCTTATGGCGGTCAATGACACCGAAAGTTCAATGTTTGCCTTCGCCAGTGAAGAGATGAAGTTCGAGATGTTTCCACCAGGGCAGGATGCCACCAGTATCATACCGAGTCCCATCATAGGCGATATCCAGCCCAGCTTGAGCATGAGAATGGCAAGCAGGCAGGTGAACAGAGGGAGGCATACAAGCTGACAGCAGGCTCCCAGAAGGACTGACTTAGGGTTCTTGAACACGTCTACGAACATCCTGGGCTTTATGCCAAGCGCCACGCCAAACATGACGAAAGCGAGGACAATGTTAATGGTGTTCATGCCACCGGCGTTCAATGTGACGTCAATGGAATCGATCTGGCTAATAGTTTCAGCTGTCATAATTATTGAATCTTAGTAAACCAATTTACGAAATTAACAAAATAAAAGGGAACTGCCAAACGGCAGTCCCCTTCAATCATCAATATGTTTATCCAGACTAGAGCTCTGGACGCATCACGATTTCAACGAGATTTGCTGATGTGACGATCTCTGCTGCCACTGCCTTGACCTTCTCAGGAGTAAGTGCATCAACTGCAGCCTCGTACTCAACATCATAGTTATCGCCATGCTTTGCGTTAACCTCAAGCGCGCTCATCCAGTATGAATTGGTGATTCTTCTCTCTGGGATAAGCTTCTTGTAGTACTTGACAGTTCTGTCAAAGTACTCATCTGAAGGACCGTTCTCGGCGAGTTCCTTGAGACCCTTGACAGCAAGTGCGCGGAGAGCGTCTGCCTGCTCAGGATTAGTCTCAAATACGACCTGGAGAGTAGCCTTGTTCACGAAACGCTGGAGACTGGCATTTGTGCTGGCGCCATAGGTGCCGCCCTCATCCTCACGGAGGGTGTCAGTATACACCATCTGAAGGATATAGTTGAGAGCTGAATAGTTGACTGCCTTCTCGATGCTGTATGGAGTATCCATGGTATAGATCTGTGCAACAGTTACCTTAGGAGTCTGCATAGGAGCCTTGAAGTCATCAAGCACGCTATCACTTCTGAATGAGTCGTGACGATCGATCCACTTGGTAGCCTTCTTTCCCTTAGGGAGAGAACCGATGTACTTCTCGACAAGAGGCTTGATGGTGTCCATGTCGAAATCACCGACTACTACTACCACTGCACCTGCAGCGTCCTTGTAGAGCTGACGATATACTCTCTCGAGAGTCTGAAGATTAGCCTTTGCAAGAATTTCATCGGAAATGAAGAACTTTCTGTCATTGTTATAAAGATCTGAATAGAGAGCCTTCTGAAGTATGAAGTTTGGCTGGCTCGCAAGGTTTGGAAGCACAGCCTCAAGCTGCCTGATGCCCTGTGCATACTCATCCTCATCGAAACGAGGATCAGTGTAGTACATATGGAGAAGCTGGAGAGCAGTTTCAATGTCCTTAGGGTTGGTGCTTGCTGAAACTCCGTGATAGTCAGAGCTGAGGTATGGACCTACAGCAACAGTCTTACCAGAGAGCATCTTCTGTACCTGAGAGTTGCTGAACTCACCGACACCGGTATTTGCCTGATAGAGGCTCCAGATGTTATCCTCGAATGAAGGGAGGTCAACGGTCTCGATAAGGCTCTTACCACCCTGCTGGAACATGTTGATGCTGATCTTGTCCTTCTCATACTCGGTAGGAAGAAGAACGACCTTTACACCATTCTTGAGTGTCCATATGGTAGAACCGTTCACACCAGCCTGGGTCTTCTTCACCTTGCCAGCCTTGAGCTTGGATGCATCAAGGAATGAAGATGCGATCTCCTCGCCTGCAGGAGCAGCGATCTCTGACGCTGCGACCTCAGCGATAGCCTTCTGGAAGTCAGCCTCTGTAGGATGAACAAGGCCTGCCTTCTCAGGAGCCTGGTATACAACCACAAAGTTCTCATCGGTGATAGCCTGAGCCATGATCATGTTCACCACCTGAGCTGTGATCTGAGGCATGATCATCTTCACGAGATCGAGCTTAGCCTGAGGCTCCATGTACTCTCTTGAGTTGAAGAAGTTCTGGATGAGTGGCTGAACGAACTGAGGGTTCTTTCTGGTGTCAGCCTTCTTGGCTG
>JAKSJL010000078.1 GCA_024398295.1 Bacteroidales bacterium
CACTGTCAGCGATCTGCGTTCGTCGTGCGTCAGACTGCCATCTGGAGGAATGACGTATCTGCTCCCCAGTCAGTAACGACGCTGAGCACCTCTGCTTCCGCCGCTTTCGGCGAGTCGTCGATGAGACGGCAGTGGTACAGAGTACCCTCGCCGTCGATCACGTCGACCTCGTCTCCCGCGCGGTGCCTCATGACACGCACGCAGTGCCCTGACTCCTCCTCAGTGAGACGGACTACATGTCCGTCGCATTCCGATGCGTAGAAAATCTCCATCTTATGCCCTTATGATCTTTACACGGCCATCCACCTCAAGCTTGATGATCTGCGAGGCAGAACCTGTCGAGGCAGCCTCAAGCCTTGGATCCACGATGAAGTCCACCGCATTCCTTATCTCCTCAGGGATGTCGACGAACTTGCGAGGAGTCTCCTCGCCGGATATGTTTGCCGAAGTGGACACGAGAGGACGGGCAAGCTTCGATACCATCTCGATGCAGAAATCATTGAGAGGGATACGTATGCCTACCGAGCCATCCTCAGCCACGGTGTTATATGCCAGATGATAGCGGTCAAACTTGGCCTCAGCACCCTCAGCAGGAGCAGGATAGGTGATGGCGCCTGGATAGACTATGGTCATAGGCTTGTCATTGACTTCCACAAGGTCGATCGCCACGTCCGGAATCTGATGGATGTAGCGAGCCACCATGTCCATATCATTGGCAAGCAGCACCACAGACTTGCTGTCCGAGCGATGCTTGATCTGATAGATACGCGCCACCGCCTCTGGGTTTGTGGCGTCGCATCCGAGTCCCCAGACCGTGTCTGTAGGATAAAGTATCACGCCTCCTTCGCGGAGTACCTTCAGTGCCTGTGCGAGCACCTCTGCCTTTTCTTTTGCGTGCATTTTCTATTTCTGATAAAATTCTGTGATCACTGGATAATGGTCGGACCAATGCACCTTCCTGACTTCATGCCTGTCGGCGGTGTATCGCTCCGGGAAAAGTATATAATCTATGCGAAGGAAAGGATAGAGTATGCTGTAGGTGCCTCCAAAGCCTTTTCCCGCCTCCACGAAGGAGTCCTTCGTGTGCTTTTTCAGTTTCGTGTAAGTGTATGACATCGGGGTGTCATTGAAATCGCCCGCCACCATGGTCTCTATCTCGCAGGAAGCGATGTCGCGCAGTATCACATCCACCTGCTTCGGGCGCTTGGTGATAGATCTGCGCACCTTCTCCTCCGTCTCCTGCACCACCTGGTCGTCATGGCCTATGGCCTTTATGAAACGAGGGATGGAGATGTTGTAGCTCTCGAAATGGCAGTTGTACACCCTTATCTTGTCTGCGCCGATGCGAAGGTCAGTGCACACAGCGAGGTTCGAGCTCTTCTCGAAGTTGAAGCTGCCCTTGTCCACTATCGGGTAGCGGCTGAGGGTCACATTTCCGCACTGCCCCCTACCCGTGTTGTACACATAGTACGCAGAATTATAGCCTGGGAAGTACTTGCTCAGCGTGGACTTGATGTTCGTGCCATTCGAGAGGTAGAACTCCTGCAGACAGATGATGTCGGCGTCGCACCCCTTGAGGAAGTCTGCGACTTCCGCCAGGCACTCACTGCGCGAGCTGACGCCCGCCTCGGAGGAATACTGCGCGAAGCGTCCTACGTTGTAGCTCACCGCCGTGATCTTCTCTCCATCGTAATGCTCCTCATTCTGGCCGAACTGGACATGCGCCCCGAGAAAGGCGAGCGACGGCAACAGCGCGACAAGCGGAATCCAGAAGGATTTCGACCTGCGCATGATCGCCCACACGAGAAGGAAGAGGTTCAGCAGCAGGAAAGGCAGGAACAGTATGCCGAAGACGGTGCCTATCCACACCTTCGCCGGATTCACAAACACAGAGACGCAGCTGACGAACATGAGACCAGCGCAGATAGTCATCGCGAGTCTCGCGGTGACGCCCATGAAGCGCAGTCCCTTCTTCTTCGAAGTGCGCTTTCTGCTGCCCTTGGTCTTCTTTGCTGCCATCTGCCTCTAGAAATTATCCCTACGGAACAATGTTCCCTTCTTCTTCCAGTAATAGATGAGGATGAAACCGACGAGCATGCCGCCGAGGTGCGCGAAATGCGCCACACCTGACATGGTGCCCGTGACACCCGTGAGAAGCTCAAGACCTGCCCATATCACTACCCACCACTTCGCAGTGAGCGTGATAGGAGGGAAGATGAGCGTCAGGCGCGACTCCGGGAAGAGCATGCCGTAGGCGATCAGGAGGCCGTAGATAGCGCCTGATGCGCCGACCATAGGGGCCACTGCGGCACCTGTGACCAGGGTGATGCCGAGATGCAGCAGCAGGGCGCCGAAGCCACAGAGGAAATAGAAGAGAAGGAACTTCTTCTCACCTATCATTCTCTCCACTATGCCACCGAACATGACGAGGGCGTACATGTTGAAGAAAATATGCATCCATCCATCATGCATGAACATATATGTGACCAGCTGCCACACACGGAAGAACGGCGTGGATGGGTCGAAGAGCGCAAATGTCATGAACATGAACTCCCTGTTCACGAGCGAGGCCACAAAGAATATCACATTCACTATGAGGAGGTTCTTAGTGACGCGTGGTATAGAATCAAACATAACTAGAATTTCTTGTCAATGTCCTCGAGGGACATAATGGTCAATATCCTGCGCCCGCTGGAGGTGAACTCCGCGTTCTCGCAGGCAAACAGTGTGTCTATCAGTTTCTGGGCTTCGAAGGCTGTGGAAGGGGCTTCCGCCGTCGAGGCGCCAAGGAAGGCGAACTTCTCCGCCATGGAACTGCGCATGGTCTCAGGGAGCGAAGAGTGTCCTTCGGACAGGATGAAGGTGAGGTCCTCCACCATCTTCTGGACCTTGCCAGGCTCACATGAGTAGCCTTCAGGGACTCCGTTCACGACAATGGTATCGTTTCCGAAAGCGGAGATGTCGAATCCCAGGGAGCGGAGCAGCTGCTCATTGTCATCAAACAGAAGTCGGCTCTCCACGCCCACCTGAACCTGCACTGGGAAGAGTGCAGCCTGTGAGACATGCTCGCTCATGGACAGCGCCTGGAGGAACTTCTCGTAGAGTATGCGCTCATTTGCCCTGCGGATGTTCACGAGCATCATGCCGGACTTCGAAGGGGTGACCAGGTACTTGCCCTGGAGGACGAGCACCTGGGTGCTAGGAGTGACCTTCGTCTCGAAGAGCTTTCCGTAATCCTGCTTCTCCTCCTGGTGCCATGAAGGCGCGTAGCTGCTGCCTCCGGACTTCATGGACTGAGACTGAGACTCATCGAGCTCTGAGCCGAAGCTGCTGAAATCGAAGCCAGAGGATACAGGAACCTCATCGAAAGGGTTATAGTTCGGATCCACGCCTACATGTACGCTGCTCACCGGATGGTACTCATCGAAGGCCTTGCCCACCACAGGGATGCTCACGCTGCCTTCTGTATCGAAGTCAATGGATGCGCCGAATGAGTTCTTGCCGAGAGTCTCCCTCACGCAGGCATACAGCACCTGGAAGATGACAGAATCCTCCTCGAACTTTATCTCTGTCTTTGTCGGATGGATATTCACATCAATGTCCTCGGGATTCACCTCGAGGTAGATGAAGTATGAAGGGGTGAGGCCCGATGGGACGAACTCCTCGTAAGCCTTCATCACCGCCTTGTGCAGATATGAGCTGCGGAAATACCTGCCATTCACGAAGAAGAACTGGTTTCCGAGGGTCTTCTTCGCGGCATCTGGGCGACCTACGAAACCGGAGATGCGCGCCACTGTGGTGTCGGCGCTGACATCTACCACATCACCCACGACAGCCCCGCCCAAAAGATCAAGTATCCTGAACTTGAGGGACTTGGCAGCCTTGAGCACATATACGTCCTTGCCGTTATGGGAAAGGGTGAACGCCACGTCGGGACGCGTGAGGGCCACTCTGGTGAACTCCTCCACGATGTGCTTGAACTCTACGTTATCTGACTTGAGGAACTTTCTGCGTGCCGGGATGTTGTAGAAAAGGTTTCGCACCGCCATGTTTGTGCCCACAGGGGACGACACATCCTCGGTGACAGGGGCGGCGCCGCCGGCGATGAACACCTGTGTGCCCACCTCATCCTCGGCGCGCCTGGTGCGCAGCGTGACTTCGGCGACCGCGGCGATCGAGGCGAGCGCCTCTCCGCGGAATCCGAAGGTGAGTATGCTGCTGAGGTCCTCGGCGCTCGCTATCTTCGACGTCGCGTGGCGCTCGAAGCAGAGCGTAGCATCGGAGGCGGACATGCCGGAACCATTGTCAATCACCTGGATAAGGGTCCTGCCCGAATCGGTGATGATGACGGTGACGGATGTGGCACCCGCGTCCACGGAATTCTCCATGAGCTCCTTCACCACGGATGCAGGTCTCTGCACGACCTCTCCCGCGGCGATCATGTTGGCTACATTGCCAGGAAGTATCTTCAGCTCCGGCATTACAGGATGGTAAAGAATTTAGCCATATACATGAGGACAATCATCACCAGGATAAGTCCAACGATGCCGATTATGCTCTGCGCCTTGTTTGCGCTGGTGCGCGACCTCTGATATCTTCCGTTTCTCAGAGACCCTCTGATGTACGAGCCTGGAGAGTAGTCTTCCTTCTCCATGCTGCCGTCTACATGGCCGAATTTCTGGCGTAATTCTTCCTTTTCAGGATCGTAATACCTAGGCTTATAGTCGAAAACATTGTGCTCTGGTTCGCCGAACCAATTGAAAAGTCCCATATCTTTCTTTTTATAATCATACAAAAATAGTAAAAATCTTGTTATCTTTGCACGAAAGTTAATATCACGTATATGTCTTTCATCGATCAAAGAGTAAGCCAAGAAGGCCTGACGTTCGACGACGTTCTGCTCGTCCCTGCGTATTCAGAGGTGCTTCCACGCGAAGTAAGCCTTAAAAGTAAGTTCTCACGTAACATCACCCTAAACATTCCTATCGTCTCTGCGGCTATGGATACCGTCACCGAGGCACCTATGGCGATTGCGCTCGCCCGTGAAGGTGGAATCGGCGTCATCCATAAGAACATGAGCATTGCCGAGCAGGCAGCCCAGGTAAGAAAAGTAAAGCGTGCCGAGAACGGTATGATCAGCGACCCTGTCATCATTCACCGTGACCAGACCGTAGGCGACGCTCTCGAGCTCATGAAGGAGAACAAGATCGGAGGTATCCCTGTAGTGGATGCAGAGCGCAAGCTCGTCGGCATCGTCACAAACAGAGACCTTCGCTTCCAGAGAGACCTCTCGAAGAAGATCGAGGAAGTCATGACCAGCGAGAACCTCGTCACCATCAGGGAGGAGGACAAGGACCATGTAATGGACGTCCTTGAGAACTCAAAGGTCGAGAAGGTGCCAGTAGTTGACGCAGACTATCGTCTCGTCGGACTCATCACCTACAAGGACATCACACGTGAGAAGGCTCACCCTCTCGCTTGCAAGGACAGCAAGGGTCGCCTCAGGGTGGCTGCCGGCATCGGCATCACCGGAAACGCCATGGAGAGAGTCGCAGCGCTCGTCGCTGAAGGCGTAGACGCAGTCGTTCTCGACTGCGCACATGGCCATAGCTACAAGGTAATCGACCTCCTCAAGGAGGTGAAGGCTACATATCCACAGATCGACGTGGTAGTCGGTAACATTGCCACAGCAGAAGCTGCCAAATTCCTCGCTGAGAACGGAGCAGACGGTCTCAAGGTAGGTATTGGCCCTGGCTCTATCTGCACCACCCGTATCGTTGCGGGCGTAGGCGTGCCTCAGCTCACCGCCATCTTCGATGTATCAAATGCAGTGAAGGGCACCGGCATCCCTGTGATCGCCGACGGTGGACTTCGCTACTCAGGCGACATCGTGAAGGCTCTCGCAGCTGGTGGAGACTGCGTGATGTGTGGTTCAATGTTCGCGGGCACCGAGGAGTCTCCAGGTGAGGCTATCATCTACAATGGTAGAAAGTTCAAGGCATACCGCGGCATGGGATCCATCGACGCCATGAAGGCCGGCTCAAGCGACAGATACTTCCAGGCTGGCGTCGAGGAGCAGAAGAAGCTCGTTCCAGAAGGCATCGTAGGACGTGTTCCTTACAAGGGAACCCTCAGCGAGACAGTTTACCAGATCCTCGGCGGTCTCCGCTCTGGTATGGGCTACTGCGGCGCACACGACCTCACCGAGCTCAAGTCAGCGAAATTCATCAGAGTGACCTCAAACGGTGTGATCGAGAATCACCCTCACGATGTCACCATCACCAAGGAAACCCCTAACTACAGCAGAAACGAATAGTCAGGATGGAGAAGATAATTATTCTGGATTTCGGTTCGCAGACCACCCAGCTCATCGGACGCCGTGTCCGTGAGCTGAACATGTTCTGCGAGATCGTCCCCTATAACAAATTCCCTCAGAACGACCCTGATGTCATCGGAGTAATCCTTTCTGGATCACCACTTAGCTGCTATGCCGACGATGCATTCCACATCGACTTCGACATGATCCGTGGCAAGTATCCTATCCTGGGTATCTGCTATGGCGCTCAGCTCATGGCCCATACATTCGGCGGAAAGGTTGAGCCAGAAGGCACCAGAGAGTACGGCCGCGCAAACCTCGAGTTCATGGATGAGAATCCACTGCTCAAGGGTTTCGCACCGAACTCACAGGTCTGGATGTCGCACGGCGACACCATCACCAGGCTTCCTGAAGGCTTCCACGTGATCGCGTCCACTTCTACTGTGAAGTACGCAGCATACGCTGCTGACAGCGAGAAAATCTGGGGCGTGCAGTATCACCCAGAGGTGTTCCACTCTATCGATGGAACCCTCCTTCTGAAGAACTTCGTGGTAGACATCTGCGGCGGCCACCAGGACTGGAGCCCAGCAGTGTTTGTAGACCAGACAGTGAAGGAGATTCGCGAGCAGGTGGGCGATGACAAGGTCATCCTCGGCCTCTCAGGCGGCGTGGACTCGTCAGTAGCCGCCGTGCTGCTGAACAAGGCCATTGGCGATCACCTCACATGTATCTTCGTGAACAATGGTCTCCTCAGAAAGAATGAGTTCAGCGACGTGCTCCGCGACTACGAGTGCCTTGGCCTCAATGTAGTGGGTGTCGACGCATCGCAGAAGTTCTACTCTGAGCTCGCCGGTGTGCATGAGCCTGAGCGCAAGAGAAAGATCATTGGCGCAGGCTTCATCGACGTGTTCGAGGCAGAGGCGAAGAAAATCGAAGGAGCAAGATTCCTTGCGCAGGGCACCATCTACCCTGACCGCATCGAGTCACTCAATATCACCGGAAAGGTCATCAAGTCGCACCACAATGTAGGTGGCCTCCCAGAGAAGATGGGCCTCAAGCTCTGCGAGCCGCTCAAGTGGCTCTTCAAGGACGAGGTTCGCCGCGTGGGCCGCTCGCTCGGCATGCCTGAGCACCTCATCACGCGCCATCCTTTCCCTGGCCCAGGACTCGCAGTGCGCATCCTCGGCGACATCACCCCTGAGAAGGTCCGCATCCTGCAGGACGCAGACGACATCTTCATCAAGGGCCTCAGGGAGTGGAAGACCAAACTCTCAGGCGAGGAGGCTCGCCGCGTGCTTCAGGCAGGCGTTCCTGCCGATATGAAGGACGGCGAGATCGAGGTAAGCCTCTACGACCAGATCTGGCAGGCCGGAGCGATCCTGCTCTCTGACGTCAAGTCAGTAGGCGTGATGGGCGACGAGCGCACCTACGAGAACCCAGTGGCCCTGCGCGCCGTCACCTCAGCCGACGCCATGACCGCCGACTGGGCGAAACTCCCATACGAGTTCCTCGCAGAGGTCTCAAACAAGATCATCAGAAACGTCAAAGGCGTGAACAGAGTATGCTACGACATCTCATCGAAACCGCCTGCAACCATAGAGTGGGAGTAGCCAATCCCCACCCTCAGAAAAGGCCTCAGACCTGCGTCTGGGGCCTTTTTCACGTTCTCCCCGCACCCGCCGCGCCGCCTCCCACATTCCCTCCTGCCGCGACCATTTCCTTCCCCTGCCGGACGCGACCCCGACGGATGCGTTGTTTCATCCGGGTCGTGGCACAGAAGACGTCCATTTACCACCCTTGCGGGACGCGTCCCCGAAGGATTCGCCCTTTCATCCGGGTCGTGGCATAGAAACTCTCCATTTCTTTCCCTTGCAGGACGCGACCCCGACGGATGCGCCGTTTCATCTGGGTCGTGGCACAGAAACACTCCATTTCCTACCCTTGCCGGCCGCGACCCCGATGGATTCGACGTTTCATCCGGGTCGTGGCACAGAAACCTTCCATCTCCATCCCATGCCGGACGC
>JAKSJL010000079.1 GCA_024398295.1 Bacteroidales bacterium
GAGATGGAGAGTTCCTCACCACCCTGGGCGGCGGCGATGATGCTGATGCCCGCGTCGCCAATGGCCGTGAAGACCTTGCCAGAGATGCCTGGGACATTTCTCATCTTGTCGCCACAGACAGAGACAATGCCGACCTTCTTGTTCAGGATAAGAAGGTCATCGATATTCAGCAGATGCTTCTCTGACATGAGAGACTCGATGGCTTCGGTCGCCTTCTGGGTATCTGCGTCCTTGACTGCGAAACTTATGCTGTATTCTGAAGAAGACTGGGAAATGAACCTCACATTGACATTCTTTTCGGCTATTACCCTGAAAAGGTCTGAAGAGATGCCTACATTGCCGAGAAGGCCACTGCCGTAGACGGTGAGGAGCGAGAGCCCTCTGTCCGCCACGACTCCTGTGATGGCAGACACTTCCTTGGATGCGGCGTCTGCTGAAATGACAGTGCAGGCCGCTGAAGGGTCGAGGATATTGACCACCTCTATCTTGACGCCGTACTTCATCGCTGGCCACATGGCTGCTGGGAAGAACGGTGCGTCATCTGTCGAGCAGAAGTGGGCAGCCTCGTCATAAGTCATGGCTGGAATGCCCTGGATGCCGTTTTTCTTTGTGCAGAACATCACACTCTCGTAGCCGAGAATGGCAGCGATAGACGTCGCTGTAAGCTCCGAGCCGGCTCTGCCGATCTTCACGACGTAGCCTTCAGCATTGCGACCATAGCCCGCTGAAACCACTGTCCTGGCACCAATGATCCTGGATTTCGCCTGAGCCACTGTCTTGTCCCAATCGATAGTGACCTTGCCGCCGACCTCCTTGCAGGCGATGACGTTCGGTCCCTCTACGAGAGTCGTGTCGAAGACCTCGCTGACGAGCTCAGCACACAGCTTTGAGCACTGATTTATGACATAGTCCACAATGGAATCAATGAACACCCTGAAGGTTGTAGCCTCCTCCAGATATCCGTCTACTTTCTCGAGTGACTGCTCCACCTTTTCACGGAAGTCTGCACGCTCACTCAGAGAATAATAATAGTCTCTGACTGCATCGAAATCAGAATCTGTCTTGACCTTGGTCTCAAGACGCCTGGTGATAAGAGATGTCCAGAGATTCACGATCTCGGCCTCTGGGCTTACGCAGATCACTCCCTCTCCGGTGATGTTCGCCAAGCCACCAGCCACTATATCCTTGTCCAGAATAATTGAATATACTTTCATAACTATCTAAGAACAAATGTTTCAGTCACCCTTGTTGAATCTCCGCCGTAGAAATCCACGGTCACGCCTGCGTCAGAAACCTTCAGCTTGTAGCTTCCAGCCGCATAAGACATGGAGTATCTCTTGATGCCCGGACGATACTCGTCGAAGAGAGCCTTGTCCTTCTCGTATGTCGCAGGCTTGTCCTTGACCGCTGCGAGCCTGATGCGACCGTACTCCTCTACAGAACTCTCCACCACCTTGTACTCAGCGAGTTCATCCTTCGCCCAGACGCTGTTCATGATCATCTGGGTGATACGTCCACCGTCGCCGTACCAGTCCACAAGTTCAGTGGTATGCGTATGGCCACAGAGGACGATGGCATTTCTCTTCGCGAAGAGCTCGCGGAAATGCCTTCTGGTCTCAGGAGTCTTGTCGCTCCTACCGTGGAGGATCCAGTCATGGTACTTCGCGCTGTCGTAAGGGAAGACCGGGCCATGGACCACGATGAAGGTATATCTCGCGCCCTCTGACTCCTTCAGAAGCTTCTCCACCTCAGCGTCATCAGGATGAGTGAAGTCTATCACTATGTAGACATCAGGGCCTATATTGAAGCCAAATGTAGTCTTCGTGATCTCCTTCCCAAGCTCCTCAGACATTCGCTTGGGCATATAGCTCTCATATGCGCTGGTAGCCACAGCGTCGCTGGTGCCACGGAGGTCATGATTTCCCGCGACAGTGACAAATGGCAATGGTCCCAGAGCGTCCTTCATGTAGTTGACGACATCATGGAGCATCTTTGTATGGCTCTCGAAGTCGCCAGTGTCACCCTGGATGAGGTCTCCCATCTGGAAGGACATCTTCGTGCTGTCATCCACAAGGCATGCAGCCCTCTTGAGCATCTTTGGGCAACGTTCTTTCCACATGGCAATGTTCCTGGCGATCTCCTTCCTGTGATTTGCCTCACGGGTAGGGTTCGGGTCAGTATAGCCAGTGTGATACAGTTCCACCGGTTCCGCATCGAAATGGGTGTCACCGAGTATGACCACGTTGTAGGCCTCACCTGCCTTCGCCTTCTTCCTGCACTCCCCTGCCTCAGCGAGAGAGAGCTTATCTGAGACAGCAAGGCCAATGAAACCGGTGGCCGAGCATTTCAAAAACTTTCTTCTATCCATATTTATACTACTTCCAGGTATGTACCAAGATATTTGAATTTCGCCCCGCAGTTATCCAGCTCGCTGATGAGCGAGAGGAACTTGTCATCATACATCGACAGCTCGATGTCAAAATAGAACATGAACTCGAAGTCACTGTTCGGGATAGGGCGGCTCTCGAGCTTCACGAGGTTCGCGCCAGTGGCATTGAAACGCGACATGACGCTGTACAGCTGGCGAGGCTTGTGATCCATCACCATCATGATGCTGGTGCGGTTCGAGCCAGGATAAATGACGCGCTTCGAGCAGATGCACACGAAGCGGGTGCGGTTATTTCCATAATTCTGCACGCTTGAGGCCAATGTCTCCATGTTATAGAGGCGGGCGCAGGTAGCCGACGAGATGGATGCCGATGAGCGGGTCTCGTCCTTCGCCACCATGGCTGCCGCCATGGCTGTGTTCTCGTAAGGGATGACCTTCACGCCCGGAAGGGAATGAAGATAGTTCGAGCACTGGGAGATGGCCTGTGGATGTGAATAGATGGTCTTGATATCTTCCAGCTTGGCGCCACGCGCAGCCAGCAGGTTATGCTCCACGAGCACCCTCGTACTGCGGACAATGTTCACGTCGTAGGTCGCGAGGAGATCATAGATGGCATTCACGGAACCCGCAGTGGAGTTCTCGATAGGCAGCACTCCATACTCGCATACGCCTTCGCTCACCATCTTTATCACGCCCTCGAAAGACGGGGTGAATGAGATGTCTGGGGCATCGAAGAACTTCTCTGCCGCCACCTGGGAATACGCGCCCTCACATCCCTGGCAGGCCACAGTAGCCCTTCTCGGGAACGCAATAGGCTTCTCGGAGATCAGTGCCTTGAGACTCTGATAGAGCTCTGACTGGTTCTCCTGGGTCATGGCTTCGTACGCCTTCGATATGTCGAAGATCGACCTGTAAAGTGAAAGGCCAAGGTCCTTTATGTCAGGAGACAGGGTCTTTGATACCTTAGTAAGGATCTGCGACTCCCTGCCGCTGCAATCGATAGGAATCCCATGCTCTGCCTTATATGCCGAAACCTTCTCCACGACTCTCATTCGACTCTCGAAGAGTCTGCAGATATCCGCGTCGATGGCATCTATCTCATTTCTGTAATCTGTCAAGTCCATTTGTGATTCGCTTCGTATATGAATTACAAATTTAACAAATCTTCTTACAAATCATAACAGGTTTTTCGTACATTTGCACAGATAACCGACCAATCAAACCACACATTCATGAAGAAGACACTTCTTATGATGGCAGCACTTGTCTGCCTCATTTCCTGCAAACAGAAAGTTGAAGCCCCACAGTACGCAAACAGAGCGGAAGCCATCGTGGCGCAGATCCACGACCCAGCATCCAGATACGTCGTGGTAGCATGTCATAGAGGAGACTGGCGAAACTTCCCTGAGAACTCCCTCCAGGCCATCGAGAGCATCATACGCTACGGAGCCGATATCATGGAGCTTGACCTGAAGATGACCAAGGACTCCGTGCTTGTGCTCTCACATGACGCAAATGTACTCAGGTGCACAAACTTCAGGAAAGTGTTCAAGGACCAGCCCGAGAAGAGCGCGAAGGTCAGCGACCTCACACTTGAGGAAATCAAGATGCTGAGCCTCTGCAGGGCACATGGAGTAGCAGTGGACACCATCAAGATGCCGACCTTGAAGGAGGCGCTTGAATGCTGCAAGGACCGCATCTGCGTGAATGTGGACCAGGGTTACGACTACTACGACCAGGTGCTCGCCATCACCGAGGAGCTGGGAGTCACAGACCAGATCCTCATCAAGGGAAAGAAGCCTATCGAGGTCGTGGCGGCACACGAGGCTGCCTATGAGCACAACATGATGTACATGCCTATCGTCGACATCCAGAAAGAGTCTGGCATGCAGCTATTCAGCTCATATATCGACCAGGATGTAGTCCCTCTGGCATACGAGGTATGCTGGCAGTCAAACGACGGCACTTTCGACGAGGTATGCGAGAAGATCATTGCACAGGGATCCAAGGTATGGGTGAACACCATCTGGGCGTCCCTTTGCGGAGGGGACGGAAACGATGACGACGCAGCATTCCAGGCCAGTGATCCCGGCGAGGTCTACCAGCAGTATATCGACCACGGCGTGAGCATGATACAGACAGACCGTCCTGAGATGCTCATCGGCTGGCTCACGAAGAATGGCCACCACACACTCTAAAGCATCAGGATATGGCATTGAAAGATTTCTATAAGGTCAGCCTGCCTTCATCCATGAAGGTGGCGCCGGACAAGGTGGAGAGCACCTACAAGAAACAGAGGATACAGGCTTTCGTAGCGGCTACATTGGGCTATGCCCTTTATTATGTATGCCGTCTCTCGATGGGAGTGATGAAGCAGCCACTCATCGACGCGGGGCTGCTGAATGCCACCCAGCTGGGTGTGATAGGCGCTTGCCTGTACTGGGCATACGCCGTCGGCAAGCTCATAAACGGTTTCCTCGCCGACAGCGCAAACATCAAGCGCTTCATGGCCACCGGTCTCATCATCTCGGTTCTGATGAACTTCCTCATGGGTCTGTTGGGCGTAGGTGCGATGGAAGGAAGCATCGCAAACACCACTCTGTTCGTGGCATTCGCCATCTTCTGGGGCATCAATGGCTGGGCTCAGTCCATGGGCGCACCACCTGCCATCATCTCTCTTTCCAGATGGTTCCCGCTCAAGATACGAGGCACATTCTACGGATTCTTCAGCTCATCACATAATATAGGAGAAGGACTTTCATTCATATTCGTGGGTTCACTCGTGGCTGCGATGGGATGGAAATGGGGATTCTTCGGAGCAGCCCTCGCCGGCGTGCTCGGCGTCATCCTCATCGCCTTCCTTCTCCACGACACCACAGAGTCAAAGGGACTTCCTGCCATCGAGGTTCTCTCCGGAGAGATGAGCGCGGAAGAGTTTGAGGCGCAGCGAGCGCAGCTGCTGAAGTCCGCCAAGGATGCGCAGGCAGCGCAGCGTAGCGAGACCAGGCGCCTTCAGCGCGCCGTCATCAAGAACCCAGGCGTGTGGATCCTTGCATTGGCTTCGGCATTCATGTATATGAGCCGCTACGCCATCAACGAGTGGGGCACCATCTTCCTGCAGGAGGCGAAGGGATACGATCTCGCCGGTGCCGCGGCTATCATTGGCATAAACCCTATATTCGGAATCATTGGCACAGTAGTGTCAGGATGGCTCTCAGACTTCGTCTTCCGCGGCGACAGGAAATATCCTGCCTTCGTAGCGGGCGTGCTGGAGGTCATCGCGCTGTGGCTGTTCCTCTTCGGAGGCCCAGAGAAGTGGGTCAACATTCTGGCAATGATACTGTTCGGCATAGCGATTGGCGTACTCATCAGCTTCGTCGGAGGCCTGATGGCAGTCGATCTCGTGCCACGCAAGGCTACGGGAGCCGCCCTCGGCATCGTCGGGCTTGCTTCCTACGCCGCCACGGGCATCCAGAACATTGTATCCGGCATACTGCTGGATGGCCACATAGTCGAGAAGGTGGACGCACTTGGCCAGACCGTCAAGGTGCACGATTTCACCTATGTGAGCTACTTCTGGCTTGGAGCTGCCATCATTGCCACCATACTTCCTGTCCTCAACTGGCGTCGTAAGCAGCAGGTGATATGATGAAGAAAGCATTGGCATTGGCCATCATGGCATTGGGCATCAGCACCTACGCGCATGCTCAGGAGGGCATCGACAGCGTCTTCGTGGACGTCAGGGGCACGTACGCCATGGATATCACCAGCGGCGTCTACAGCAGCCGCATGCGCTGTGACTACTTCAATGTCCACATGTACGGGCATCTCACAGACAACATCTCATACCGCATCAGGCAGCGCATGAACGTTCCGATCGACAGCAGCAACCCATTCCGCGCCACTGACTGGCTCAGCCTCAAGTGGGCAGCTACCCCGAAGTGGAATTTCTCTGTGGGCAAGGGAGCCATCCTCATCGGAGGCTATGAATACGATGCCGCGCCTATCGATGTGTATTTCTACAGCAAGTTCTGCAGCTCGCTGCAGCAGTGTTTCGGCTTCAATGTCAGCGCCTCACACAGCTTCGCTCCGGGACAGGCCTTCACTTTCCAGGTCTGCAACTCCCCTCTCCAGGCAAGTTTCCAGGACATCTACGCATACAATCTTGCCTGGGAAGGACACTTCGCGCCATGGTGGAAGACCATCTGGAGCGTGAACATGGTGGAAGACGCGCTTCACCGCATGATCAACTATATCGCCCTCGGAAACCATTGGGTATTCGGCGGAGTGGCGCTTGACCTGGATGTCATGAACAGGGCGGCCTTCGGGCAGCAGCAGTTCTTCGGCAGCGATTACACCGTAATCTCGAAGTTCATCTGGAGCATCGGCCGCTGGAATCTCTGCGGCAAGGTAGGATACGAGAAGAATTCATCTGCCAATGTGGACGCAAATGGCATCAGCTACGACACAGTCATCACTGCCGGCACAGAATATCTCTATGGAGGTGTAGGAGTGGAGTATTTCCCACTGCCATCAGACCGCATACGCTTCCATACCACATACTTCCGGGACAGTCATGATGACAGGCACAACATAGAGTTCGGTATAAAATGGCGTTTCGACGTCTGGAAAAAATAGGACAAGAAGAGGGGGTGATTCCACAGTGGAATCGCCCCCTCTTCTTATGTCCATGATGGACTAGTACTCGTCAGCGTTGAAGAAATAGTCGCTGTCAGAAGATGGCACGTCAGGCCAGATGTCCTCGATAGACTCGTAGATCTCACCGTCATCCTCAAGCTCCTGAAGATTCTCGATAACTACATCTGGACAGCCGCTACGAGAGCAGTAGTCGATCAATTCATCTTTTGTTGCTGGCCATGGAGCATCGTCCAGGCTGCTTGCAAGTTCCAAAGTCCAATACATAACTCTATGGTTTTTAATTATTTATACTCTGACAATATCCATCATAGCAAGTTTAGGGTCGCAAATATAGACAAAAAGTCAAAAAATGTCTAATTTTGTACCGCTTTACGGACAACAATATTTATACCATTATGGCCTACTTGAAGGAAGAATTATACGATGAAAAGACCACTGCCGAAATAGCAGTACACGTCAAGGAGATTCTAAGGCTCATCGGAGAGGATGCAGACAGAGAAGGACTGATAAAGACTCCCGAACGAGTAGCGAAGGCTCTGCAGTTCATGACCCAGGGATACAGCCAGAATGGCATAGAGATCATACAGTCTGCGATGTTCAACGAGCCGTACAGTCAGATGGTACTTGTAAAGGACATAGAGTTGTACAGCACCTGCGAGCATCACATGATGCCTTTCATCGGCAAGGCTCATGTGGCATATATACCTGACGGCAAGATAACAGGTCTATCAAAGATAGCGAGAGTAGTGGAGACATTCGCACGACGCCTGCAAGTCCAGGAGCGACTCACAGAGCAGATCAGAGACTGCATACAGGAGTCACTTAACCCACTCGGAGTAGCGGTGGTAATCGAAGCCAGCCACACCTGCATGCAGATCCGTGGAGTGCAGAAGTCAAACGCCGTGACCACCACGTCGGCTTTCTCAGGCATCTTCATGAGCTCATCCAGGACGAGAAACGAGTTCCTGAACTTGATAAAGTAATGCTTTAGTCGGCTCTTTAGCTAAATTTTTATTAAAAAAGTTTGCTTTTTACGAGAAAAGAGTTACCTTTGCAATCCCGTTTCGGAACGAGAAGCACTCGAAAACCGATAGAAAGGGTTGGAAAGACTCGTTAGCTCAGTAGGTAGAGCACAACACTTTTAATGTTGGGGTCTCGGGTTCGAGCCCCGAACGGGTCACGAAAGTGAATTAGTTCATTTGAAATATCTGGTTCCTTAGCTCAGTTGGTAGAGCACCTGACTCTTAATCAGGGTGTCTAGGGT
>JAKSJL010000008.1 GCA_024398295.1 Bacteroidales bacterium
GAGATATGGTGTAATGGTAGCACTACAGATTCTGGCTCTGTCAGTGAGGGTTCGAATCCTTCTATCTCAACAACACGGCGGGGTAGCTCAGCTGGTTAGAGCGTCGGATTCATAATCCGGAGGTCGTGGGATCATGCCCCACTCCCGCTACTACTTTTGCTCGACTTCTTGAACAACGCTGTGAAAGGCACAAGGAGGTAGAAACCGAAGCAAAGTCATTTACATACTTCTGCGCCCGAGTATGAAGGGACAGAGAAACACACCATATAGCCGTCATCCGATACTCCGGGTGGCTTTTTTCTTTTATTACCGTATTTGTTCTGCAGACGGAGGTATTGTAGAAAACTTACTCCTTCAGTGTCGTGCTGAGAATGACCGTCTCTCCTGCAGGGACGGTCAGCTCGAAGCCACAGATGCTCGTTCCCGGTATCGGAGTATCGAAATCAGAGAAGATATAGTCGTAGTCTTTCGGGTCTGAGCTCCACTGCTTATAGCTGATTTTCACGCGCTTAGGCGACGACGCATGGAGTTTCAGAGTCACATCTCCCTGGGTCAGGAGGATGCAGTTTCTCCTCACATTGACCTTCGCCGGAGTCACCAAGGTCCAGCGCACGGAGGCAGATCTATCAGATGGAGCTGCCAATGTATCCGCCACCTCCAGATAGTCTTCATCCACCACAAACACTCCCCTTCTCGCCTGTTTGAGATCGCCACCGAAGACTGCTGTCATGTCCAGCACGGCGCCAAGCTTCGCGCCCTCAGGGCAGGTGTGGACAATCTTCGCAAAGCCACCCACGAAGTGGTCTTTATCATTGACCGTGAGAGTGTTATGCTGATGGTTGTTATATCTGAAAAAGCGCCAGCGGAGTGACTTCTGGTCCATATCCCACAGGCTTCCACCAGCCTCCTGGACCCTCACCTCGCTACCGGCATACGGCTGGCGGTCCATATCCATGGCCCAACGATAGCCATGGGCATCATAGACGAAACTGCCCGCGTCCATATGCGCATGGACAGACCCCGCCTGACCCGCCTTTATGCCCAGGAAACGGTCTGACGGCGAGAACGTCCAGTCGGTGTGGACCATGGCGACAGGCGTGATACCATTGCCCGAGAAGAACTTCTCACGCACAGCCGGAGCTGAAGACTCTGACGGCATTCTCGCCGCCCACGACATCAGCAGAGGGATGAAACGAATGTTCTCCCTGCCCGTGTACTGCTTTTTCTTCAGCAGAGCGATTTCATGCTCAAGGAAATCGTGTCGGCCCTGCTTCCAGGCGAAATACCATAGCGGAGTGGCAGGCATAGGCGCCGATGCATTGTCGGCGTAGTTAAACGCCATGCCTGTCGTACCGACCGTGAATGTCTGGAAAAGAGCAGTCCTCTCGAAGCCCGGGGTGGATGCTGCGAGACCGAAATCCGTGCCAAGGATATCCTCCATCGCAGTAAGCATAAGCACCTCATACATAGTTCCATAAGCCCAGTAGACAGGACCTTCTGGATAGTTTCCGTCAGGATAGTATCCGGTGTCCATCGCACTTGAATTTGTCTCCACAGCCCTCTCGATGATTTCCTTGGTCATCGGGTCCTCTGGGCCAAGCACAGACAGGGAGGCCATCACGAGGCCTGAGTTGCACACCTGGTTCCAGTTATTCGTCATGATGTAGAACTGATGAGGCGCCAGGGCCGGGATGACCGCGAATTCCCTCACCGTCTTCTCGCATTTCGCCTTCAGCTCCACAGGGATAGCATCGTAGAGCCAATCGTAGCCTATGGCGACTGCAGTGGCCATCTCACACGGGTCCAGGAAGTGCTTCGTGTTCCAGTCGGGAAATGCGCAGACCGTCTCGAGGTCGAAAAGAGCATGCTGGAGATAGCTCTTTTCGCCCGTGAAACGGTATGCGTACGCGCAGGCTCCTATCCTCAGCATCGCCTCGCGGCTCCTCTGAAGAATGCGCCTGCCGCTCGCATCGTGACGGTACTCGACCGGGGTCTCGACCTTGACGCAGCTGTCGGCCAGCTCCATGATCTGCTGATGAAGAAGAGTCACCGCCTCATCGCCCGCCACCAGCTTCTGGCGCGCCGCCGAAAGCTGAGCATCGCTCATGAGAAGCCTCGGATGAGAAGGCTGCGCTAGTGCGTTGAGGCAGAATACGAAAGCTATAAGCAGAAATGCTCTTTTCATCATAATTCAGGAATAGTTTTCACCAGCACAAATATAGATAAAATCGACGTTTGAGTCCGAAAAATTGTTTGCCTGAACGCTATTTTCACTAAATTTGCAGCCGTCATTCGCCTTGAGCGTGAATCGGACACCCATTGCACAGAGAAAACTATTAAACACTCACATACACCATGAACTTCCTCGAAGAAAAGATCCTCGCAGACGGCGTGATCAAAGCAGGAAACATCCTGAAGGTGGACAACTTCCTCAACCACCAGATCGACATCGACATCATGAGGCAGATAGCCTATGAGTTCAAGCGCCGCTTCCGTGGGCAGACAGTCACCAAGATACTCACCATCGAGGCGAGTGGCATAGCCATCGCGACCATGCTCGCAGACCTCTACGACGTGCCAGTGGTATTCGCGAAGAAGGGCGAGACAGCAAACAGCACCGACGACAAATATGTCTCTCAGGCATACTCCTTCACACATAAGCGCATGAACAATGTCTTCGTGTCAAAGCCCTATCTGAACCAGGGCGAGAGGGTCCTCATCGTGGATGACTTCCTCGCAGACGGACAGGCCATGCTCGCGCTCATCGACATCGTCAAGCAGGCAGGCGCCGAGGTGGTAGGCCTCGGAGTGGCCATTGAGAAAGGCCAGCAGAAGGGAGGACAGATCCTCCGCGAAGCAGGATATCATCTCGAGTCCATTGCCATCATCGAGGGCATGGACAGCGAGGCACAGACCATTAACTTCAAATAAAAATAAGCCATGGCTAAATCCAGCATCTATGAGCTCAATGGCACCGTCCCTGTAGCTCAGGCCGTTCCTTTCGGCCTCCAGCATGTGCTTGCGATGTTCGTGAGCAACATCACCCCTATCATCATCCTTGCCGGTATAGTCGGTGTGGACTCCGCCCTCCAGGGAGCCCTCATCCAGAACTGTATGATCATTGCCGGTATCGGAACACTCATCCAGCTCTATCCTGTATGGAGAGTAGGCGCCAAGCTCCCTATCGTGATGGGAATCAGCTTCACCTTCCTGTCACTTGCCATTTTCATTGGCACAACCATGGGCATGGGTGCCCTGATGGGAGCCGTCGTGATCGGCGGTATCGTGGAAGGTATTCTCGGCCTCTTCGTGAAGTACTGGATCAAGCTTGTCCCACCTATCGTGACCGCCACAGTGGTGACAGCCATCGGTTTCTCACTCCTCCCAATCGGCGCGAACAGCTTCGCAGGTGGCCAGGGAGCCGCTGATTTCGGCGCTGCACATAACTGGATCGTAGGTTCAGTGACATTGCTCACCTGCCTCGTCTGCCAGGTTCTGGGACGCGGATTCCTGCGCTCACTCTCAGTGCTCGTGGGGCTCGTAGTAGGCTATATCCTCGCACTCTGCATGGGCATGGTGGACTTCAGCGCACTTCACGGTGTCGGCGTGGTGTCCCTGCCTAAGTTCATGCCATTCGCACTTAAGTTCAACCTCGGAGCCATCCTCTCTGTCATCGCCATCTTCATGGTCAGCGCGACAGAGACCATCGGTGACACCAGTGCACTCTGTGCTGGCGCCCTCAAGCGTCCTGCGACTAACAAGGAGCTCGGCGGCAGCCTCGCATGCGACGGCTTCGTCAGCAGCATCGCCGGCCTCTTCGGCTGTACCCCTATCACCTCATTCAGCCAGAATGTCGGTCTCGCAGCCATGAGTGGCGTGGTGAACCGCTTCGCCATCGCTACCGGTGCTGTGATCATGATCCTCGGTGGTGTATTCCCTGCAGTAGGCGTCATCCTCACCACCATCCCTCAGGCTGTCCTCGGAGGCTGCACCATCATGATGTTCGGAAGCATCCTCTTCGCAGGCTTCGGCATGATGGCCAAGTGTGGTTTCGGAAACAGGAACATGGTCATCGTCAGCATCGCTCTGAGCGTAGGCCTCGGCTTCACCTCAGCATCACAGATGTTCGACATCTTCCCTCAGATCATCAGGACCATCTTCGCTGAGAACTGCGTAGCTGTGGTATTCCTTCTGGCAGTCATCCTGAACCTTGCCCTTCCACGCGAGAAGGAGTAAGTATCTGACACCATAGAAAGTCCAGAGCCATCCGCTGTCTGCGGATGGCTCTTTTCTTTTCTACCAAAATCAACGGTCAACCGACCAATTCTAAATAATCCTATCTGTCGTAACTGTACGAAACACAATTTATTAGTAAATCCGGAGTATTTCGTGTATATTTGTAACTTTGAATTGCAGATAAAAAAGTATTTATTTTTAAGTGTACATTATGACCAAACATTATTCGCTGCTTGCACTTCTTGCGACAGCATGTTTAGTATTCTCATGTAAGAAGCCTGTTGTGGACCCTATTCCAGAGCCAGAACCAGAAGATCCAGTTCTCAATGTTCAGAGTCTGGTGGAGATCGAGGGAAAATCTGGACAGTACGCTGTCACATACGAGCTTGAGAACCCCGTAGAAGGAGTTTCCATCAAGGCTTCCAGCGAGAATGACTGGGTATTCGACATCAAGCCTGCAGTAGGAGAAATCAGATTCAACGTCACCGATAACCTCGGAAAGCCACGTACCGCTACCATTAACGTAAGCTATGGCGACAAACTCGAGGAAACAGTGACTGTCTCCCAGAAGACATTTAACTTCCCTTCATTCGACATCTCAGTAAGCGACATCGCTACCAGAGGAGCTAAGGTTACCATCACGCCGAAGACATACAAGAACAACTATTTCTTCGAGGTGTTCTCGAAGACATCGGTAGACAAGTTCACCTCACTTGACGTGAACTCTGTGGGAGACAAGGGATATGGCGAAGCTCTCTACAAGGATGATCTCGCATACCTCCAGTCACTTGCACAGAAAAACGGCCTCACACTTGGACAGGCTCTCTCAAATCTCCCTGGCATGTACAAGGTAACCACCAGCGGAGAAACAGTCGAGACGACCTACTCAGACCTCAAGCCAGAGGTTGACTACTATGTAATCGCATACGGAATGGACCTCGAGGGAAACAGGACTACCGAGATCTGCCTTTACCTCTTCACTACCGCATCCATCCAGGACGCAGCTGTCTTCTTCACAGGAAGCGCATCAGGCGTAACCCAGAACTCGGCAAGGATCACATTGAATCCGTCAAACGACACCGAGACCTACTACTGGACATACGCCAGCGAGACCGATATGGCACAGCATTCTATCGAGACCATCATGACAAACATGATCGCGAACCTCAAGGAAGCGGCAGCCATGTATGGCGTTCCACTCTCTTCATTCCTTAACCGCGGCTCCACCACAGAGACTGTCGGCGGCCTCAGCATGGGCACCAAGTACACTGTCATCGCATGGGGAATGGATGGTGCAGGAAACACCACCACAGAGCCTCAGGAGATATTCAACTTCACGACCAAGGCAAATGACGTCACCGACAACTGTAAGTTCGAGATCGAGTTCCTTGAGATCGAGTCCATGGATGTCAAGGTCAAGGTAACTCCTACAAATGCCTCTACTCACTACTACATGGCATTCATCGACGAGAAGAGATGCGTAAACTACAATGACTATCAGATGGTCAACCGCATCATCAACATGGAGAATGACCGTATGAAGCAGGAGTTCTATGGTCCAGGAATCACCTGGGAGAACATCCCTGGTCTCCTTTCTGGAACAAGTGAGGTTTGGGCGAGAAGGGACCTCCTCTGGTCATTTGAGCCAGAGCATAGCTACCGCGTATACACATTCGGTGTAGATGGCAATGGAAATGTAACCACCGAAATCAACAGAAAGGATGTAAAGACAGTGGCTCCACAGCCTACAAACATCACTTTCCAGGCGGCCCTCAGCGCTGATTCCAACTGGCATCTCGCACAGATTGACATCACCCCTTCAAACAACGAAGACTACTACCTGCCATTCCTCGTAAGTACCGCAGATCTCGAAATGTTCAAGTACAAGGATGGCTCCCTCATGGAGCGCGAACTCATGGACAAGATCCGTGACGTATACGAGGATGAGATCAGCCAGTATGTACATCATGGCAAGTACACATTCTTGAACACATGGACATCGAACGAAGACTATTCACTCATTCTATTCGGTTATGCAGGAAGCAACACCACTTCGATGTACGAGTTCAAGTTCCACTCTCCTGAAATACCATTCGGCAAGGCAGACTGCGATATCTCATACACCTACGAGTTATTCAACGGTGACGACCTCTACGCCATGGACCCTATCGTCTGGAGCTCAGCACCGGGATCTTGTGTCATGAAGGTCAACATAGCCGTAACCGGAAATCCTGCAAACTATTACTTCGGTCTCTGGCCACCTAAGGAGAACTTCTCTTCTACCGGCGGTATTGACCACCTCCTCATTCTCTGCCAGAACGAAGGTGCTACCGGTGACAA
Organism: Bacteroidales bacterium; assembly: GCA_024398295.1. GTDB lineage: Bacteria > Bacteroidota > Bacteroidia > Bacteroidales > UBA932 > Cryptobacteroides. Next base: position 6,577 of record JAKSJL010000008.1, read on the forward strand.
CATCATCAACAAGAACTTCGGTGTGCTCAAGCCATGGTGGAACGGAGCAGGAACAAGCCAGGGTATCTTTGTGACAGACGAGGGCGACACCCTTCCATCCATGCCTTGGAGCATCACAGCATATGCTGAGGATGAGAAACATAACTACAGTCCTCTCCACTACGAAATATTCATTCCTGTCCAGCAGCCAGAGGAATTGGTCAACGACAAATACAAGAAGGGATACAAGAAGGCTTACAACTTCTGGTCAAACCCATCAACTTCCAGCGCAGGCATCAAGACCATGGTATTCAATGTACCACAGCCAGAAACAACCAAATAAAATATAAAACGATGAGAAAAATTTTTCATTCCCTCCTTATGGCGAGTGCAGTGCTCTTCGTAGCAGCTTGTACCAAGCCATATGATGACACCGCTCTCACCGAGCGTGTCGACAAGATCGAGAAGGACGTCACAGCCCTGAAGACCGCCATCGAGCAGATCAACTCGAAGATCCAGGCCAATGCTGACGCTCTCCAGGCCCTCATGAACGCCGTTGAGGCAAAGGATTATGTAACATCTGTAGAGGATGTGAAGGATCCTGCCACTGGCGCGGTTATCGGCTACACCATCAAGTTCACCAAGAGCAGCCCTATTACCATCTATCATGGAAATGATGGCGCCAAGGGTGACAAGGGCGACAAAGGTGACAAGGGTGATAAGGGCGACAAGGGCGCTACCCCAGTCATTGGCGTACAGCTCGTAGGTGACACATACTACTGGACCGTAGACGGCCAGCTCCTCAAGGATGCAGACGGAAACTATGTTCCTGCTACCGGAAAGAATGGTACTGATGGTGCCAATGGTACTGACGGTAAGGACGGTGTGACCCCTCAGATCCGCATCAACGAAGGCAACTGGGAGGTTTCTGTAGACGGTGGCGCTACCTGGCAGGTACTTGGAGCAGCTACCAGCACTCCAGAAGGCCCTGTAGCTGTAGATGCAGTGTTCTCAGCTGTCAAGGAGACCTCTGCAGGTGTGGTATTCACACTCGTAGACGGCTCTAAGATCATGATCCCACGCGAGCAGGCATTCTCAATCGTAGTGGACAAGTCAAAGGTATACGATGTAGTGGCAGGCTCTTCAACAGAGATCCCTTACAGCGTTACTGGTGCTGACGAGGAGACTGAGGTAGACGCATTCGCTTCAGGAAACTGGTCTGCTGACGCAGTGGCAAAGAGCGTATCAGAAGGTATCATCAAGGTTTCTGTTCCTGCAGACGGCGCTGAGAGCGGCAAGGTTCTCGTTTACGCTGTGAACGGCAAGGGCAAGACCGACATGAAGACCCTCAAGTTCGCCAAGGGTACTCTCGAGGTAGTAGCACCTACCACAGTCGTAGGTGTAGAGGGCGCAGATATCACTGTCCCTGTCACCACAAACATTGACTATAAGGTAGAGGTAGAGGCTGAGGCCGCTTCATGGCTTTCTGTAGCCATCACCAAGGCTGGCGTTATCCGCAACGAAAACCTCGCCATCCATGTAGGAGCAAACACCACCCCTTCACAGAGGACTGGTTCTATCCTCCTCATCGATGAGATGGGTGCTACCGTACAGACCATCGCTATCAGCCAGGAGGCTGGTGAGTTCAAGGCACCTGAGTTCGAGGGCGAGACCTTCAAGAACTATGTACTCAAGAACTACGACAAGAACAAGGATGGCGTCATCGACGCTGAGGAGGCTGGTGCAGTGACCAGAATGTCATTCTACGATCCTTCTTACTACGGTTCAGACAAGATCGACAGCTTCGCTGGTATCGAGGCTTTCTATAACCTCAAGGAGTTCGTCTTCACAGCTTCTTCATACTCAGCTACCCAGTCTGCATTCGAGAGCATTGACTTCACCAAGAACGCCAAGCTCGAGAGAATAGAGGTACTTTCAAGAAATGTCAAGGAGATCAAGGTTGCTGGCCTCAGCACACTCAAGAAGCTCGTGGTTTACAGCTGTATCAAGCTTGAGTCACTCGACCTCACTGGCCTCAAGGCACTTGAGACACTCACAGCTTATGGTACCGCACTCACAAGCATTGACCTCAAGGATTGTCCAAAGCTCACCAACCTCGCTACATACGGCAGCAAGATTTCGTCTATCGACCTCTCTTGCTGTCCAGAGCTCACTACCGTAAGCGTAGGTACTGAGAGCCTCACAAATGTGAACCTCAGCGGCTGTACAAAGATCAGCAGCTTCTCAGTCAACAATTCTTCTAAGCTCGAGCAGATCGACTTCCCTGTTCTCCCTGAACTCAAGAGCATCACCCTTGACTACAGCAAGATCAAGGTAGCTGACTTCAGCAAGAGCCCACTCATCACAAGCTTCAGCGCAAACAACTGTTCTGAGCTCACACTCATTGACCTTTCTACCGCTACCAAGCTCTCAAGCATCAACGCACAGCCTTGTAACAAGCTTCAGGAGGTTCGTCTCCCTGAGGGATGCGGCGCAAGTCTCAGCTGGGTTACCGCAGGATACTGGAAGGAAGATGAGACCTACTATACTGTCAAGTTCACCTACGTACCTGTTCAGGGTGGCGAGATCAGCGACTATGCTTCAGTTGTGACCGACGAGTATGCTAAGAAGGCTATCCTCAGAGCATACGATGAGAATGGTGACGGCAAGCTCTCAGCTGCAGAGGCTGCAAATGTAAAGGAACTCGACCTTTCTGGTTACTACCTCACAGACGCACAGTACCTCTCAATATTCCCTGTCGAGAAGCTCAACCTCTCTGAGAACCAGCTCACCTCATTCGATGGTGCAGAGTTCAAGTCACTCAAGGCCATTGACCTTAGCCACAATGAGCTCACCAGCGTCAAGCTCGGCAAGAACACCCTCCTCGAGGAGGTTGACCTCAGCCACAACAAGCTCTCTGGTTCTTATGGTTACAACGACATCGCTTACAACAAGGTGAAGGCACTCAATGTTTCATACAACGAGAACCTTTCATTCTCACCTTATCTCTACAGCACTCTTGAGGACCTCGACATGAGCTACACTGCTGCAAGCAGCATCTCTGCAAGCTACTGCACTGCACTCAAGAACGTGAACATCTCAGGCACCAAGATGAGCGGTGAGGTCAAGTTCAACGCAAACAACAAGCTCGAGACCCTTAACATCGAGAACACAACGATCACCACTCTCGACGTTTCAGGTCCTGTAAAGAACGGCAACCTCAAGAAGATCTACGCTGCAGGCAGCTCACTCAACCTCGTGAAGGTAGGTACTGGCAATGAGCTCGCAGAGGATGTCATCGAGGGCGTATCAAATGTCACCATCCAGAACTTCGACAGCCCTACCAAGGAGCTTCAGACAAACAAGTGGAACTACATCACAGCATTCACTCCTGGTGCAAATGCCACCTACACCGACTTCACCATCAACTACACCACAAAGAGTAGCGGTTTCGTGATCGAGGCAGGTTCTGAGGCATCAATCACCTGTACAAAGGGTCGCAAGGTAGTTTCATTCTTCGCACTCGGCGTAGGCGGCTCAGTAGAGCTCTCACTTGAGAGAAGCTCAAGCAAGCCTATCTACACCAAGAGCACCGACTCTTCATACTATGGTGAGAGCTTCAAGTCAAGCGACGAGAACCCATTCACCGTAGCTGAGAACGAGTCTGCTACCAAGAATCAGTCAAGCTTCATCGTAAGCGGAGACGGCGCATACCACTTCTTCAACCTCGGCAAGGCTTACACCTCAGCAGAGGCTACTGAGGAGGGTGAGACCATCACCTTCAAGGTAAAGGGAGAGGCAGGCAAGAAGGTTATCCTTCTCGGTATCAACCTCTCTAGCTACCGTGGTGATGACGAATAAAATCTGAAATGCAGAAAACAAGATCATTACTTATCTCGTTGATGACCCTTCCGGTGCTCTTTGCATGCACCGGGGGGGCATCTTCGTTTGAAACCATCCCACAGGGAAAGATAGTGAACGTGCCCACAGAGGGCCTTGGAGATGAGATAATCGTCCTTCTGGACGAGGGTGCCACACTTCCTCAGGGAGTGGAGGCGCAGCCGCTATTCAACTCAGTACCAGGCAAGGAGACCATTGAGCACAAGTATGGCCTCGACCGCTGGTTCGTGGTTAGCGTGCCCCAGGGCGAGGATGTCACCACCTTTGCGGAAGCACTTGAGAATGAAGACCATGTGCTCAGCATTGAGTACATGGCTAGCTTCGACAGACCATTTGTACACGACAAGGAATTCACCCCTGTCGCAAGCCCTGTCACAAAGTCTGAAAACTTAGAGCCTGTGATGATGAACGACCCACTCTTCAAGAATCAGTGGTTCCTCTTCAACAATGGTGACAAGAACACCTTCGGCCCTACCACAGTCGCAGGAGCGGATGTCGACATCCGCGACGCCTGGGCGCTCTGCGCAGGAGACCCATCCATCGTGGTGGCTGTCGTGGACGAGGGCGTAAGGTATGATCACCCAGACCTCGCCGCAAACATGTGGGTGAACAAGGGTGAGATTCCAGACAATGGCATCGATGATGACAACAATGGTTACGTGGACGACGTGCACGGCTACAATTTCGCCTCAAACGGTCAGATAAGCTGGAACCTCGGTGGAGACGAAGGCCATGGAACCCATGTCGCAGGACTTGTCGCTGCCGTGAACAACAACGGCATCGGCATCAGCAGCGTGGCAGGTGGTTCCGGAAATGGAGACGGCGTACGTATCATGTCGTGCCAGATCTTCAGTGGAAGCCAGCGAAATGACAATCTAGCTGTCGCACGCGCCATCAAGTACGCCGCCGACAATGGAGCATCTGTGCTCCAGTGCTCTTTCGGACTGGGCTCATACTACTCTGACAAGGCATTCTCGGAGAGCCTCTCTGCAGTGAAGGCTGCCTACGACTACTTCCGCGACCCGGCCAATGCAAACAGTGGTGGCGTGGTGGACGGCAACATTGTCGTGATCTCCGCCGGAAACAGCCACAACTCCAAAGCAGAGTACCCTGGAGCCTACAGGGACTTCATCTGCGTAAGTGCGACTTCGCAGGATGGCCTCCCTGCATGGTACACAAACTACGGCACAGGCGTGAACATTGCCTCACCAGGAGGCGACAACACCCTAGGCCTCACCATGCTCTCGACCCTTCCTGGCACCAATGAATACGGCTACATGCATGGCACCTCGATGGCCACCCCTGTGATGTCCGGCATCACAGCACTAGGCATCTCATACGCCAAGCAGCTTGGTCGCCATTTCACCCGCGACGAGTTCGAGTCACTCCTCCTCTCGTCAGTTAACTCCCTTGAGCCAATGCTCCAGGGCACAAAGAAAACTCCTTCTAGCACCATGGACCTCACGCAGTTCAGGGGCGGAAAGATGGGAACAGGTGTCATCGACGCCTGGAAGGTGCTGATGAATGTCGAAGGCGTGCCATTCGAGACCGTCAAGGTAGGCAGCGAGGCACGCGTTGACCTCAAGGCGCTCTTCGGTGACGATGCCGCCACCCTTAAGTTCCTCAGTGTCAATGCTGATGCTGCGAAGGCAAGCCTAGGCATCGAAGGAGAGCCAAGCATAGCAGATGGAGTGCTCAGCGTCAAGTGTACAAAACCTGGCTGCGCAGTCATCGAGATCAAGGCAGTGGCAGGAGGTTCAGCTCTCGGCACCGAGACAGAAATGGGCGGAAAGGAGTTCACACGCCGCATGTCCATCGTCGCAAGAAACAATGTCAGCGCCAACGGTGGCTGGCTCTAAAAGAAGAGAAGTATGAAGAGAATATTCACAGTACTGATGGCTATGGCCATCGCCCTGATATCAGTTTCATGCCACAAGGAGCCAGCAGTCAGCGCCGACTCGCTCATAGGTCACTGGCAGCTCGTCAGCATCGATGGCGACGCTGTCGGCACCAAGTCCTTCTCGGACTCTCAGGGCCTCAGCGTCTGGATCAGCTTCAGCGCAGAAACCTTCGACCTCTACCAGCGCGCAGGCAAGGACGTGACTTACAGTCACTTCACCGGCAGCTGGAGCATAGCAGAAGGCGTCCTGAGCGGCAAGTATTCAGACGGTTCAGCTTGGTCAAGCACCTATGAAGTCTTCCTCGAGGGAGAGTTCATGACTCTTACAAGCCCTACGGAAGTCCAGAAATTCCACAAGGAAGCCAGTCTACCATCTCTGAAATAGAGACACGCTACATAAAGAAAGATTCGCTCACACCAGGACATCCTGCGTGTGAGCGAGTTTGTAAAAGATATGATAGAAGAAGGTTTAGTTCTTCCTGCCAGTAAAATGATCCATGGTGTGGTACACACCGAACACCTCTCCGAAGAACCAGTCGAAGAAGAAGGTAGGCAGCAGTCCCTGGAAGAATCTGATGAAGTGGAAAGAGAATGGGATACCACGGAAATCCTTGTCCTTCTCTATCGCACGTACGATCTTCTTCGCAGTCTTTTCTGGATCAAGTATAGGTATGATACGTGACTGTACGCCGTCGAACATACCTGTGTTAATATAGTAAGGAGCCACTGTAGTGATGTGTACATGGCTCTTCGCCTTCTGAAGCTCGATTCTCACTGAATCAGACCAGCCGATGGCGCCCCACTTGCTGGCGGCATAGATGGACATGTTCGGGTTACTGAGCATGCCTGCAGCCGAGGCAATGGTGCAGATGTGGCCATGGTCACGGGCGATCATGTCGTTTATGGCGGCAAGCGCCACATACATTGGAGCGATGGTGTTCACCTTGATGGTACGGTCTATCTCCGAAGGGGTATTCTGCGAGAAAGGTTTGTTGCTGGTCACGATACCAGCGCAGTTCACGAGCACATCGACCTGGCCCACAGCGGCCACGGTCTGTGCGTATGCTTCTGTCACACAGGCATTGTCAGAAACGTCAACACGGAAACCCTCGATCTGGGTCTTTCCTGCCGCGAGAGCCCTGTGCTCCGCTGCCACCTTCTCGATGGACTGAGGGTTGATGTCCCAAATGACAATGCTCCTGGCGCCCTTCTCGATGGCAAGGCGGCCTATGAGGCGGCCTATTCCGGACGCGCCACCGGTGATAAGTATATTCTGTCCTGACAGTTTCATTTTAGTATAGGAATCTTCTGATTTTCTGAGTTGCTGTCTTTACGAATGGTTCACGGATGAAGCGGACCACAGAAAGCTGCGAGGCCTTGTTCACAGCAGCATTGGTAGCTGTCTTGATGTCATTCTGTACCTTCTCGATCTTCTCCTTCACCGCTGCGTCGCTCTCATTGGCCCAGTCAATGATGCCTTCCGCGAGCTTCACGATAGCCACAAGCCTTCCCTGCTCGCTCTTCACGATGGACTCTTCCACACCCTCTAGGTTATTGATGACCACCTCAATCTCCTCTGGGTAGATGTTTTCGCCCGAAGCGCCGAGTATCATGTTTCCGAGGCGGCCTGTGATGGATACAGCGCCCTTCTTGTCGATGACCGCGAGGTCCTTGGTACGGAACCAACCGTCCTCTGTGAACGCCTCCGCAGTGCGCTCAGGGTCCTTGTAGTAGCCCTTCATGACATTTGGTCCCTTCACCACGAGCTCTCCCCTGCCGGTCTGAGGGTCTGGGTTGATGATGCGACCCTCCACGCCCTTCACGATAGGGCCGGTGCTGCCCACCTTCGGAAGCTCCTTGAGTGTGGTCGCCGCGATGAGAGGCGCAGTCTCGGTGAGGCCGTAGCCGATGATATATGGGAAATGCGCTCTCTGGAGGAAGATCTCCACCTCTGGGTCGAGCTTCGCGCCGCCGATGGCCACTACCTCAAGGCGACCACCGAAGGTCTTCTTGAGCTTCATGCCAATGATGCGGTACAGCAGCGACGGAGTATGCCTCTGCAACCACAGCATAAGCGGGCTGCTGCTGATGGTCCTGAGGACACTCTTTCTGTATATCTTCTCGATGATGAGCGGCACTGAGCACATGGCCATAGGACGCACCTGCTTGAGTCCCACCATCAGCACCGATGGGGTCGGAGCCTTGCTGAGGTAGTAGATGCTTGCGCCATAGGTCATAGGATAGAGAAGGCCAATGCTCATCTCATAGGTATGTGCGATAGGAAGGATGGAGAGCAGGACATGCTCTGGAGTACAAGGGAACACGTCAGGAAGACCCACCAGGTTATGGCAGAGGTTCCTGTGTGTCAGCATGACTCCCTTGGCGTTTCCGGAAGTACCTGAGGTATAAAGGATTGCGGCAAGGTCGTCAGGCTCAGGAACCGAAAGTTCAGGTTCTTCCTGAGCCTGTACTCCCTTGACGAGCTCAAGGCTACCGAGATTCACCACGAGCTGCAAGCGGTCTAGGTTCTCGTCTGAGATCTTTCTCAGCTGCGGTGTAGAGGCAAACACCGCCTTGGCCTCGGAATGTTCTATTATGTTGTTAACTTCATTAGCCGAACTGTCAGGAAGGACAGGCACCATGACTCTTCCGAATGAGGTAGCTGCGAACATGGCCACAGAGTAGTTAGGCATGTTCTCGGAAATGATGATCACCTTGTCCCCGGCACCTACGCCATAGGTGGACATGAGCTTGGACACTGCAAGTGTCTGCTCCCTGTACTGTCCATAGGTATAGGACAATGATCCATCTGCGTAGCTCGTGAACTTTCGTTCTGCATACTCCTTGGTAGAGTGCTCAAAGAGCTCTCTCAAGGTCTTAGGTATATACACGTTCATATCTTATCTTTTACGGATGCAAAATTAGAGTTCAAAAGCCTAATGGTAAAGTGACACTTTTCGTCATTTTTGGAATATTAGACATTTATTTATACATTTGTGACGAAAATTAGGACAACCACATGAAATTTGACGAATTTTGCAGCCTCAACGGATGCACTTCAGAGAACAACATAGCCATACTCCAGAACTGCCGCTGGCCGGAAGGCCCTTTTACCCCGGAGTTCAACATTGTCATGTACTCGAACGGCGGTGAGGCGCAGCTGAACGTGAAGGGAAGAGACTACACTCTCTCCAGGAAATGCATGTCTGTATTCAGAAAGGGCCAGACTGTGCAGATACGCGAGATGTCGCCGAATTTCCGTTACAATGTCCTCGCCATCGGAGGCGACATCGGCCAGGAGTTGAGCGTGAGCAGCGTATTCCTCGGCCTTTTCATCCTCGACGAGACGCCTGTACTGCGAGTCACTTCGGAGTACGCCGAAGCGACCATCCTGTTCTTCGGCGCGATGGAGAGAGTGATACGCTTCTCTGCGAATCCATATAAGAATGAGTGCGTCCTGAGCCTTCTGCGTGCATTTTTCTACAGTACAGGATACTACCTGAACAAGGCTCTGCGCTTTAACTGTGCCGACCTCTACAGACTCTCTGTGGAGCATCAGCAGGACAAGGCGAGCCTCATCACCAGATTCATAAACCTGGTGGAGACACATGCCCAGAAGAACAGGAAGATGTCCTTCTATTCTGAGAAGCTGGGCTATAATCCCAAGTATCTAAGCGCCGTAGTCAAGAAGGAAACCGGCCTCAGCGGCCAGGACCTCATAGACCAGTATGCTGTCCTTGGCGCCATGGCCAAGCTCTCATACGCGCACAAGAGCATAAAGGAGATAAGCAACGAGATGGAATTCCCGTCACAGTCCGATTTCGGAAAGTTCTTCAAGCGAATGACGGGGCAGAGCCCACTCGCCTACAAAAAGCAGAGGCGCAGCCGCTAGAGCAGCCCCGCAAGTATGCGTACTCCCTCTTCCATGCGCTCAGAAGCGAGGAAGGAGAAGTTCATGCGCATGGTGTTCAGCCCACTTCCGTCAGTGCAGAAGAACGCGCCTGCCACATATGCGACGCCTGCGGCCAATGCGCGGTCGTAGAGCTTCACTGTGTCGAACCCTTCAGGAAGGGTGAGAAACAGGAAGAGTCCGCCCTCTGGATGCGTCCAGCTCACACCTTCAGGCATATACTTCTCCAGAAGCGAGAGGAGTAGGTCCCTCTTTGTGCGATATAGGTCAATGCTTTTCGCCAGATTACGGTCAAGCATACCGCTGGACATGAATTCTGCAGCGATGTACTGGTCCATGATAGGAGGACACAGGTCCAGCGACTGCTTGCAGACATAGATCCTGTCCAGAAGCTCCGGAGCGCCTATTATCCAGCCAAGCCTGAAGCCAGGAGCAAGTATCTTCGAGAAAGAACCCAGATGCAGGACGCGCTCAGGACAGAGCGAATAGATGGTCTGCACAGGCTCGCCCTCATACCTAAGCTCCCTATATGGGCTATCCTCAACTATCAGGAAATCATATTCTTCCGCCAGCGAGACGAGCAGTTTCCTCTCCTCGAGATCAAGGGTCTCTCCGGATGGATTCTGGAAATCAGGGATCATGTAGAGAAACTTGACCTTCTTCCCAGTAGCCAGGCACTCCTCTATGGCAGTACGCCATTTCCTCTCCCACTGAGCTATATCTGAGTCATGCTGGACGCCCACGAGCTCTGCCCTGTAGGACCTGAAAGACTGGAGAGCTCCCAGGTAGGAAGGATTCGAGGTCAGAATCACATCACCCGGATCCACAAGGATCCTTGTGCAGACGTCGATACCCTGCTGGGAAGAAGAGGTGATCTGCACGCGCTCCACAGGCACGCCATAGCGTGCCGACACGGCCGCGCGTAGCTCAGGCACGCCCTGGGTCGCGCCGTACTGGAACGCCTTCGCCCCGTACTTGTCTATCACCGCGGCGCTCAGGGCCTTGATATCCTCCAGCGGGAAGGTGGACGCATGAGGATATCCTCCCGCGAAGGAGTATATCTCATTCAGGTCCACTTTCTTGAATATCTCCCTCACAGGGGAGCGGAAGAAGGAGAAGGTGTCTTCCGAAAAGAATCCGCTATACTCCATCCCCTATCTCAGCAAATCCTCCAGGGAGGTAGAACTGTCAGTCTTCGAATCCCTGTACTTGACGATCACAGGGCAGTAGAGATGGATACCTGCCTCTGCGCCAGGACCCTTGGTCACAGGACGCGAGCCAGCGACCACCACAGCGCCTTCCGGCACTACCATCTGGCCGTTCTCGTTGCGCCTTATCCACTCGCCCGTAGTGGCATCGTAGATGGCTGTGGAGGCATTTATGATGACTCCCGTGCCTATCACCGCGTTCTCACGCACGATGGTACCCTCGTAGATGCCGCAGTTTCCACCTATGAAGACATTGTCCTCAATGATCACCGGGAGCGCTCCGACAGGCTCCAGCACTCCACCTATCTGCGATGCCGCAGAAAGGTGCACGTGCTTGCCTATCTGCGCGCACGAGCCTACGAGCGCATGCGAGTCTATCATGGTGCCCTCATCCACATAGGCGCCCACATTCACGTAGGCAGGCGGCATCATCACCACCGATGGGGCGAGAAACGCACCTCTGCGCACTGAGCTGCCCCCTGGCACTATCCTGACGCCATCCTCCACGGTGAACTTCCTCACTGGATAGGTGTCCTTATCCAGAAAGCCTCCGGGCATCTCGGTGAGTCTTCCCAGTCTGAATCCAGACAGGATCACCTGCTTTACCTCCGGGTTCACCACCCATCCGTCCTCTGTCTTCTCGGCGACTCTGATCTCGCCATTCTCAAGCCCTTCCATCGTAGAGTCGAAGAGCTCTATCTGTCTCAAGATTTCTTCCATGATTAAAAAAGTTCAGCAAGTGTCTGTCTCATAATTTCTTCCGTCTCCTCAGTAGCTGGGTAGAGCGGCAGACGGAGGCTATTCTCCATGAGGCCCATCTGAGAAAGCGCGGCCTTCGCAGGGATAGGGTTCGACTCGATGAAGCAGTTCTTGAAGAGCGGCATGAGCTTGTAGTGAAGCTCGCGCGCCGTCTTCATATCGTCCTGCGCGAGCGCATTCACCAGCTTCACCATCCTCACAGGGTCGATATTCGACGCCACGCTGATCACGCCATCGGCGCCGGTCGCCATGAGCGAGAGGGTCTCGTCATCATTGCCACTCAGCACAGAGAACCCTTCAGGACGGTGGCGAAGGATCTGCGAGATCTGGCCATAGCGGCTTGATGCCTCCTTCACGGCCACGATGTTCTCCACCTCCTCGGCCAGCCTCAGAGTGGTCTCAGCCTCGATGTTCGAGCCCGTACGGCCGGGAACATTGTAAAGGACAATATCCTTGTCCGTCGACTCCGCCACGGCCTTGAAATACTCGAAAAGGCCCTTCTGGGTGGGTTTGTTGTAGTAAGGCACCACCACCAGGAACGCGTCGGGGCCGAAAGGCTCCAGCACCTTGATGCTCGCGATGGTCTGTGCCAATGAGTTCGTGCCGCCTCCCACGATCACAGGCTTTCCCTGCGAGTGCTCCTTGGTCACCTGAAGTATCTTTATCTTTTCCACATCGGTGAGGCATGGGGTCTCGCCCGTAGTGCCCAGAGGCACGAGGAAATGCGCTCCCGCTGCGACCTGACGGTCAGTGAGCTTGGCGACGGCGTCGTAGTCGACCGCGTCACCATTGTTCGTGAATGGTGTGAGCAAGGCTGTACCACAGCCCGCAAAATGTATATGGTCTGCCATAGTAGTCTAGATGTTGAAGATGATGTCCTTGAACTCGTGGACACCGTTTAGGTTTTCTGTACGGAGAGCTGCCTCCACTGCGCCTGCCGCGAATCCTTCCCTCGAGAAGGCCTCGTGAGTCAGGGTGATCCTGTCATTCGCGCCCTCGAAGCCGAGGGTGTGGATGCCTGGGATCTCGCCGCAACGGATGGAAGCGATGTCTGGGGCCGCGCCCATGTTTGCCTCCACAATGTCGGCAATGGACTTGGCGGTGCCACTTGGGCGATCCAGCTTGTGAGAGTGGTGCTTCTCCTCCACGAAGGCGCTGTACCCACCCGCGTCAGCGAGCATCTTCGAGAGATAGTCGGAGGCGGCGAAGAATACATTGACACCAATGGAGAAGTTTGAAGCATAGATCATGGTGGTGCCACACTTCTCGAAGCACGCCACTACCTCATCCTTGATGTCGTTCCAGCCGGTGGTACCTATTACCACAGCCTTGAAGTTCTCCGCAAGGAAAGCATAGTTCTCCCTGAAGGCCGCTGGGGTGGTAAAGTCAATGCACACGCACTCCTTCGCCACTGCAGGATCCACGCTCTTTATGTCTTCACTGGCACAGACGCACTCTATGCCTCTGAGTCTTAGGTTGTTCTCTACCATATGGCCCATCTTGCCATATCCTGATATGATGACTTTCATAGCTACTCGAAAAGTGAATGGTGAATACTGTTCACGGACTCGATGAGCACGGCTCTGTCGACGACCACTGAAATATTGATATAGGATGCGCCCTGTGAGATCATGTAGAGCTTCTTTCCTCTGAGTGCCTCAAGCATCTTCTGCATCAGGCCCTCGATGTTCACAAGGTTCTTTCCGATGACGGAGATCTGCGATTTGTCGCCATCCATCTCGACATCAGCGAACTCTGAAAGCTCCTTCACGACCTTCTCGATGTTCTTCGGATGCTGGTCACAGGTGACTGAGATGTTCGCCTCGGTGGTGCTGATAAGGTCCACGGAGACATTGTTCCTGCTGAAGATGTCGAATACCTTGGAAAGGAAGCCGGAAGCGTCGATCATCTTCGTGGTGAAGATGTTGATGACCTGGATATTCTCCTTGAATGAAACTGACTTCACGCTGTCCTCAGCGGTCGCGGTCTCGATGATGAGGGTGCCGGAACCTGCTGGATTCATGGAGTTCAGCACATAGATAGGGATGTTCTCGCGCACAGCAGGCTCGATGGTGAGAGGATGTAGCACCTTGGCGCCGAAATGCGCCATCTCGGCTGCCTCCTCGAAGGAGATGGTGTCGAGCTTTCTCGCGCCCTTAACCACTCTAGGATCTGCAGTGAGTACTCCGTCCACGTCGGTCCAGATCTCGATAGCCTCCACATTCATGGCCATGCCGATAAGGGATGCGGTATAGTCAGAGCCGCCTCTGCCGAGCACCGAAGGCATGCCCTCGACGTCGCTGGCGATGAAACCCTGGGTGATGACCGCCTTATGGCTCTTCATGGCGGCGCCTACCACCTCTGGCACCAGCTCACAGATACGCTCGCTCTGAGGCTCACCCTTCATGAGGTCGCCCGCAGTGATGATCATCTTTCGTGCATCAAGCCACTCGGTGCTGATGCCTTTCGCATTCAGGGCGTAGCTGATGATGGTCGAAGAGAGCAGCTCACCGTTTGACACGATGAAGGCCCTGCTTCTGTCGCTGAGCTCGCCCAGAGCGCAGACTGCGATGACGAACTGCTCGAGCTCGTCACAGATCTCATTCACTCCGGAGATGGCAGGAAGCATGTAGCCTGCATTACCCTCAAGGAGCTCGTCCACGGTCACCACGTGCCTCTCACGCAGCTCCGAAAGGAGCGCCATCGCGCTCTTGTGGTCCTTGCGGGCCGCTGTATCCGCTATCTTGTAGAGGAGGTCAGTCACTCCTGACATTGCGGAAACGACCACCACAGGCTGTTTGTCGACCTTCGATCCAATGATGTCGATGGTCCTGGAAATCGCTTCTTTGCCGGCGACGGATGTGCCGCCGAATTTCATTACAATCATAGTTCGTTTATATATTTTTCAAAGTTTCAAACATTCTTACATACTGGTCACGCGCCTGCTCCAGCTCAGAGAGGGTGATCTGCTCCTCTGGCCTGTGCGCGACGAGTATGGACCCTGGTCCGCAGAGTATCCTCTGGGGGAAGTTCGTGAGCTGAGGGGCATCGCTGCCGAAAGCCACAGTCTTTGTAGGGAAACCCTCCAGGGTGGTGTAGCTCATAGGAGTGTCACCGCCGAGGGCTTCAAACTCAAGCCTAGGGCGCCCATCTACCTGCCCCATGGCCTCAGCCTGCTCGCGCACGAACGCCTCTATCAGGCTGTCCGACGCAAAGGTGGTTCTGAAGTAGAGCCTGCACTCCAGGCTCTCGCTGAGTATGTTCTGAGGGTTGTCACTGGAAAGCTTGCCAATGTTCCAGGTAGTAGGGCCGAGCTGCCCATCCTCCGGCCACTGATGGGCCTTCAGGCGCTCCAGGAAGGCAGAAAAGTTCATCACGGCACTCTCTCCCATCTCGGGATAGCCGGAGTGGAAGGCTCGGCCGTGGAAGGTCAGGCGGAAGGCCTTCGTGCCCTTGCTGGCACTCACCATGCAGCCGTCGGTCGGCTCGCCGACGATCACGACGCGGCCGCCAGGGTGCTGCGTGCGGAAGGCCTTGGCTCCGAAGGAGCCCGTCTCCTCGCCGCTGAGCAGCAGGAGGCCGAAGCCGCTGTGCCCTCGCGCCTCGAGCTCCAGACACGCGCTGTAAAGCGCGAATATCTGGCCCTTCGCGTCGCAGGTTCCGCGGCCTCTGAAGACGGTCTGTCCGTCCTCTTGCTCCACCTTTGGAGCGATATAAGGAGGGACGGTGTCCATATGCGAGCAGAACACTATCTCGGGCTCGCCCCAGCAGAAGAAAAGGTTCTCGGTACCGTCTCCGACCTCGAAACGCTCAAGGGTGCATCCAGGCGTCTTCAAGGTCTTCGCGAGATGCTCTGACAGTGTCCTCTCCCCGCCGGAAGTGGACTCAATCCCAAGCATGTCCATGAATAGTTCGATATTCATAAGTCAAATTCGTGTCAACAAAAAAAAGAAGGCGAACCGCCGGGGCTCGCCTTCTCGTATCTTTCTTCGCTTTTTCAGTTCAGATTACTTCATAGAGGACCCCGGCAGACTGCACACCTGCTTCTTGCACTTGGAATCCTGCTTTATGAAAGACATCATATCTATAACTGATTTCTGCAAATGTAAAGATTATTTCTTGCTTTCCAAACTTTTGCCTAAAAAATTTTAGTAAAAAGTTTAGTTCATCTTGTATGGCTGTCTGTAAACCCAGGTGTCGCGCTTGTAGTTCTTCATGTCCTCCCAGAACTGATCGCCGTCGTGAACAGTGGTGGTCTTGTCATTGAACACTACTACAGGCTTGGTCTCAGGGTTGTAAACCTCCCAGCTGAACTTCTTGGTGTTTGGAACGCCGTCCTTTGCGAATGATACCCATACGTCGCTCATGAAGTCAGCCATCTCGTAGCAAGACTTGTCGCAGCCTACCATGAAGCGGCCGAGCCAGATGTTGTTGAATACGAATGGCATCTCTACGCAGTGGTTTGTAGCGAAGGTGTCATCCATGTGTGGAGATGGCTTAGCGAATACATAGAGGTACTGCTTGGTGTCACCGAGCTCGTAACGGATGTCAGCATTCTTGTAAACACCGTTGAGCATACCATACTCAGCATAGTTGCAGCCGATGATGGTAGGGATACCCTTTGAGATCTCTGCCACGCGTGGATCTGTAGGCTGGTAAGGGATGAAGTCACCGTCAAACACAGGACCGAACCACATACCGGCACCATAGATACGATAGAAGAAATTCTCAGGATTCTTCTCACATACTACCTCTGTAGCTGCAGCGAGGAGCTCAGAGTAAGGGATCTCCTGGATCTTGTCGATGGTCTTCTCGTTGAGGCCGAGTCTAGCTACGATAGCATTTGCCATCTCCTTAGCTCTATCCTGCTCCATGAAGTTGATCATTGAACCACTCTCGATGATACCCTTGTTGAAGAGGCCCTTTGCAGAAGGGGCTACGAGCATGCTGTTCACCTTGCCGCCACCACCTGACTGACCGAAGATGGTCACATTGTCAGGATCGCCACCGAAAGCCTCGATGTTCTTGTTTACCCACTCGAGTGCCTTTACGATATCGAGAAGGCCTACATTTCCTGAATACTTGTACTTCTCGCCGAAGTCAGAGATATCCATGAAACCGAGAACGTTGAGTCTGTGGTTGAGGTTCACGAGGACTACATCCTTCTTTGCGAGGTTTGTTCCATCGTAGAAAGGAAGCTCACTACCTGCACCCATTGCATAGCCACCACCATGGAGCCATACCATTACTGGACGCTTCTTGCCGTCGTTGATGCCCTTGGTCCATACATTAAGGAACTGGCAGTCGTCTGACTGAGTACCATCGTCCCACTGATAGAGGAATGCCTCACAGTCATCCTCCCAGGTCTTTCTAGGAGCCTGGTGGCACTGTGCGCCATAGTAGAGAGCGGTCTGTACGCCCTCCCAGCTGTCTGGGTCCTGAGGGGCCTCGAAGCGGTTTGCCTTGGCATACTGGATGCCCTTGAAGGTGTAGATACCATCCTCGATATAGCCAGATACGGTACCGTAGGTGGTCTTCACGAGAGCGGATGTGCTGTCACAGATGAGGCTGTGCTCCTCTGTGCCACAGCAGCATGCAGCGACCATGAGGCCCGCTGCTGCGATTGAAAGAATCTTGTTCATAATCACTTATATCTGTATTGTTTGACTATTTGAAAATCTTCTGAGCAAAGATGGTGAGGTAAACTCTCCAGTTTCTCCAGACATGTCCACCGTCTGACTCGTAGTACTCTACTGGGTAGCCCTTAGACTCGCAGTAATCTCTGAGCTTGACAGCATTTCTCTTGACACCGTCAGCGCTGCCGACACCGATCCAGTAAAGCTTTGGAGCCCACTTTGGATCCATCTGCTTAGCGAGAGCTGCCTCTGCCTCTGGAGTGTCAGCGAGGACTGCACCTGAGAACATGCCGACATAGCCGAACATTCCTGGGTGAGAGCGTGAGATAGCGCAAGACTGACGAGAACCCATTGAGAGACCTGCTACAGCACGGTTGTACATGCCCTTAGCTACTCTGTAGTTTGACTCAACAAATGAGATTACATCCTGGAAGCTATCCTCGATCTCCTTGGTAGAGTCTGAACGAGAGTTAAGCATTGTAGGCTGGAACATGTTCACAGCGTAACCAGGAGCAGCATTGTTATAGTAAACACCGTTTGGCATAACCACGATCATTGGCTTAGCCTTGCCCTCTGCGATGAGGTTGTCGAGGATCTGGATGGTTCTACCGAGGTCTACCCATGCATCCTCGTCACCACCTGAACCGTGAAGGAGGTAGAGAACTGGATACTTGGCCTTGCTGGTCTCATAACCTGCAGGGGTATAGATAGAGATACGACGGTCAGCACCGAGGGTTGGGCTGTTGTACCATCTTCTCGCAAGTGTTCCGTGAGGAGTCTCATGAACCTCATAGTACCAGCCCTTGTCACCCTGCTTGGTGCTCATGGTGAAGAAGTTGGTCCATGTAGCGATGTCTCTGTTCATGTGCATGTTTGAAGGGTCATTGCGACGCTCGCCATTCACGACGAAGTTATAGAGGTAAAGCTCTCCCTCGAGAGGCTGTGTGGTGTAAGACCATACGCCATCCTCGCCCTCTACCATGTCTACAGGGGCGTTGGTAGGGAGGAAATCGCCCTGAAGCTGCACTGTGAGAGCCTTGGCATTGCGATACCTGAAGGTTACGGAGTTGTCAGGATTTACTTCTGGAGACTTCACAGGAGCCTTGAAGCTGAGGGCCTGCTGTGCAGATGCCGATACGGCAAGCGAGAGCGCCACCAATGTGGCTGCGATTCTAATGTGTTTCATAAAGTTTAATTATTTGTTTTGGTTTCTGTCTCTGAATACTGGCTTGGGAGCACACCGAACTGCTTCTTGAACAGTGAGGTGAAATGCGAGGCCGAGCTGAACCCAAGCATGTCAGCGATGGCCGCTATCTTGTATTTCCTATCCTTCAGCAGCTGGACTGAGTAATTCAGCTTGTAGGTAGTGAAGAACTCGTTTGGAGTCTGCCCCGTGAGCGCCTTCAGCTTATAGTAGAACTTCGAGCGGCTCACACCGAGGGTCTCAGCCATCGAGTCAATGTCAAGCTCGCCATTCTGCAAGCTCTCCTCCATCGCAGAGTACATGCGCTCCATGAATGAGCGATCCTGATAGCTGAGCGCATCTTTCGATGCCGTAGGCACCTGGGTCGAGCGTCCAAGCATCTCCTTCACTCTCGCGCGATTCTCAAGCATTGACTTGACAAGCGCCTGGAGATACTCCGAGTTGAATGGCTTCACCACATAGGCATCGGCACCTACGCCCAGACTCTTGATCTGGTCCTCCATGGTAGACTTCGCCGTGAGCATGATGAATGGGATATGGCTCATCGCTATGTTGTCCTTGACCATGCGGCAGAGCTGGATGCCATCCACGTCCACCATCATCACGTCGCAGATGATCACGTCAGGCACAAACTCCTCTATCATCTTGTAGCCGCTCATCGCATCGAAGCGGAAGCTTACATTATATGTATCGGCAAAGAGCGACTTGAGGTAGTAAACCACCTCGTAGTCATCGTCAATGATGAGGAGCTTCTGCTTCTTGTCAGAGGTCTTCACCGACGCCGAGCTCTCCTCTACGTACTCACTCATCATCTCCTTGCGGTCAATGCTTACCACCTTGTCGGTAGCAGCGGCCTTCTCCACATCGCTGTACTCGCTCTCCGCCATAGGGATGGTGAAGCTGAATACGGAGCCCTCGGTCCTGCCGTCCTCGGTCTTCCTCACCTTGACCCCGATGGAGCCATGATGCAGGTTGACCAATGCCCTGGTATAGTACAGTCCGATACCGGTACCACCGGATTTCTTCGCCGCAGATGTCTGGTAGAAGCGGTCGAAGACCGCGTCGAGATCTTCCTCTGGGATGCCCACTCCCGTATCGGAGACTGAGACATGGAGGACATGCTGGTCATCTTCCGACATATCGATGGTCACAGCACCTCCTGGAGGGGTGAACTTGAGAGCATTGGAACAGAGATTATACAGTATCTTCTCTATCTTGTCGCGGTCAACCCAGCCCATGAGGGCGGTTTCCGGAGTATTCAATGTAAGGTCAATGTTCTTCATCGAAGCACCGATCTCGAAGTTCATCTTCGTGAGCTCGAATATCTCCGACACAGGCTCCATCTTCACATTGAGCTTCAGCACACCATGGTCAAGCTTGTTGAAGTCGAGCATCTGGCTGACGAGCTTCAGGAGTCTGTCGGTGCTGCGCTTGATGACGCCACGTGCCTTGGACGCATCTGCAGGCACGGTGCTCTCGAGCGAAGACACGGCACCATGGATGAGGGTCAGAGGGGTTCTGAACTCATGGGAGATGTTTGCGAAGAAGTCAATGTTCTCCATGTTCATCTTCTCCGTCATCTCACGCTTGAGCCTCTCGCTGTTCGCCTCGCGCTTCTTCTTCAGGAATATGTATCCAAGTATCGCACTGGCAATGACAAGGATAAGGATAAGAGCAGGTATAGCCACCTCAAACCATAGCAGATTCATCTTTATGACGATGGTGAATGGCAATGACTCTGTGCCAAGGTTGTTATCCTTGATCCAGAACTTCACCTTGTTTCGAGCCTTGGTCACACCGTAAAGAGGAATGAACGCATTGTCAAATGACTCACGAGGACCGGTCTTGAAGCCATTGATGTCATACATGTATGTATATGAGACATTTCTCGCGCCACCATTGACGGATCCGATGTGGAGATTGAGGCCCTCAGTGTGTCTGTTCAAGCGGATCACGGCCTTGCGCGAAGGGTACGACTCGGTGCTGAAAGCAGCGAGCACCTTCTTTCCGGAACTGATGATGACATGGGACGGAGAATCAATAGTCTGTGACGACAACAGGTTCTCTCTGCTGAACCATGCGAAGTCTGAGGCTCCTATCAATGCCACTGTATGGTCAGGAAGTGTAAAGAGCTGCCTAGGAAGAGGATAATCCGATGCATCGGTCCAGACCCTCTGTGCCTTTTCGGCAGCGACGTCCAGCATGTAGACATTGTTCGAGCCGTCCATCACGAATACATTGCCATCACCATCAGCAGCCATGCTGGACACCTGCATGGCAGGGAAAACATCCACATGGCTTATCTTGTCAGTTCTCGGATTATATACAAACAGGCCGTTGTCGGTCGAGCCAAGCCAGAGGTTTCCACGCACATCCTCCACGCTGGTAGCGAAATACACCTGTCGCAGATTATCCACCTCAAGGATCTTGGCTTCACCACGACGAGGATTGAAAATGACAGGGCAATGGTCTGTGTAACAAACCAGGATGGAGCCATCAAAGAGGGTGCGGACCATAGATGCATAGCAGGCATTGTCATTGAAAATGCCCCCAAAATCGTTTACATCAGTCCCCGATATGGCAGAAAGTCGCGCGCCGCGGCTTGCGTAATAGATGTCATTGTGAATACTGATAGCCGCCATACCATCCTTCGGATTCTCGACAACACGGCTGACCACAGGCTTGCCACTGGAGTTCACCTCTATCTCCACAAACGGATCCGAGCGACGTGGCGCGCCACTCACGAGCACCTTTCCGTCCGCGTTCAGAGAGATGTTGAAAGGAATGCTTCCTGCAAAGAACTGGGCGACATGCACAGTGCCTATCTCCTTCTTGGCGGCTATATCATAGCAATGTATACCATCCTGATGCATTGTCCAGAAATAGTTTCTGTCCTGCACGTAATTTCTCACATGCCCGTCCATGATGCTCTGCACGAGTCCGCGATATGGGGAGATGGCACCGAGAACAGGAGGATAGCATATATATCCAGTCGGGTTCAGTGCCACCCATAGGCTGCCGTCCGGCCCCATGGCCAATGCAGTCGCACCATTCCTGAAGCGCGCAATCGCCCTGCTGAGATTTCCAGAAGCCTGCTCCGGATGCACCACGCTGCCCTTGTTCTCGTCGACGCAGACACATTCATTGTCCGTCTCCATAAGGATCATTCCCGTATCGAGCAGTGCCAATGACTTCGATACACGTCCTGCAAGTCCAGGATATGCATCAGCCACGTCCTTCTCCAGCAGCGTGCGGACATTGATAGTCCTGGCACAGCCATCCTCAATGAACCAGATGGACTCGAGCCTATCGTATACTACCTTTCCTGTTATGTCCTTCCTCGAGAACAGCACATTGTACCTCTCGTCGTAACAGTCAAGGCGGCCTTCGAACAGCACCCACAGGTTTCCGAAGCTGTCAAAGAAGATGTCCGGTTCCCCGGATGCAGCCACAAAAGGCATCTCGAGCTTTCTGAGGAATATCTCGGAAGAGCGGTCGTACTCAAGGATATTCCTTCTCGTGGCAATACATATTCTGCCTGAGATGCTGCTGGCAATGCTGAGGACATAGGAGTTCGTATCGTCAAGCCTCATGTGAGTGAAGCAGCCATTGTCCCTGTCGTACCTGTCGACTCCCTTCTGAGTGGCGAGCAAGACAACATTGTCCTCTCCAATAACTATATCATTGATCTTGTTCGAAGACAAACTCCCAGGATCGGAAGAGTCATAGCTGTACTGGATGATGTTCTGACCATCTGTCTTGAAAAGGTAAGGCATATCTACGCCCATCATCCACACATACCCCTCACTGTCGAAAACAAAATCCGTGACACTGTTTTCGCCAATGCCATCAACCACCTTTCCAGAATGGCGGTAAGCTGGCAGATCCTTGTTCTCACACGCCGTGAAAATGGGTGCGAGAACCAGCAAGATAAGTATGATATGCAGGTGTTTGCTCATATCACAAAAATACGATTTTAAGTCGTTTTATCCCAAGCATATTGTATTCAAATGGCGATATTTGGATTTATATGATAGTATTTAAACGATTTTGACACATTAATCGATAGCAGACAAATTAACTTTGCAATGGGATTAAACCACCCATAATTAATAATGGTATAATACCACAACAAACAATATTATTTCACCAAAACAAATCATCATGAAAAGTCTATTTCCAAGACTCAGCACTGTTCTGATGGCTTTCATGCTCATGTTCTCAACATCAGCATTTGCACAGAACAAAATCAGCGGTACAGTCGTTGATGAGACAGGTTTGGCAGTTATCGGCGCAGGTGTTGTCCAGAAGGGCACATCAAACGGCGTTGCTACTGACCTTGACGGAAACTTCACAATCAACGTTCCTGAGGGAGCGATGCTTGAGATTTCTTTCCTTAACTTCAATACCCAGGTACTTCCTGCAAAGGACGGCATGAAGGTCGTTCTCGTAGAAGACACCGAATCACTCGAGGAGGTTGTCGTTGTAGGTTACGGTGTCCAGAAGAAGAGCGACCTCACCGGTGCTATCTCTTCAGTGAAGGACAATGACCTCCAGGCTAGAACCATCACTTCTCCTGAGAGCGCACTCCAGGGAAAGACCGCAGGTGTTCAGCTCTTCAGCTCATCTGCTCGTCCTGGTGCTTCACCTACCGTACGCATCCGTGGTATTTCTTCAAACGGTTCTTCTGACCCTCTCTATGTAGTGGATGGACAGATCACCAACAGCATCTCAAACATCGACCCTAACGATATCCAGTCAATGGAGGTTCTCAAGGACGGTGCTTCTGCAGCTATCTATGGTGCACGTGCTGGTAACGGTGTCATCCTCATCACCACCAAGAAGGGTTCAGGTGACGGCCACATCGGTTACGAGATGCAGCTCACCGCTCAGTCTCTCGGCAAGATTCCTGAGATCATGAACGCGAAGGAATACATCCAGTACTACATCGAGGACGGTCGTTTCACACAGGACTTCATCAACCAGAGATGGGATGGCAAGACTGACACAAACTGGGTTTCTGAACTCTTCGAGACCTCTTTTGTTCAGCGCCACAGCGTGAAGTTCGACGCTTCAAATGACAAGGGTGCCATCTACGCTTCACTCTCATACCTCAACAACAACGGTATGTTTGTAGGTGACGAGGATACCTTCGAGCGTATCACCGGTATGCTCAACGCTTCATGGAAGATCAAGCCTTGGCTCGAGATCTCTTCTAACAACCAGCTCAACACCTATAAGGTAAGAGAGGTTTCAGAGCGTGCAAGCGACTCAAATGCAGAGTCTGAGAACGCATTCCTCTCAGCTATCCAGCTTGACCCTCTTACTCCTGTGAAGTACTCAGAGAGCAACCTCCCTGCATTCATGAAGGCATACCTCGCAGAAGGAAAGAACCTTCTCCACGATGCACAGGGCAACTACTTCGCTATCTCTCAGGTAAATGACTGTGAGAACATCAACCCTCTCATCCTCAGAGATGCAAGACACACTGAAGTGGCTGGTATGTCATTCAGCGGTACCACCGCTCTCAACTTCAAGCCTTTCAAGGGCTTCACCTTCACCTCACGTGTCAGCTACCGTTTCCGTCAGAGCTCTTCTTACGGTTACACAAATGACTACTACGCAAACACTTACAAGCACCAGGAGTACATGACTCTCTCTGCTTCTGTAAATGTTCCTTCTTACTATCAGGTAGAGAACTTCGCAAACTACATGACCAAGATCGGTGATCACAACTTGACAGCGATGGCCGGTATGTCATATAGCCAGAACAAGAACTACAACGTAGCTGCTTCTATCTCTGGTTCAGAGAGCGACTTCGGTGTAACCAAGGACGACCCTCTCTTCTACTTCTTCCAGTTCGCTACCCCTTCAGCATCAAAGACCATCTCAGGTGGTGAGGCTATCTACCAGAGAAACCTCTCATACTATGGCCGTCTCGGTTGGAGCTACAAGAACCGTTATATGGCTCAGGTATCTCTCCGTGCAGATGCTGCTGACTCATCAGTCCTTCCTATGGAGAATCGCTGGGGTTACTTCCCTGCAGCCTCATTCGGTTGGACCCTCTCAGAGGAGCCATTCATGGAGGGTGTAAAGAACTATCTCCCTTACCTCAAGCTCCGCGCAAGCTGGGGACAGAACGGTTCTACAGCTAACCTTAACTCTTACGGATATGCATCCGTTATCGGTTCTGCAGGTATCTACCCTATCGGTAACAGCACTGTCTACTACCCTGTAAACAAGCCTACAGCTACTGGTAACAATGGTCTCAAGTGGGAGACTTCAGAGCAGTTCAATGTCGGTGTTGATACTCGTTTCTTCAACAACAAGCTCACCATCACCGCTGACTGGTTCCTCAAGAAGACCAAGGACCTCCTTGTAGCAGGTTTCACTCCTTCTACCCTCATCGGTGTTACTGCATCACCTCTTAACGCAGGTAATGTAAACAACAGCGGTTTCGAGCTTGAGCTCGGATGGCAGGATCAGATCGGTGACTTCAACTATGGTATCCGCGCAAACGCAGCTACCCTCAAGAACGTTGTTACCTACCTCCACCCTGCACTTGAGAACGGTATCGACGGTGTTACCTACAGATTCTCTCCTATCACCAAGTTCGAGAAGGGATACCCTGCATGGCACTACTATGGATACAAGTTCATCGGTGTTGACCCTTCAAACGGAGAGGCTCTCTTCGAGGATGTCAACAAGGATGGTGTAGTCAGCGCAGCTGACAAGACCGACCTCGGTTCAGGTATTCCTAAGGTTAACTACGGTCTTACACTCACTGCTGGCTGGAAGAACTTCGACGTAATCGTATTCGGTAGCGGTGCTGCTGGTCACCAGATCTTCTGCGCCCTCAACCGTGTGGACTACGCTGTCAACAAGCTCACCGCACTCACCAACGACCGTTGGACTCCTAGCCACACAAATGCTACAAACCCTCGCGCCGGTGCTTCTACCCAGACAGACTGGATGCAGTCAAGCGCTTCAGTATTCTCAGGAAACTACTTCAAGATCAAGCAGATCCAGCTTGGTTACACTCTTCCTAAGACTGTTTCTGAGGTTATCAAGATCAGCAACGCAAGAGTATACGTATCTCTCGAGGACTACTTCACCTTCACCAAGTATCCAGGACTCGATCCTGAGGTTGCAGGCGTAGGCAATGCACTCGGTGTGGATATGAGCTCATATCCTAACTCAAAGAAGGCAGTATTTGGTTTCAGCCTTTCATTCTAGTCCCACATAAACGCTATAAAGAATATGAAAAAGATAACATTCGCACTTCTTGCCGGAGCATCCCTTTTCATGGCTGCTTCATGTTCAAGAATGCTTGATATAGATCAGCATGGTGTTACAAGCATCTCTGACTACTACAAGACAGATGCTGAGATCGAGTCTGCAGGCGCAGCACTCTACAGCGACCTGCGCGACCAGTATGTCAATGGTATCATGCTCAAGTGTGCCCTTGACGATGACTTTTATGCAGGTGGCGGTGGCCGCGGTGACAACTCTTCTGTAGAGATGATTGACGAGTACACCTTCGACGCAGAGCATGGTTCAATCTCTGGCTACTTCCAGGGAATGTACACTATCATTCACGACGCATGCGTAATCCTCGAGAACGTTGACCCTAACTTCTCTGCAGTAGCAGCACGTACCGTGAACGAGGCAAAGGTCTGCATCGGATACGCTTATCTCGAGCTCATCTCACTGTGGGGAACTCCACCTCTCGTAGACCATGTCCTCATGGATGCAAACGAGTATAAGATGGAGAACGGAAAGCCTGAGGAGCTTTGGGCATTTGCTGAGAAGAACCTCACAGAGGCTATCGCTTCTGGTGCTCTTCCACACAAGTCATCAGTCAACGACAACACCACTTGGCGCCTGACCCAGGAGGCTGCACAGGCTATCCTCGGTAAGGTATACCTCTGGCAGGGCAAGAACAAGGAGGCTGCTGATGTACTCGAGAAGGTCATCAACAGTGGCAAGTACCAGCTCTTCAACCAGTATGGTGAGATGCTTGACATCGCAAACAAGCACAACTGCGAGTCTCTCATCGAGCTCGATCACCCTGTAGACTACGCAAACCTCACATTCAACTTCCTCAATGGTATGGCAATGTGGCGTATGAGCAAGCTTGACATGAACGCTGACGCAAAGGCTTACTATGCAGCTGACGGTTATGGTTTCTTCCCTCCTACCAAGAGCCTCTATGACGAGTTCCGCACTGTCGAGGCTGAGGATGGTTACCGTCTCAACGAGACCCTCAGAACCTACAAGCAGCTCCAGAGCCAGATCGGCCTCAAGGTTACAGAACCAAACCTCAGCGAGGGTTACTTCATGTGGAAGAGCCGCCTCAAGGCTGACCAGATCGTAATGGGTATGCCTTGGTTCTCTACACGTAACGTCATCCTTATGCGCTATGCAGAGGTACTTCTCCTTGCTGCTGAGGCAAACATCACCGTTAACCCAGCCAAGGCTACCGAGTACTTCAATATGATTCGTACCAGAGCACAGGCTCCTACCGTTGGTTCTGTTACACTCCCTATGCTTCAGACCGAGAAGCGTCTCGAGCTCTGCTACGAGGGAACACGTTTCCAGGACCTCACCCGTTGGGGTATCGCTTACGACAAGCTTAAGGATTGCGGTAAGGAGATGCCTTATCTCCAGCTCGACGGTTCACTTGAGTACAGAAACCTCAACAACCCAGTTTACGGCTTCAAGAAGGGCAAGCATGAGCTTCTCCCATTCCCAGCTGTTGAGCTTCGCGTGAATTCAAATCTTCAGCAGAATCCAAATTATTAATGGAGATTAGATATTAAGTGTTGATTTTTGCAATGAGAAAGACATTTATCATTGCTGTTGCTATGACTCTCTGCCTTTCATCTGTCTGCTTTGGACAGGTGAAAAGGCAGAAGAGCCTTGCTTCAGATAAGAACTACGCGTTCACCACGCTGCTGAACTCTCCTGAAATCACGGAGAACAGCGTTATCTTCAGGGTGCTTGCACCAAATGCTAAACGAGTAGCCATCACTGGCTCTTGGGAAAACTTCTATACGGAACAGGAGATGACCAAGGGAGAGGACGGCGTATGGACCTATGAAATGCCTCTTCTCAAGCCAGACATCTACCAGTATGTGTTCGACATCGATGGAATGGTAGTCCTTGATCCAGGTAACTACTCCACAAGCCGAGACATGTACAACTACAGGTCGAACCTCATCATCAGAGGAGGCGACACCGATGCGTACTATTCGCAGAACTCTACCCAGAAGGGTAAGATCGAGAAGGTATGGTATGAATCCAAGGAGTTCGGCGCGCTTCGCCGTACCACCGTATACCTGCCATACGGATATGACAAAGCCAAGAAGCACAGCTATCCTGTCCTCTACCTCCAGCACGGAGGTGGCGGCGATGAGGAGGCTTGGCAGACCCTTGGCCGAATCACCGAGATTCTCGACTATATGATTGAGAACAAGATGTGCAAGCCAATGGTAGTGGTGTTCCCTAACGGCAATGCTACCGAGAATGCGGCTTGCGAGACTGCCCTCCCTGCAAAGTTCATCTTCGGCATGAACAAGGAGTTCATGACTGGAGCCAAGTATCTTAGCGACCTCAGGGGCAGCCTGATGCCTTTCATTGACGCAAACTACAAGGTCAAGAAAGGCAGAGCCTACAGAGCAGTGGGCGGTCTTTCAATGGGTGGAGGCCACACAGCCACCCTCATGCGCGAGACTCCTGAGCTCTTCGACTACTATGGTATCTTCAGTGCTGGTGCAATGTCCAGCGGCCCTCAGGATGCGGTTCTTCCACTCAAGAAGGCAGGATACAAGTTCCTCATGGTGGGATGTGGCCCATACGATATGGTTTACGATGGCGCCATGAACCTCGTGGACGCTCTCCAGGCGGAAAACATGGAATTCACTTATTATGGAGAAGAACTCAAGAGCGCACATGTCTGGGAGACATGGAGAAAGTGCATCATGCAGTTCCTTCCACACCTCTTTTAATTGACAATTCACATGAAAAAGATATTCACAACCATAGCTGCGGCACTTTTCTGCATCGCAGGCTTCGCACAGCAGAACCTCATCGGAGGTGACGTGGAGCTCAATTCACCTGAGATCCATGCAGACAATTCAGTAACCTTCCGTCTCTATGCGCCTAAGGCTGTAAAGGTAGAGGTATCTGGAGACTTCCTTCCACTCGTGATAAAGGATAACAATGGTTACGTGACCGAAGTTCCTATCTGGGTAGACATGAAGGAAGGAAAGGACGGCGTATGGGAGTACACCACCGACGGTCCTCTCGCACCTGAGCTTTACTCTTATACCTTCAAGGTAGATGGCAGACCTCATCTCGATCCATCAAACCAGTACAGAAAGAGAGATATGACCGTATGGGTGAACTGGTTCCTCATCACCAAGGAAGAGGGCGACACCGGTTACCTCTACAAGAGCAACAAGGTTCCTCACGGAAACGTAAACATGGTATGGTATGACTGCCCTACCCTCGGCATGAGCCGTCGTATGGCTGTCTATACCCCTGCAGGCTATGAGACCAGCAAGGAGAAGTATCCTGTTCTCTACCTCTGCCATGGTGCAGGTGGTGACGAGACAGCATGGCTCGAGTTCGGTCGTGCAGCTCAGATCATGGATAACCTCATCGCTACAGGTCAGGCTAAGCCAATGATCGTGGTTATGCCAAACGGCAACTGGATGTGTGCAGCCGCTCCAGGTGAGTGGGAAGCAGGTAACTACCAGGCTTCTATGTCAGGTGCTCCAGACGGAAAGGGCAACATCTTCGGTTCTCACCAGCTTGACATTCCTTCTGCATATCCTGACATCTGGAAATACATCGAGAAGAACTACAGAGTGCTCAAGGGAGCGGCAAACACTGCTATGTGTGGTCTCTCAATGGGTAGCGGACATACAAATTCCACCTCACTCATGTTCCCAGACAAGTATGGCTACATCGGTCTCTTCTCAGGCGCTATGGCAGTGAAGACTCCTGAGCAGGAGCAGCAGATCGCTACTCTCTTCTCTAAGAAGCCAAAGCTCTACTTCGTAGCATGTGGTACCGCAGACCCTATCGTACAGGGTTCTTACGACTATGTTGACTTCCTTGAGAAGAACAACTATCCTCACCAGGTAGTATGGACCGACGGTGCACACACCTGGAAGAACTGGAGAAACTACCTTGTGATCTTCGCAAAGCAGCTTTTCAAATAGTATAATAAGATGAAAAAGTCACTGATTATACTTTCACTCGCCCTGGTGGCCGCCTGCACATCCAAGCAGGTGGCCCTCCAGGACAGACTCATTGTCCATGATGCAGAGATAAACGCCATCATTGCCCAGATGAGCCTTGAGGAGAAGGTAGAAATGCTCCACTCTAAGACCAACATGTCATCAGAGGGAGTTCCACGCCTTGGCATCCAGGACATCAAATATGCTGACGGACCTTTCGGTATCCGCGAGGAAGGCGTTCCAAATGGTTTCCAGTCTGCTGGTTGGGTAACCGATTCAGCGACTTATTTCCCTACCGGATCGGCACTTGCAGCCACCTGGTCCAAGGAGCTCGCGTACAAGTACGGCACCGGAATGGGTACAGAGGCGCGCAAGAGAGGCAAGGATGTCATCCTTGGACCTGCCATCAATATCCAGAGACTCCCTGTAGGAGGTAGAACATACGAGTACTTCAGCGAGGATCCAGTCCTCACCGCAGCTCTCGCAGTTGACTACACAAAAGGTGTGCAGGATGCCGGTACAGCAGCTTGCGTGAAGCATTTCGCGCTGAACAACCAGGAAATGAACCGTGGTAGCGTAAATGTCATCTGCAACGAGAGAACCATGAGAGAGATCTATCTCAAGGCTTTCGAGGCTGCAGTGAAGGAAGGCGGCGCCATGGCCATCATGCCAGCCTACAACAAGGTAGGTGGTTTTTATTGCTCAGAAAATGAGCACCTTCTCAACGAGATCCTTCGTGGAGAATGGGGCTTCAAGGGCCTCACTGTCTCAGACTGGGGCGGCACACACTCCACAATGGGAGCAGCCCTGCATGGACTTGATGTCCAGATGACAGGCGACACCTATCTCGGACCTGCCCTTATCGACTCAGTCAAGGCAGGCAAGGTCCCTGAGAGCGTCGTAGACGACAAGGTTAGGGAGATCCTTCGCGTAAGATACGCTGTGGAGGCCATCCCTGCCGACAAGTGCAACCTCGCTACAGCATCGCAGCCAGAGAGCCGCGCTACCGCTTACGAGGTGGCTACCAAGTCTGTCGTTCTTCTCAAGAACAATGGTAACATCCTCCCTATCAGCAAGGATGTAAAGAAAATAGCCGTGATCGGGCGCAATGCTGTAGCACTCACCCAGTCCGGCGGTATGGGCGCTGGCGTTAAGTCGGTCTACGAGGTGACACCTCTGGAAGGACTTCGCAAGAAAGCACCTGCAGGAGTGGAGATAACCTATGCTCCTGCTTACAAGGACTATCTCGGCATGTTCGCTAGATGGAGAGGTCCTGAGTACCTCGCACAGCATCCTGAGATTGCTGCAGAGATCGATGAGCCTGCAGACCCAGATATGCTCGCAGAGGCTCTGGCTGTCGCAAAGGACGCAGACCTCGTGATCTACTTCTTCGGTACAAACAAGTCCATCGAGACTGAAGGATCCGACAGGATCGACATCAAGCTCCCTCTCGACCAGGAGAGAATCTGCGCAGAGATCGCTGCAGTGAATCCAAACATCGTGGGAGTCATGATTTCAGGCGGTCCTTGCGAACTTACAGAGATTAACAAGTACGCCTCAGCACTCGTGCAGGGCTGGTGGAATGGTCTTGAGGGCGGTAACGCTCTCGCTGACATCCTCTACGGAAACATTGCACCTTCAGGAAAGCTTCCTTTCACCTTCCCTGTGAAGCTGGAGGACTCTCCTGCATACGCACTTGACAACTACCCACAGAAGGCTGAAGTAGAGGGAGACCTCTTCGGAAACCAGTACAGACAGGACATCCAGGGTCAGAAGAAGCGTCCTATGGGACCTACCAGATACCCTGCTACCGCTTATTACTCTGAGGGCTCACTCGTGGGCTACAGATGGTTTGACACCAAGCAGGTGCCTGTGATGTATGCTTTCGGACACGGCCTTTCTTATGTGGATTTCGAATACGCAAACATCCAGACCAAGAAGAAGAAGGACCTCATCGAGGTCAGCTTCAACCTCACAAACAAGGGCACCATGGATGCTGAGGAAGTCGCTCAGCTCTATGTACACCGCGTAGACGCCACCGTAGAGTGGCCAGTGAAGGAGCTCAAGGCATTTGACCGCATCAGCCTCAAGGCTGGTGAGACCAAGAAGGTGACTCTCACCCTGCCAGTCAGCGAGCTCAGGTACTGGGATGAGAGCATAAACGACTGGAATCTCGAGCACGGCACCATCGATATCCTCGTGGGAAGTGCGTCGGATGACATCAGAATGACTACTAACATCGCTATCTAATGAAAAGATTTAGAATAATCATGATGGCGGCAGGTCTTGTGGCCTGCCTGTCATCGTTCGCCCAGGAGGCGAACTCACTCATGTTCCGCGCAGGCCTCAAGTCACCAGAGGTGACTGCTGAGGGCGTGACATTCAGATTCAAGGCTCCTAAGGCACGTCAGGTGCAGGTAGCCACATCATGGAACAACTACGACGCGACCAAGGGCGAGATGACACAGGGTGCCGATGGCATCTGGACAGTTACATTGCCACTCCCTACCCCAGAGCTCTATACCTACACCATCGTAGCTGACGGTATGAGCATGCTTGACCCTGCCAATGTATTCGTGCAGAGAGATGGCACACGCTATCTCAATGCTGTCCTCGTAGAGGGCGGTTATGCAGATGCATACAAGGAGGGCGCCAAGCCTGGAAATCTTGAGCATGTCTGGTATTATTCTGCCGAGAACGATATGACTCGCAGACTTTACGTATACACCCCGTATGGATATGATCACAAGAACAAGAAAGTGAAATATCCTGTACTTTACCTTCTTCATGGCGGCGGTGGAGATGAGGATGCCTGGAGCACCCTCGGCAGAACTTGCCAGATCCTTGACAACCTCATCGCTGAGGGCAAGGCTGAGCCAATGATTGTGGTCATGCCAAACGGCAACCCTAACCAGTACGCAGCCCAGACACTTGGTATCCCAATGAAGGAGAACATCCGCAAGTATGAGTCAGGTCTCAACAACTACACCTCTCTCACTGCCGACATCGTACCATTCATCGACAAGAACTACAACACCATCCAGAACAGAAAGGGTCGTGCAGTAGCTGGTCTTTCAATGGGTGGCGGTCAGTCTTTCTTCATCGCTTTCAATAATATTGCTACCTTTGCAAATGTAGGTATCTTCTCATCCGGCCTCATCGGTTCATCCGCTATCGGAGGAAAGCCTTTCGTTGCTGATGAAGTAGTGCCTGGACTGCTTTCTGAGCCTCAGAAGTTCAACAAATTCGACCTCATCTACCTCTCTTGCGGAGAGCAGGACGGAAGAATCGACGGCATGATACAGTTCAGGGACGACCTCCTTGCCAAGGGATACAATGGGGTGCACTGGGAGCAGTATCCAGGCAACCACGAGTGGAAAGTGTGGAGAAGAAACCTTTCATCATTTGTACAGTTAGTTTTTAAAAAATAACCACATGAAGAAGGAACTCATTATGATTTTGGCTGGCGCAGTGGCAGTTGCAGGCTGCAACTCTACTCCACAGCTCACAGAGAAAAACATTGACAAGGTCATCAAGGCCATGACTCTTGAGGAGAAGGCTCTCCTCGTAACCGGTATCGGCATGGACACAGGCTCAGAAGGAATGGCAGCCACTGTCGGAGCATCCGCACAGCGCGTTCCTGGAGCAGCAGGTGCCACCCACGCTATCCCACGTCTCGGCATCCCATCCATCGTGCTGTCAGACGGCCCTGCCGGTGTCCGCATCAACCCTACCCGTGAGGGCGACGACAACACCTATTATTGTACACACTTCCCTATCGGAACTCTTCTTTCATCTACCTGGAACCAGGAGCTTGTAGAGGAGGTCGGCGAATCTATGGGTAACGAGGTGCTTGAGTATGGCTGCGACGTGCTCCTTGCTCCTGCACTCAACATCCACAGAAACCCACTCAACGGTAGAAACTTCGAGTACTACTCAGAGGACCCTGTCCTTTCTGGTAAGATCGCTGCAGCTTATGTACGCGGTATCCAGTCAAATGGTGTAGGTACTTCCATCAAGCATTTCGTAGCGAACAACCAGGAGACAAACCGTACCGCTGTCGATGAGAAGATCAGCGACAGAGCTATGCGTGAGATCTACCTCAAGGGCTTCGAGATCGCAGTCAAGGAGTCTGATCCTTGGACCATCATGACCTCTTACAACAAGATCAATGGTATCTATACTTCAGAGGACCACGCCCTTCTCGAGGACATCCTTCGTGATGACTGGGGCTACAAGGGAACAGTCATGACTGACTGGTATGGTGGAAAGGACGCTATCGCTCAGGTACATGCCGGTAACGACATGCTTCAGCCTGGCCGTCCATCACAGTACAATGACATCATCGACGGCGTAAAGAACGGCACTCTCGACGAGGCAGAGCTCGACAGAAACGTAAAGCGTATCCTCCAGCTCATCGTTCGTACCCCTATCTTCAAGAACTATGCATACTCAAACAAGCCTGACCTCGAGGCTCACGCCAAGGTGACCCGTCAGAGCGCAGTGGAGGGTATGGTACTTCTCGAGAACAAAAACGCTACCCTTCCTCTCGCAGCTGAGGCAAAGAACGTAGCAGTATTCGGAAATACCTCATATGATTTCATCGCAGGTGGTACCGGTTCTGGTAATGTGAACAGAGCTTACACCGTATCTCTTCTCGACGGTCTTTCAAATGCAGGCCTTCAGGCTGACGCAAACCTCCAGAAGATGTACGAGGAGTATCTCGCCAAGATCGCCAAGGAAGCAGCTTCTGTAGACGGAGACCTTTTCAGCTTCCTTCCTAAGCCACTCCCTGCAGAGTTTGTTCCTGCAGCCAAGGATATCGCCGCAGCTGCTGCCGCAAACGATGTAGCCATCATCACCTTCGGTAGAATCTCAGGTGAGTTCGTAGATAGAACCGTAGCAGATTTCAACCTCTCTGCAAAGGAGAAGCAGCTCGTTAATGACGTTACCAAGGCGTTCCACGCTGCAGGTAAGAAGGTCATCGTAGTTCTCAACATCGGTGGTGTCATCGAGACAGCGTCATGGAAGAACACTCCAGATGCTATCCTCCTCAGCTGGCAAGCTGGCCAGGAGGGCGGTAACTCTGTAGCAGATGTACTTACCGGCAAGGAGAACCCTTCAGGTAGACTTCCTATGACATGGCCTGTAGCATTCGAGGATCACAAGTCAAGCGAGAACTTCCCACGTTCTGAGACATTCGAGCTTAACCTGAATGCATTCATGGGTATCGAGCAGGTAGCTGGAGACAAGAAGGACTTCGACTGGACCAAGTACGAGGAGGGCATCTATGTCGGCTATCGCTGGTTCGACAAGTCAGGCATCCAGGTATCATACCCATTCGGATACGGTCTCTCATACACCACCTTCGAGTACAGCACTCCTGAGGTCGCAAAGGAAGGCGACAAGGTATGCGTGAAGCTCAGCGTGAAGAACACCGGCGCAGTAGCAGGCAAGGAGGTTGTCCAGCTCTATGTCAGCGCCCCTGGCAAGACTCTTGACAAGCCAGTCAAGGAGCTCAAGGCATTCGCAAAGACAGCGACCATCGCTGCTGGCGAGTCTGCTGACGTAACTCTCTGCTTCAATGTCAATGATCTCGCCTCATGGAATGAGGAGACTTCAGCATGGGAGCTTGAGAACGGCACCTACACCATCTCACTCGGATCATCTTGCTTAAACATCCTTACGAACGCAGAGCTTGCGATCTAAAGGATTCACTCAAAAAACATATCTAAAACGGGAGAGGGTGACCAAAAGTCCATCAGGACTTAAGGTCACCCTCTTTTTACTATGCTATCTCCTCTTCGCACCTGCCGACCCTCGGGGCAGCGCCGTCAGGTGCGCAGAGGGCGCTGTCGCACCTGCGGTGCCCTCTGAACTAGGAGTTCTATATCACCATGTCCATTTCAGGGAGAGGCTTGGCTGGGTTCGCTGGGTCGCCGGCGATGCGGGATACGCTCTTCACGTTCGGCGAGGTGAAGAACTTGTCGTTCACCTGGTAGGTAGAGCAGCAGACCATGCGCACCTTGAACTCTGCAGTAGGACTGTCGAGGGTCTTTGTGAACTCGACAATCTTCTGGGATGAGGTGAAGTCTATGTTGTACTCTATCTCGCCCTGGCCAGAGATCTCTTTCTTCTGGTTCTCAAACGCTGGTTTCCAGTCGTTTCCATCGAGATACTCTACCCTCCAGTACTTGGCGCCATAGTTTCCAGGGTTGTAGGTGAAGATCATGTGGAGGCTTGTGCCTTCCGCTATCTCCTGGCCATTCTGGGTCTCGAAGAGCCACTGGTCGCCGGCCATTGGGCCGCACATCACAGGCTGGCCTCCGTTTGAGACATTGAAGATCATAAGGCCTGAGTTGTCGCCAGGCCACAAGGTCTTGTCCACCTGGACGTAGCTGAGCTTGCCCTTGCCGGACTCATTGGCGGCGATATAGCCGCGCTCGCCAGCATCATTGGAATAATGATAAACGCCGATCTCGCTCTGGCCCGTCCATGTCTGGATGTAGCCATCTGACTTCGCTCTGTCTGGGGTGAAGAACCACTTCGCGAGAACCTGCATCTTCTGGTCATCGCCACCACCCTCATGAGGATCCTCGATAGCCGAGAGGTCGGTGACCTGATAAGGATGCTCTGCTGCGCCGTGTGCAGCCTGCTGGCAGACATTGGCGACATAGTCGGAGATGGTAGATGGATGGTAGCTGTTTCCTACCACGCTCTCGCCCATTATCTTCTCGTACCACAGGCAACCGACAGTGTAACGGCCAATGGTATAGGACATATGCCATCCGTCGCGGTTGAATGTGTCACCAAGGTATGAGCTGCGGCCATTCTGGACAGCGTCCATGCTGTTCATCACAAGCCCGATCTCTGGGTGCTTCTCGCACACCTGCTTGGTCGCCTCACAGATCATCTGGTACATCACCTGCTGGTCGAAGCCGTAGTAGCTGAACTTGGTGCCGGTATAGCCCTTCTGGGCAGCCCAAGGAGCATGGTACACAAGGGTGTAGCCAGGCTTGGCGGTCTTCTTAATGTATTCAATGAGTGTGGTGAGAGCTGGCTCCATGGAGTGCGTGGTGCCCTTGTAGGTCGTGTCATAGAAACCATGGTAGCCGGCACCTTCCTGCACGCTGATGTAGTCCCACTCCTCATCCACGAGAGCCTCAGAAAGCTTCACGGAAGCCGTGGTGTTCATGGTGCCCTTCACTATCTTTCTGTAGCTGTACGCAGCGGCATCTGACTGGCTGTTCGCCGCATGCTTCTCCAGAGGACATCCACCTATATACATATCGCCAATGATCACGTCCTGTCCTGCCGCGGCGAAA
The DNA here is from genome assembly GCA_024398295.1 of Bacteroidales bacterium. Lineage (GTDB taxonomy): Bacteria > Bacteroidota > Bacteroidia > Bacteroidales > UBA932 > Cryptobacteroides. The sequence goes on from JAKSJL010000008.1 coordinate 43,647, forward strand.
AGGCCATAGAGTTCCTGCTCCACAGCATCAGCGGAGAAGCTGTTTCCGATAGCGAGAATCTTGATGGTCTGAGGGCGAGTGCCCGCCTCCTGCTTCACCGTGATGGTCTTTGCATCTCCCTCTGCAGGTGTCAATGTGATCGTAGCCTCACGCGCCTGGAGCTTCTTGTTCTCCTCCACCTCAAACTTGAGTTCATCGGTAGTGACTGCCTTGGTCGAAACCCTCTTCACCCATTCATCGGAAGACTTGACCTTGTAGGTCATGCTGTGCTCCACTTTCAGCACCAGCGTGCCGCCCGCGGCGGTGAACTCTGCTGGAGATGGAGTGGACTTGATGTCAAATACGACCTCCTCCTTTGGATCAGGTTCTGGCTCCGGAACAGGATCAGGATCAGGGGTGATAGGGTCATTACCCTTGCAAGATACGCTGAGAGACAGGCTCATCAGCAGCAATGAATAGAGCAATCTTCTGGATTTCATGTTATGTAGTATCTAGTGTTATCTCGTGTAAAGATAACACTTTTCCAGAAAGAAAGCATCGGCGCCTATGCTATTTTAGCTTATGGCCGATAAACAGGACTGTTCCAGTCGTAGCTTCAGATATGAAGAACACAAATGGCTGGTCGAATCTGACCTCCTCGCCAGCCGGACGCGACCCCGACGGATCCGGCGTTTCATCCGGGTCGTGGCACAGAAATCGTCCATTTCTTTCCCTTGCCGGACGCGACCCCGACAGATACGCCCTTTCATCCGGGTCGTGGCATAGAAACACTCCATTTCCTACCCTTGCCTGCCGCGACCCCGACGGATACGCCCTTTCATCTGGGTCGTGGCCGGTGAGGCGGTGGGCGCGGCAGAGGGTGGGTGGCGGACCTTCCG
>JAKSJL010000080.1 GCA_024398295.1 Bacteroidales bacterium
CTGCTGACGCTGTACTGGAAGTCATAGCTGATGGAGCTGTGTCCCTTGGATGCCTGCTTGGTGGTGATGAGAACGACACCGTTACCTGCCTGAGCACCATAGATGGCTGCTGAAGCGGCGTCCTTGAGGACCTCCATAGACTCGATGAAGTTTGGATCGAGGTCAGCGATGCTGCTCACGATCAAACCGTCAACTACGTAGAGAGGGTCAGATGTACCGTTTGAAGAGAAACCACGTACACGTACGGTAGGCGCAGCGCCTGGCTGAGCTGACACGGTGATGAGGTTCACACCTGCAGTCTTACCCTGGAGAGCCTGACCTGCTGAGGTAATGGTTCTGTTCTCGATATCCTTGGCGTTCACTGAAGAGATGGCACCAGTAAGGTCGCTCTTCTTCTGTACACCATAACCGACAACGACTACTTCATTAAGAAGCTCGTTATCATCCTCAAGGACGATGTCGAGACCCGCAGCGGCTACTACCTTCACGGTCTTGTAACCAATGCTTGAGATTTCAAGTGTAGCTCCCTGAGGAACATTGAGTGAAAAGGCACCGTCAATATCGGAAATGACTCCGTTCTGGGTACCAGACTGGATGACAGAGGCTCCGATGATAGGAAGTCCCTGAGCGTCCTTGACAACACCTGTAGCAGTCACCTGCTGTGCCATCGCAGTGATGGTGGTAGCGAGGAATACGACTGCCAGGAGAATCGCTTTTTTAAGACTTTTCATTCTATTGCTGGTTATTGTTAATGATAAAATGTTTTAATGTGCAAATGTAATAATAGAAGTACCCATCGCACTTTCACATTTTTCTAAATTGTTTTAAAATTGTTCTATTTGTAAAAAAACGGCATCTCACGCTATTACAATCCACTTTTTATACCTAATATTGTAGAAATTAAAAGACACTATGAAGAAAATCTTACTAAGCATTTTGCTGGCGGTTGCCTGCCTCTGCCAGGTCAGGGCAGACGAGCCAAAGAGACCAGATCTCGCCGAGTATTTCGCTAAACTTGTAGGTCGCGACGACGTCTTCGCCTTCCGCGGAAAGCCTGCTGACATCCATGGACGCTTCAACAATCCTGCGCCTGTCTTCATGATCTTCCCAGATGCACGCACATCCAAGGAAGACGCCGAGAGCATGGTGAACGAGAGCGGCATCAAGCAGATCATCGACGATTTCGCCGGTTCTGCGTATGTCATCAACCCACTCGGAGAGAAGTATGACAATGTCAAGGATCTCGAGTCATACGTGGCTTTCGTGGAGCGCCTGCGCATCGCCTTCAATATCAAGGTGGTCGGCATCGGAAACGGCGCGACCTTCGTGAACGAGGCCATTGCACGCAAGGCGGGAAACATCGCCGGCATCGTGAGCATCGGTGGCAAGGCGCCTAAGAAGGCTCTCGCAGGAGAGTCACCTGTGCCAGCCTACATCATTGGAAAGAATGCGAAGAAGATTGCTTCAAACTATATCACCCGCGACAATGTAGCCCTCCAGGCCAAGGAAGGCAAGAAGAGCATATATGTCAATGCTGACGAGGAGCTCATGAGAGTCGTGGTGAATGAAGTGGAGAATAGCGACCTCAAGGCTGTCATCGCTGACGCTTGGGAGGATCTTCTCAGCCGCAACTACCGCTTCAACAACTACAAGCACACCTGGTACACCGGTGAGAAGTACTGCGAGCACGGAGACGGCGAGCTTGAGCCTTGGATCATGTTTGACCGCTATGGCCTCACCAGGAACGTCTGCACCGAGAACCTCGCCGGCACCGGCGACTACCTCTGGTATGAGTACATCCCTGAGGCTGCGAAGAACGCCGCTGACGCGTCTGTGCCGCTTGTTGTGCTCCTTCATGGAAACAACAACGACCCACGTACCCAGGCCGAGACCTCTGGCTTCCTTCCGCTCGCAAGCCGCGAGGGCTTCATCGTGGCAGAGCTTGAGTGGCAGGGCAATGGATGGGCTGTGATGGGCCACGACGGCATCGAGACCGTGGTTTATGAGCTCTTCAACAAATACCCACAGATCGACCGCTCACGCGTATACTGCGAGGGTCTTTCTGCAGGTGCCTTCAATGCTACCGCCCTCGGTATCAAGAAGACTCACGTGTTTGCAGCCGTAGGCGCGCAGTCAGGTGGTATCATGCCAGCGCTCAGATTCGGTTCAAGCAAGGTTACCCTCTTCGACGAGGCTATCCTCAAGAGCGAGGGCATAGATATGCCTTACTTCTCGATCTCAGGTTCAGACGACGAGGCTGTGGTATTCCCAGACGCCAGACAGAAGGGACCAAACGCCATCCACCTCGCTTGGCAGGCTTACCAAATCATGAACAACCTCCCTGTAGTCGAGACCCTCGATTTCGACGTGGATCCTAACTTCGGTATCAAGCTCGAGAACAGAAGACGCGTAGACACAAACAAGGGCATCTCCTACGAGATCGGCGACCAGTGCAAGGCTGGTATGCCACTCATAAGATACATCGTAGTGGACGGCTATGGCCACTGGAACTTCCAGCCAGGCGCAGAGCTTATGTGGAACTATTTCAAGATGTTCTCACGCGACCCTCAGACCAAGAAACTCATCTATCACGAGTAGTCTGAAGGTTTCACGCCGAACTGCTTCTTGAAGCATACAGAGAAGTACGACAGGCTCGAGAATCCGGTCATATCCGAGACCTCCGAGATGTTATACTTTCCGCTCTTCAGAAGCTCGGCAGCTCGGTTGAGCTTATATTTCTTGAAGAATGAATTCGGGGTCTCATTTATGAGGCCCTTGAATTTATAATAGAGCTTCGCACGCGAGATCTTGAGAGACTCTGCCACCGCATCCACGTTCAGCTCCGCCGAGCTCAGCTGGTCCTCCATCACCTTGTAGAGGTTCTCGAGGAAAACGCGGTCCTGAGGCATCATGTTGTCCTCAGGGATGGCTGAAAGGTCTGTGGTCTGCTGGATACGTGCGCGCAGTTTCGCCCTGTTCGCAAGAAGGGTCTTGGTGAGAGTGAGCAGATACGCCGGAGCCACAGGCTTGGTCACATACGAGTCGGCGCCTGTCTCTATACCTCTGATCTGATCCTCGAGGGTAGACTTCGCCGAGAGTACCATCACTGGGATGTGACAGGTCTCGAGGTTCTCCTTGATGTGCGAGCAGAGGCCCAGTCCGTCGAGACTTCCAGGCAGCATGACGTCAGTGATGACGAGATCCGGACTCTTGAACCTGATGTCCTCGCTGGCATCGTCAGCACTGTATTTGACGTGCACGTCGTAGTACTTGCCCAGCAGCGATGAGATGTATGAAGCCACATCCACATCATCCTCGACCAGGAGTATCTCTGGACGCGATTCTGTATTCTCTTCCTGCGACTCCCACACTGCCTCCGGCTCATCGTAGATGTCCGCCGGAGTGCCATTCACGAAGATCTCTCCCTCATACTCTTCCTTGTCCATTGGCAGCAACAGCCTGAAGCAGCTACCCTGCCCAAATGGAGACTGGTCCGCCTCGATGAGGCCATGGTGAAGCGTAGCCAGGCGACGCGCGTAGTACAGGCCAATGCCACTGCCGAACTCCTTGTCATGCCCTGGCAGCTCAAGCCTGCGATATCTCTCAAACACCTCTTCCCTCATGCTTTCTGGTATGCCCTGACCCGTATCAGATACGCTCAGGAGCAGGTAGGATTCCGAGTGCGAGGTGATCTCCGCACGGAACAGCCCAGCCGCCTGCTCGGCGTTCACCACATCCAGGGACACCCTGATGGTGGCTCCCGGGCCCGCAGGTGTGTACTTAACAGCATTGGACATGAGGTTTGACATAATCTTTTCGAACTTGTCCGAGTCCACGAAGGTGAGAAGGCCGTCGCAGCTGTCAGCGACCTCCAGCTTGATGCCCTTTCGCGAGCATGAGTACTGGAACGGCGCGGCAATGCTCCTGAAGACGGACGCGATCTCGCACTCGCAGAGGCTGAGGTTCAATGCATCAGTCTCGAGCTTGCTGAAGTCCATGATCTGGTCCACCAGCTTCAGCATGCGCCCGACGCTGCCTTTCACTGTCTTCAGAAGACCTCTGTTGTATGGGGTGTCCTCCAGAACCTCCGCTATCTCATCCACGGGGCCGGAGATAAGCGTCAGCGGCGTCCTGAACTCATGGGACATGTTTGTGAAGAAGGACACATTCATCTTGTTCATGTCCGCTTCCGCCTCTTTCTCTTTCAGTATCCTCTGGCGCTCGATGGCGCTCTTCTTGTTCTGGAAATAGTAGAAGAAGGCCATGGCGATCAGCAGCAGCACCAGCAGCGGGTACACCAGCGTCACCATGAAGCGCGATGAGAAGAATGGCGACCACACCTTTATGGCCAATGTCTCCGCGCCGAGTACCTTTCCGCTGAGTCTGTCCCTGGCCTGAAGGTTCAGCAGGTACGAACCCTCCGGAAGTCGCGAGTACTGCAGGGTCCTGCCGAAGCGGACCTTCTGCCACTCATTGTCGTACCCGTCGAGCTTGTACCAGTAATCCAGGAAGCTGTCCCTACCGAAGTTTGGCGAGCTGAAGCTGATGCCGACAGAGCCGGTTCCCTTCTTCAAGCGCACAGTCGGAGAATGCCTCAGGGACTTGTCAATGATACCGCCCTCCGAAGGGCTGACCATCGAGCCGTTCACGAACACGTCGTCAAAGTAGAGCTTTATGTCCTCGGTCCTCTCCATGCTGTCCGGGTCAAGCCTGAAAATGCCGGCTGAACTACCCAGAAGGATGTCTCCACCGCCCATGAGTATGGTGGAATGGGTCCTTGGCTCGCCCACGAAGAAGCCGTCGTCCGCAGAGAAATGCACCACGGAAGCATTGTCCATGCCATAGCGATACAGGCCCTCGGCTGTGACTGCCCACACGACCCCATCCGGGCTCTCCACCAGAGAGTACACCGACTCACAGTCTATGTCGTCAATATGCTGAAGGGATGCATTCTTCTGGTCATAGACATAGACACCTTCGTTGCTTGTTCCCAGCCACAGATGGCCGTTCGACGCCTCCATGATACATGTAGGCAGGAAGTTTGACCTCACATTCTCAAGGAGATTGACAGTGTGCCTGAGCTCAAAGGTTATAGGATCTATGTCGAAGACACCATAATGGAAAGCTGCTATGCGTATCATTCCGCTTGATGCCTGAATCATCTCGGGCACGAACATGTAGCCAGACTCCACTTCTATCTTTATGCGTCGAGGCTCAGCCTCACCTTTAGGAAGCACATACAGATAATGAGAACTCGTTGATAACCATACGTTTCCAAAAGAATCCTCCATAAACATAGTTCCTTCTCTCGCGCTGAAGGAGCGTATCTCCCTAAGGTTAATGGTACCTTTGAACCAGCCTCCTCGCCCTGAAGGAATCAGGGCCCCCATCTCGAAGACATGGCAGCGGTTTGAGGTGGACAGCCAGAGCCTGTTTGAGCTGTCTATGAAGGCAGCCTTGGGCTGAAGGGTGGTGAACGGGCTGTAATCTATCCTCTGTACAGAAGTCGCCTTCTGGTCAGATATGTATAGTCCAGCACCTGCCGTGTTCACAAGCATCCTACCATCTGGAAGCTTGGACTGGCTCTCTATGGCCACGCCCCTATAGACTGATGAGAATCCGAATTCACTGGTACCCATCACATCGCTTCTCAGCACCATCTGAAAACCACTTCTCTCCGTTCCGAACCACACATTCTCATCCCTGTCAGCAAAGATGGTCTTCACTCCCGAAGGAGCCTCCACCTGGCGGAGAGACTGCGATGAGAAATCGTAGAGGAACACCTCAGACTGGCGGGTGACTATGTAGAAGGAAGTCTCATCCGATGGGATGATGGCAGTCACATCCTCGCTCTTGACTGATCCCACAGGACCTCTATGCAGAACCACATTCAGCTCAGCGGACCAGATGGTGAAACCTTCTGGATTCACCGTGCAGAGCACAGAATGCGGGAGCATCGCCATGAATGAGACCCCGTTTCCTGCTACCTCCAAGCTCTCTCCACGTCCCGGAGCATCCACGGTTTCTTTCATGCGGATCATGCCTTCTGAGAGGTACCAGAGGCGATCCTTATCATCGAAGGCGAAACGGTACATCGCCTTGCCATTGTCGAAAAGAAGCTTGTTTATGAAGCGCTCCGAGTCTTCGTCATACAGCTCGAGCATATCTCCGGTGGAGATATACACATCCCCGGACGAAGTCTGGGCAAACTGAAGGATACTTTCAGAGCGTCCCATGCTATGGTCAAATTCCTGCGAGACGAACTCTCCTTTCTCGTTCTGCAGTGCCACGCCTGCGATGGTACCGGCCCAGATACGACCCTTGGAGTCGCTCAGCATGGAAGTGATGTAGTTTGACGGAAGACCGGCAGACCCATCCGAAGGGCGCAGATAATGATGATAGGTCTCGCCATCATATCGGACGACACCTCTGCCGGTACCCATCCACATATAACCGTCTGAATCCTGCACGAAGCAGTTCACGGCACTGTTCGGCAGGGCCTGGGTGATCCTGTGGTTCTCACGCAGAGAAGAAGCGGGCTGAGCCGTCTTCGAACATCCTATAGACAGTAATGCCGCGAGGCATAAAAGAGTGGCAAATCTAGTTCTCATGACTTTAGTTCTTTTTCAGAACCAGGCTGTGGTCAATGCATGAAGGGAGTTCATCCATGTAGTGAGTGACCATGACCAGGGTCTTGGAAGGATCTGAGCAATAATCGTTTATGATAGAGCGGACGCGGGAGCGAGTAGCGTCGTCGAGACCGTGCATAGGCTCATCGAGGATGAGCAATGCCGGGCTCTTGACAAACGCGCGAGCGAGCAGGCAGAGCCTCTGCTCGCCGCTCGACAGCTTCATGAAATCGCGCTCGGCGAGGTGCTGGATGCCGAATACCTCCATCCAGTGACGGCACGCGTCGCGCTGCTCGCCGGTCGGCGTCCTGAACAGGCCGACCGTGTCGAACACGCCGCTGGTGACGATGTCGAGCGCCGGAAGCGACTTGCAGTACGAGCGGTGCATCTCAGGAGATACGAAGCCTATGTTTTTCTTGATGTCCCAAATGCTCTCTCCTGTACCTCGGCGACGTCCGAAAAGATCGATGTCACAGGCATACGCCTGAGGGTTGTCAGCGCATACGATGGAGAGAAGGGTACTCTTTCCGGAGCCATTCTCGCCTGTCAGGGCCCAATGCTCTCCTTGCCTTACAACCCAGTTCAAATCCTTGAGAATGGTGCGTTTACCGTATCTGATAGATACATTCCTGAAGCGCAGGACCTCTGGAGCGTCGGTATCTGACGCGCCCTCCACCACTGGCACGGCTGCATATCTGTCAGAGTGGGCGCTGAACTCGCTGCGTGGCTGCTTGGGCAGGACATCCAAACCCTTAACTGGTATAACATGGGTAATGAAAGAAGGTATCTCCTCCTCCCTCGCCAGAATGAGCACGAAGGTGATTCCGCACTCGCGCACAAGTGTCTCGAAAAGTTCGGAGAGCTGGCAGCGCGTAGCGAAGTCAAGGCCAATGAATGGGTTGTCGATGATGAGCATGCGAGGCATAGAGATGAGGAGCTTCGTCAGCTGGAACTTACGTAGCTCTCCGCTCGAGAGAGTGATCACATACTCATCCATAAGTCTCTCAAGGTGAAACATTTCCACCAGCTGGTCGAAGCGACGACGCTCCGCTGTCCCCTCCTCCGCATGCGCGTCGTCGAGGAAGCGCTGCAGCGTCTGCCCCACGGTAGGCGTCTCGGGGTCGATGTCCATCTGGTTCCAGCGCTGCTGGAAATACCAGCCGGCATCGGCCGAGCCATACGAGTCGCGGAAGGAGATAAACTTCACATTGTCACTCACATAATGCTTCGCATCTGGGCCGAAGTCATAGTGCATGGCGGCGCCGCGCAGGCGGTAATGCCCGTTCAGGATTTCGGCAATGCGCGTCTTTCCGGCAGCATTGTCACCCACGATGGCCACTTGCTCCCCGTCTTCCACACTCAGGTTGATGGGCGCAGCCATCTTGTATTCTGGATTGGCCAGCTGGCCATCCACTATTTCGACTATCTTTCTGCTCATACTTACGCAAATATAACTATATTTGGGAAAAATAACTGACAATGAAGACCCTAGAGGTAGTGGCTGCCGTCATCAGGCAGGACGACTCCATATTCATAACCCAGCGTAGCGCAGGAGACTTCAAGGACATGTGGGAGTTCCCGGGAGGGAAACTCTAATATGAAATAAGAAGGGCATAAATGGAAAAGTACT
>JAKSJL010000081.1 GCA_024398295.1 Bacteroidales bacterium
TGTTCCTGCTGCCTCCGTCCATGGAGTGGTACTACCGTACACGCCATTCGGAGTACATTCCGCTTCCTCCTATGCATGCTGCCAATGGTACCGATTCCTATCTGCCGATGGAGTTCATCTACCCTGAGCCAGGTAGCGTGATCTCCATCCCTAAGCAGCTTGATGGCTCTGTCAAGGGACTCGTATTCAATCTGGCTCATTCGACACCTGATGTGGAGGTTTTCTGGCATCTGGATGACCATTATGAGGGCTCCACACGCTATATCCATCAGATGAGACTCATGCCGTCAGAAGGTAAGCATACTGTGACCGTGGTAGATGCGGACGGGTGTTCTCTGTCCGTGGCATTCACAATTTCTTCGGAAAGTCTATAGTTTTTGTTTTTTATTTCCTATATTTACTACCGGTAACCGTTCTCTTCGGGGAACATAAAGAGTTTAACTATGGAGATAAAGATCAAATCACTGAAGTTCGACGCAGATCAGAAGCTGATCGCATTCGTCGAGAAGAAAGTTTCCAGACTTGAGAAGTTCTGTGAGTCTGAGACCGCTGACGTAACCCTGTCTTTACTCAAGGAACCAGAGAACAAGAACGTGAAGATTCAGATTCACGCTTTTGGAAAGGAAGAGGTCATCGAGAGAAATTCGAAGACATTCGAGGACGCAGTAACCGAGTGTGTGGACATCATGAAGGAGAAACTCACCAGGACCAAGGAAAAGAGAAACGAAGCATAATCATTCCGAAAGGCTGACCATCAGGTCAGCTTTTTTTTATGTTCCAATGCTTATGTAAAGTCCTAACTTTCTGCTATATTTGTAAGATTATGGCTAAGAGTGGTGTAAATGTAGATGCGCTGTCCAGACAGCTGGCGGAGGATGCTTCGAAAGGCATCTTCAAACCTGTCTATCTTCTGATGGGTGATGAACCGTATTATCCCGATATGGTTTGTGATGCCATCATCAAAAACTGCATTGACGAGAGCTTCAAGGACTTCAATGAAGTCATCTGCTATGGCTCGGACGTGAATGCGGAGCAGGTGATCTCTTCTGCCAGGCAGTATCCTATGATGTCGGAGAGGCTTTTGGTGGTTGTCAAGGAGGCTCAGCTCATGAAGGATATCGAGCAGCTGCAGTATTACTGCGCGAGCCCATTGGAATCCACAGTGCTGGTAGTGCTCCTGCACAAGGGCTCCGTAGACAAGCGTAAGGCATTCTACAAGAGCGTCCAGAAGGTGGGCGTGATCGTGGATTCTCCTGCCATCAGGGATTACGAGATCACCAGCTGGATCATCTCATACTACCGCTCGCGCGGCCTCAGCATCGACCCGCAGGCAGCGCAGCTACTAGGGGAGAGCGCCGGTACTGACCTCTGCACCATCGCTGTGGAGACTGACAAGCTCATGAAGAACCTTCCGGAAGGGACCACTCAGGTGAGTGTGGCGGATATCGAGAAGAATGTAGGCGTAAGCCGCCAGTATAGCATTTTCGAACTCACGAAGGCCCTTTCAGAGAAAGACGCAGCGAAGGCTATCAGGGTGGCGACGTACGTGGGATCTGCTGCGAAGTTCGCCATGCCGATGGCGACGCCTGCCCTTTTCACCCATTTCTACCGCATCCTCAGATATGCCACATTGCTGGCCCAGAAGCCGAACTTCACTTCAGAAGACAAGGCCAAGGCGCTGGCCGGGCTTAACCCATATTTCTACAGGGAGTATGATATGGCCGTAAGGAATTATCCTCTTCCCAAGTGTATGAAGGTCATCTCGCTTCTGTGCGAGTATGACTTCAAGGCGAAGGGAGGCGAAGTAGGAGACGTGGCGCCTGGAACTCTGCTGGTGGAGCTGGTGTCGAAAATATTAAATTCTTAAATATTTATTGTAAAATAATAAATAATCACTATATTTGCAGAAATAATTATTGTAAACTATGGCTTTAATAGAGTGTAAAGATGTATGCAAGAATTTCGGCGAGAAGGTGGCGCTTGACCATGTCTCAGTCGATATTCCTGAGGGAAGGATCTTCGGTCTGCTCGGTCCGAATGGAGCAGGAAAGACCACCCTCATCCGTATCATAAACAGAATCACCATCCCGAACTCAGGCGAGGTGTTTTTCAATGGACGCCCTATCACCCAGCGTGATGTAGAGAAGATCGGCTATATGCCAGAGGAGAGAGGCCTCTACAGAAAGATGGAGGTCGGCGAGCAGGCCATGTACCTGGCTCAGCTCAAGGGCATGTCTTCTCGTGACGCCCAGAGAGAGCTGAAGGTCTGGTTCGAGCGCTTCGGAATCCAGGATTGGTGGAAGAAGAAGGTGGAGGAGCTTTCCAAGGGTATGGCCCAGAAGCTCCAGTTCATCACCACAGTGGTGCACAAGCCTTCTCTCATGATTCTCGATGAGCCTTTCTCAGGTTTCGACCCTGTAAATGCCGAGGTGATCAGAAAGGAGATCCTCCGTCTGCGCAGCGAAGGTGCTACCATCGTGCTCTCTACCCATAACATGGAGTCAGTAGAGGAACTCTGCGATGACATCGCCCTCATAAACAAGTCCAAGCTTGTCATTACCGGAGGCGTGGAGGACATCCGTCGCGAGCATGGAAACAACAATGTAGAGCTCGTCTACACCGACGAGGATGGCCGTCACAGTGTAGTGCTCCCTAAGGAGACAGACGGTAACTCTACCCTCAAGTCATTCATCGACAGGGGAGTGGAGGTGAACTCCTACAAGGAGCTCATGCCTCGCATGAACGATATATTCATCAAACTTGTAACCGGCGAATAGTATGAATCTTCACATCATAAACATCATCATCAAGCGCGAGTACCTGAATCGCGTAAAGAAGAAGTCATTCCTTATCATCACCTTCCTTGGCCCTATCTTCTTTGCGGCCATGTGCATACTCCCATCAGTGATCATGCTGGGAGCGAAGGAAGAGGCTAAGACCATTGCGGTAGTGGACGAGTCTGGCATTGTGCTGCCTTCCCTCGATGACACCGAGACCATCATCTATCAGGACTTCAGCGGTGCCAATGTTGATGAACTGAAAGCTGACATGGATGCCATCGGAGTGGATGCGGTCCTCAGCATCTCGCCGCTTGACAGCACGAAACTGTCTCTTTCTGCCACCACCTATTCATCAAAGCCGCTCGGTATGGATATGACCGAGAACATTGAGTCAAAGATCAATGATGCCGTGGAGGAGTACAGGATCAATTCATATAACATCGAAAACCTCAAGTCCATCATGAAGGATGTGAAGTCAAACATCCACATGACTTCTTATACCATCAACGAAAGTGGTGACGAAAGCATCTCTGAGTCAGGGGTTTATATGCTTGTATCAATGCTCTTGGGCATGATCATCTACATGTTTATCGCCATCTTCGGAGGTATGGTCATGTCAAGTGTGATCGAGGAGAAGGCCAGCCGCGTGGTTGAGGTGCTCGTGTCTTCTGTCAAGGCTACCGAGCTCATGTTCGGCAAGATCATCGGTGTGGCTCTCGTAGCTCTCACCCAGTTCCTTCTCTGGATAGTCCTCACACTCATGATAGTCGCTGCTGCGGGCTCGTTCATTGGCAAGGATCTGCTTGGTGGACAGGACCCTGCAGCTATGGTGGAGACCATGGGAGTCAGCACAGAGCAGATGGAGGCGATGGGCGTGAACCTTGAGGCGCTCACTGCTGCTCCAGATTCACTCGCAGCTGCTTCCGCTGAGCCTACTGGCATGCAGGCAGTACTCGGCACACTCTCGAACCTGAACTATACTGAGATCCTCATCTCATTCTTCCTGTTCTTCGTGTTCGGATACCTTCTCTACGCATCCCTGTTTGCAGCTATAGGTTCGGCAGTGGAGAATGAAGGCGATACCCAGCAGCTTCAGATCCCTCTGACCATTCCGCTGCTTCTCGGCTTCTTCATTGCCCTTTATGCATACAAGGCTCCTGACAGCGCTCTTGTATTCTGGGGCTCTATGATTCCATTCACTTCTCCTATCGTCATGCTCGCACGCGTGCCATTCGGAGTGCCAGTCTGGGAACTCATAGTCTCTATCGTTGCCCTTATCGCTACAGTGGTAGGCTGTGCATATGTTTCAGCGAAGATCTATAAGGTAGGTATCCTCATGTATGGAAAGAAGTCTACCTGGAAGGATCTTTGGAAATGGCTAAAAATGAAGTAAATGAATAGGTTATTTCTTTCAGCGATAGCCGTCTTCGCGACTGTTTCTCTCCAGGCACAGAACGTGACCTGGGAGAAGTCGAAGATGGATGGCTCCAGGACTGGTGTGACCACTCCTGGAGTTGATGGTTTCGATGCCACTCTCGGCACCGTCAAGGGTCGTACTTACTATGCCCCAAACGGAAAGAAGTTCCGCAAGGGGAGCACGAAGAAGGTGGCTGGCCTCATGATCGAGGCGCAGCCGAAGATAGCCTATGTCAGGGAGGTCATTGGATACAGTACCCATGCGATGCCTAGGAAAAGTTCCGATGCCGCTCTGTACAACTTCGCTTCCGACATCGTGAAGGAGGCTACAGAGAAGGCTGTAGGCAAGAAAGTGGACATTGGCCTTATCAACTCAGGTGGCATCCGCGTGGACATGCGGGAAGGCGACATACTTGTCGACGACATCCTCTCGATGTTCCCGTTCAAGAACTATCTCTGCTACGTTGCCCTCAAGGGCAAGGATGTGAGAGTCCTTTTCGAGCGTATGGCTAGAGGCCATGTGCAGCCTGTTTCGGGTGTGACTGTGACAGTCAAGGATCGTCAGTTAGTCGAAATCCTGGTAGGAGGAGAGCCTCTTGACGACGAGAAGGTATATGGCCTTGCCACTGTAGACTTCCTGCTGAATGGCGGAGACAATATTTTCGCTGCTCGCAATGCTGTAGAGCTTATCCAGTCGGAAGTGCTCATGAACCAGGCAGCCATGGCTTACATCAGGTCACTGACCGCTCAGGGCAAGCAGCTGGATGTGGAGCGTCAGCAGAGGGTTAGATATTTGGAGGACTAGCCATGAAGAAGATTTTAATCGCAGCCATGCTGCTCATTATGTGCTCCCTCGGAGCCAGTGCCCAGAAGCTCGTCATTCTACATACAAATGACACTCACAGCCATCTCGATGCAGAGCGAGACGGCCAGGGTGGCGTCATTGAGCGCGCCGCTTTCATAGACAGCGTCCGTCGCGCGGAGGGGAAGAGGAATGTCCTTCTCATCGATGGCGGAGACTGGAATCAGGGCACTTCATATTTCAATGTACTCGGTGGTGACCTCGAGGTAAGCCTGCTCAACGCCTTCGGCTATGACTGTGTCTGCCTTGGTAACCATGAGTTTGACAATGGTCTTGAGGACCTTGCCCGTAGGGTCAAGGCGCTGAACATGCCTGTGGTTTGTGCTAACTACGATTTCTCGCCGTTTGAGCTTGGACAGTACGTAAAGCCATATACAGTCATAAAGAGGGGAGGCATGAAGATAGGTATCATAGGTATCCTCTGTGATATCACAAGTGTAGTCAGCCGCTCTACTGCTGACCGTATTCCTAAGCTTGATACGGTTCCTGTCGTAAACAAGTATGCCCGTATCCTTCGTGAGGAGGAAAAGTGTGATTTCGTGATACTTCTCTCCCATGCCGGCTATGCAGGACGCTTTTCCGACTGTGCCATCTCGGAGCAGATCTCAGGCGTAGACCTCATCGTAGGTGGCCATAGCCATACCTTCCTCAAGGAAATGGATACTACCCACAAGGGTACAGACGGAAAAACCATCCTGATAGTTCAGGATGGTCATTGGGGTCTTGAAGTAGGCGTAGTGAAAGTCTACTAGAGAATATTCATACTCTGCTCGCGGATTTTCTCGAGCTCATCTTTCATACGGACCACGCATTTCTGAATGGATGCGTGGTTCGCTTTGCTTCCAGTGGTGTTTATCTCGCGGCCCATCTCCTGGATGATGAAGCCAAGCTTCTTTCCTGGGCAAGGCTCGCCGTCGATGGTGTCCATGAAATACTTGCAATGCTGGCGCAGTCGCACCTTCTCCTCGTTTATGTCGAGCTTCTCGAGGTAGAATATCATTTCCTGCTCGAATCTCTCCTGGTCAAGCTTTATCTTGAGGTCCTCAGCGTTCTTCAGGATGCGCTCCCTTACAGCCGAGACGCGCTCATGCTCGAATGACTCCACCTCGTCGTAGAGGTCCAGGATGTTCTTAACTCTGGATGTGACGTCGTTATAAAGGGCTACTCCCTCCTTCTCACGATAGTCGTTGATCATCTTGATGGCATCGTCGATGGCTTTCTCCACGAGTGGCCAGTTCTCCTCAGTGATGACATCCTGTCTTTTCGCATCAATGACATCAGGCATGCGGAGGATGGTGGCAATGAGCTGGTTAGGCTCTTTCATCTCGAGATTTGTGACACCCAGGGCCTGACTCAGCTCCTTTATCTGACGAAAATACTCGATGGCGAGCTGGCTGTTTATGGTCTTCGCATTCTCTGCCGCATTTGCCTCCCAGTTCATGAACAGGTCGATGGTGCCTCTCTGAAGCTCGTCGGCGAGCTTCTTCCTGATGCCCATCTCCTTGTCCTTAGGAAGGAATGAGGTCTTGATGCTTATGTCTGCATTCTTCGCATTTACCGAGCGGATCTCTACGGTCAGTTTTCCGTTTTCAAGTATGGCTTCGGCCTTTCCGTAGCCTGTCATTGATCTTATCATGGCGATTTTCAATTCTATTTGTCGCAAAAATACGAATTAATTGTTACTTTTGTGAGATTTTGAGTAATAAGTTATTATGGAAGAGAATATCAAGACAGTTGAGGCTGCTGCAGAGGAGCCAAGAAAGCTTAATTTCCTTGAGGAAATCATTGAGGCAGACCTTGCCAGTGGCAAGCATAAGAGCATCCTTACGCGTTTCCCTCCAGAGCCAAATGGCTACCTTCACCTGGGACATGCAAAGAGCCTTTGCATCAACTTCGGACTTGCACAGAAATACGGCGGAAAGACAAATCTCCGCTATGACGATACGAACCCTACTAAGGAGGATACCGAGTATGTAGATGCCATCAAGGAAGACATCAAGTGGCTCGGCTTCGAGTGGGAGAAGGAGTGCTACGCATCAGATTACTTCGAGCAGCTCTATGAGTGGGCAGAGATGATGATCCAGAAGGGCCAGGCATATGTCGATGACCAGACACAGGAGGAGATGCGTGAGAACCGCGGTACCGTGGAGACTCCAGGTAAGAACAGCCCATACAGAGACCGTTCTGTAGAGGAGAACCTCAAGCTCTTCAGAGAGATGCGCGAGGGTAAGTATGCCGACGGCGAGAAGGTGCTCCGCGCGAAGATAGACATGGCTCATCCAAACATGATGTTCCGTGACCCTATCCTCTATCGTATCAAGCATGCTCATCATCACAGGACTGGTGACAAGTGGTGCATCTATCCTATGTATGACTATACACACGGACAGTGTGACTCCATCGAGAACATCACCCACTCTATCTGTACACTTGAGTTTGATGTACATCGTCCTCTCTACGACTGGTTCATCGAGACCCTTGGCATCTTCCCATCTCATCAGTATGAGTTCGCCCGCCTTAACCTTACCTACACCCTCATGAGCAAGAGAAAGCTTCTCGAGCTCGTCCAGAAGGGACTCGTAGCAGGCTGGGATGACCCTCGTATGCCTACACTCTGCGGCGTACGTCGTCGTGGTTATACTGCAGATGCGCTCAAGATGTTCTGCGATAAGATCGGTGTCAGCAAGCGTGACCAGCTCATGGACATACAGCTCCTTGAGTGGTGTGTACGCCAGGACCTGAACGCAAGGTCAAACCGCTACATGGTAGTGTCTGACGATCCTATCAAGGTGACTCTCACTAACTGGCCTGAAGGAAAGGTGGAGTGGTTCGACTGCCCACTGAATCCTGCTGATCCAGAGGGAGCTAAGCGTAAGGTTCCTTTCACCGGTGAGCTTCTCATCGACAGGGCTGACTTCATGGAGGATGCTCCTAAGAAGTTCTTCCGCCTCAAGCC
>JAKSJL010000082.1 GCA_024398295.1 Bacteroidales bacterium
TAGTCATGTAATCGACTCAAACATACGAAAAAAGCCGTAGGAGAAAATCCTACGGCTTTTTTTATAGCATCAGGTTCAAGGAGAACATCATTGATACCTGCCATCTCTGCGGTCTTGTCTCCGCTGTGCCTCCATCAGGTTTCGAATAAAGCCTATAGCTATCCGTCATGATATAGTGAAGCTCAGGATTCAGGCTAAGGCAGAAATGCCATATACGGTATGAAAGCGTGACTCCCGCATCGGCACTGAGACAAAAACGGCTACCCACTTCTGTCCCCGTCACACCTGACCAGCCTATCTGATCCCCAACGCCCAGCACTTTATATGACGTATATGATTTCTTTCCTTCGCCATAGATGTATCCTGGTGTCAGCCCCGCCCTAAACTCAGCACGATTCACCAAGCCTACAAGAAACGCTCCTATATCAGACATGATTCCTTGCGCAACGGGATGCTCATATTCACGACCGTAATATGGATCATAGTCAGCGAAAGAATCATTATTAATGGCGTTTTTCACACCCTTACCAAAAGTCTCGCGATAATCATGCATATCTGTACGGCAGACGAAACTGATCGGGACACCAATGTTTCCATCCACATCCATGTAGTCCCCGATATGCTGTACGCCGACACCGAATCCAGCATTATTCTTAAAGAAATGCTTATAATCAAGACGTACTACCGTCCCGTTACTTCCATAATTTCCCTTGACAATCGGGATCATCCATCCATATCCCGCGGAAATATCGTTACGGCTCGACTGATAGAATGGTGCTGTCTCCTGTCCGTGAGCGCGTAAGCAAACTAACAGAAGCAATAACGAAAGAATGAATTTACTGGTTTTACACATACGATTATAATATTTGTCCCACAAGAACATTGATTTGCTCCGTACCAAGCTTTATCTCGACCGGGATCTCACCTATCACCTCGCCATCGATTTCAAGAAGGTCTGGAGCAGAGCCTGCCAATGGTCTCATCTGAAGATGGTGGCACTGTGAGTAGTGGATAAACCTGGACTTGTGAATCTTCCCATTGAAGATCTTCACGACTTCCCTGGCTATCGCCAAGAGTGAAATCTTTGGGACCACCATCACATCCAGTAGCCCATCATCTATCTGCGAGAGCGGGGTCTGCCGCAGGCCGCCTCCAGAATATTTACCATTTCCGAAGGCGACGGAATAGCAAGTCCCCGAATAGATGAGCTTTCCGTCGCCGACTATCTCGGCGTCAAAGCTCTTCAGGGTCAGGATGGTCTTCAGAAGAGCGGCGACGTAGATGAAGCGGGAGCGCTTCCCCTGATCCTTGAGGGCATTCACGATCACGCACACATGCGAGTCGAAGCCGACGCCACCTATGTTTGCCATGATATGGGTGCCTGACGGCAATGCCACCTGGACCACGTCCTGCTTCCTGAAGGAACCCTTGGCGACCAGAGAGACGACCTTCTCCGTGTCATGCGGCACATTCAAACTCTTGATCCAGTCGTTTCCGGAGCCAATGGGAATGACTGCCATATAGAACTCCTCAGTCGGTGTCGCGGTCTCGTGACAGAACTGCACGATACCATTCAGGACTTCATGCACAGATCCATCTCCACCAACCGCCAGAATGCGTCTGTAGCCATCTGCTGCCGCTTCTCTTACGATGCTGACGGCGTGCCCTTTACGCTCAGTGAACCTGGTGACATACCCTATTCCCAGCTCCAAAAGCTTGCTTTCTGCCTTCGCCCACTCTGCAATGGTCTTTCCTGAGCCCGCGTGTGGGTTGACTACAATATACCATTCTGACTTGACCGTACTCATAAAAATGAATTCACTGTGTGCTTACAAAAGTAGCAAATTAACCTCAGTAATGGAATTATTTTTGTAGATTTGCATTTTATAGGCTAGATACGCAAAATGGGTAAAGTAATCGCTATAGCAAACCAGAAAGGAGGCGTCGGAAAGACCACCACAGCCATCAGCTTGGCTGCTTCATTGGCCGTACTTGAGAAGAAGGTTCTCATCATCGACGCAGATCCACAGGCAAATACTACTTCAGGACTGAACTTCTCACCAGACAATGATGAGAAGCGCACACTCTATGAAGTGATGATCGGAAGGATAGGAATCGAGGACGCCCTCATCCAGACCGAGGTACCGATGCTTCACCTCGTATCTTCACACATCAACCTCGTGGCTGTGGAGGTGGAGATGATCGATGAGCCTGAAAGAGAGTCACTGCTGAAGAAAGCATTGGCACCGATCAGGGACCAGTATGACTACATCATCATCGACTGCTCCCCTTCTCTTGGACTCGTCACCATAAACTCCCTCACGGCAGCTGACTCAGTGATGATTCCCGTCCAGCCTGAGTTCTTCGCACTTGAAGGACTCGGAAAGCTTCTGCAGACCATCAGGATAGTGCAGAAGGGAGTGAACCCATCGCTCTCCATCGAGGGTTTCGTCGTGACCATGTTCGATGGTAGGACGAAGGTTCACACACAGGTAGTCGGCGAGCTCAGGGAGCACTTCGGCGACATGGTGTTCAAGACCATCATCCAGCGAAACATCAGGCTTAGCGAGGCGCCTTCACATGGTAAGCCTATCGCACTGTACGACATCGGTAGTTCCGGTGCCCAGAACTACCTGAACCTCGCCAAGGAAGTCCTCGATAACAACGGAGATTATGTCAAAGAATAAAGAATTCAGAGGACTCGGAAGAGGACTCGACGCCATACTGTCTGGAAGTTCGGATCTGGAAGGCATCAGAAAGCCTGTCGGATATGTGAACAAGGAGATCGTAGGACACAGGACCGAGACGAGCGAAAGCGCGCCGGTCAGCGTGTCTGCCGACATCGTGCGCATACCTATCGACATGCTGGAGCCGAATCCATTCCAGCCACGTCTCTCGTTTGACCAGGAAGCTCTCGAGGAGCTCGCCGGCTCGATCAGGTCACTCGGCCTCATCCAGCCTATCACGGTCAGGAGGGTAAGCACAGACAAGTATCAGATCATCAGCGGTGAGAGAAGATACAGGGCATGCCGCATGGCAGGCCTCGAGATGGTCCCAGCCTACATCAGGGATGCTTCAGAGCAGGGAATGATGGAGATGGCGATCGTGGAGAACATCCAGAGAGAGAATCTCGACCCTATAGAGGTAGCATTGAGCTATCAGAGACTCATCGACGAGTGTCACCTCACCCAGGAGCAGATGGCTGGCCGCGTAGGAAAGAAGAGGGCTTCGGTAGCGAACTACCTCCGCCTGCTGAATCTCCCTGCGAAGATCCAGCACGACCTCAAGGTGGGCCTTATCAGCGTGGGACATGCGAAGGTACTCCTCGGCATCGAGGACAGCTCGCTTCAGGAGAAGCTCTGCGACCTCATCGTGAAGGAAGGCCTCTCTGTGCGCCAGCTCGAGGAGAAGATCAAGAAGCTCTCCGCAGCGCCTAAGGCCGACACCACCCAGGACCTCCCAGAACAGTACTACAAGGTCCTTGAGCACATGGGAAAGTACTTTGGAGATAACATAAGCCTGAGGCGCTCTGCCACAGGCAAGGGAAGCATGACCGTCAGATTCTCTTCGGACGAAGAGGTGGCGAAGTTCCTCAAGGCACTTGATGATGCGCAGATCTAGACTCATATTCTCAGTCATTGCCCTTATGCTTCTGGCAGCTGTCTTCGCACCGAAGTCGGCTGCTCAGTTCAGGACAGAAGCGTTCTCGCAGAACTACAACGACACCGGGGCCCCAGAGGACTCGGTAGAGTCGATGTTCTCGTTCAAGCAGTACGCCAGAGGTCTCATGCACAAGGAAGAGCTGAAGATCGGAGTGTCATTTGGAGGCTCGACTGTTTTCGTCGGCGGCCAGCAGATTTACAACAGACAGTACTGGAAACTGCCTATCGTATACGGTACCATCGGCGCAGGACTAGGTGGAGGCTTCTACTTCAAGAACAAGTATGATGCTTCGGTAACAGCTTATAATGAGGCGTTTGCATTGGATCCAAACACCACGGTGGTGGCAGACTCCAGGGCGAAGCTCCTCAGCACTTGCTGTTTCGCTGCCGCAGGACTCTCATACTGGGGCACGCTGATGGATGGTGTGATAAACTTCGACAAGGAAGAAGATCACCACGCCGGAAGGGCCACCATCTACTCCATCCTGCTCCCTGGCCTAGGCCAGGTGTATAACAATGAAGCATGGAAGGTGCCTATCTACTGGGGCGGCCTCATCGGAAGCTACTACTTCTACAGGACAAACGATTTCAACTATAAGAGATTCAACAGAATCTACAAGGAAGCCGTAGATCCAGAAAGCGGGTACAGCGAGAGCATCAGCGCCGACACCGCTCTCTACTACAACGACATCTACCAGCGTTACAGGATCTATTCGGGACTTGCTATGGGCTTGGTTTATCTACTCCAGATCATCGACGCGAATGTATTTGCGTATATGATGGACTTTGAGGTCAATGAGAACCTTGCCTTCCGTGTATCACCTACCATCATTGCACCAGACATGCAGTACGCCATGCAGAATGGAGCTGGCGTCGGTTTCAGACTGGGCTTAACTTTCTAATTATGAAAAGATTATTTATCGCCATAGCAGCCATCTGCCTACTGGTGTCGCCTTGTGGTGCCCAGACGAAGTCACCCTATAGGACCAAGTCTCAGCTGAACAAGGAGAACGCCCAGCTCAGGAGCAGGGTGGACTCACTCATGAAGGAGCTGAGCATCGCGAAGGAGCAGCTGCACCATGAAGACAGCCTCACCAGCGAGATCCTTGGCATGCTGGAGCATCATGACCATGAGCCAAAGGCTCCACAGATTGACTACACGCCAGAGGTGGCTGACAGCCTTCTGAACGAGTGGTACAAGCAGCTCTCCACCATGGCACTGGATATCGAGGACGAGATAGACATGGACTCTGTCCATTTCTCTTCAAATGTTCCAGACTCAGTGCTCATCAAGAGACTGAAGGCGATAAACTGCTTCTTCCCTCTTCCTTACAATGAAACTGTAAGGAACTACATGGTCCTCTACACCGAGAAGGCACCGAAGAGACTGGCCAAACTCCTTGGACTCAGCCAGTACTACTTCCCTATTTTCGAGGAGGCACTCCAGAGATATGAGCTTCCACAGGAGCTTGAGATACTCGTGGTGATAGAGTCGGCATTCAACCCTACAGCCACCTCCAGAGTGGGTGCGAAGGGCCTCTGGCAGTTCATGCCTCGCACAGCGAAGCAGTATGGACTCGAGATAAACTCCTTCGTGGACGAGCGTATGGACACATACAAGGTGTGCGATGCAGCGGCGAGAGTGCTTCGCGACGCATACCACATCTTCGGAGACTGGAGCCTGGCTATTTCCTCATACAACTGCGGTCCTGGAAATGTGAACAAGGCCATCGCCAGAGCGGGAGGAAAGATGGACTACTGGGCTGTGTATGACCACCTTCCACGTGAGACCAGAGGTTACATGCCAGCGTTTGTCGGAGCTCTCTACGCATTCACATACTACAAGGAGTACGGCATCGTGCCTGAGCAGCCTACCCTCCCAGCCATGACTGACACCATCATCGTGCATCAGAATGTACATTTCAAGCAGATCAGCGAGGTGCTGGGCGTATCCGAGGAGACTCTCAGCAGCCTGAACGCACAGTACATCCACAGCATCGTGCCAGGAAGCTCACGTCCTTGCCCTATCATACTCCCTGTGGGTTATTCCAATGATTTCATCGCCCATGCGGACAGCATCTACGCGCACAAGGCGGCAGAGCTCGTGGCACCGAAGGTGCTCGAGAGCGTAGCGAAGAGCGGAAGCTCTTCGAAATCAGGGTCTTCTGGTGGTAGGGTCACCTACAAGGTGAAGAAGGGAGACACCCTCGGAAAGATAGCGGCGAAGTATCACACCTCAGTGAAGCAGCTGATGAAGCTGAATAACCTGAAGAGCACAAACATCCGCCTGGGACAGACCCTTGTGGTCAGAAACTAGACACCATCTGGAACTTCAGCTCAGCGGCGTCAGCCCTGCCGGAAAGGCTTGTCCTATGATACAGGACAGCGGAAGCCCTGAGATAAAAGCCTAAAGTCGTGAACCTATGTCTCACGACTTTTTTCATCTTGTACCCCGAGTAGAGCGACATGGCGAAACCTCTGCCATAGTAAGCTGGAGAGGTAAAGGTGCCAGGCATGTCTCTCTCATAGACATAGATTCTATCATCCCAGCTGTCGACCTGAAAGAGCGTGGCTCTCAGGTAGCTGAGAAACCGTTCTTTATATCCAAGCTCCGCATAGGTGAGCCACGACCAGCCTGAGCAGTGAAGCGCATCTGCCCTTAGGCGCGAAGAGAAAGCATCATATGCAGCATCCACATCCAGTCTAAGGTCAGTCCGGTATGGGGACGGATCCTTGGGTCTCACACGAAAGGATGAGCGAAGAGTGCAGGCTAGCATGTCAGTAGCCTGCAGCTTATAGTTTAGTACGGTCTTGAACTGGCTGGCGTCGGAGCTGGGATGGTATGCGTAATCAATTGTACAAGCCAATGATTTCCAGTCGCTTCCAAGAGCGATACCGACTTCGTCGGAGCTCTTGGAAGAGGAGCGGGCCGCGGCAGGGGCCGGAGCGTAGAACCCCGCCGGGTAGCATCGACCGAGCAGGGAGATGCGGCAGCCGTAGGCGGGGTTCAACGTGGCTCCGGCCAGAGCGGCCGCGCCGCCAGTACCATACGCCATCTCGCCGAAATAGTCTACCATACCGTAGCTGAATCTGGTATCCACTGACATCGCCGCTCCCCTCTTCTTCCCCTTGAAGGCGGCAGCGGCTGTCACACCTACCTGTCCATGCCTTCCCAGGCAGGTGAGGTTCCCCGCTGCCTTCCCATCCATACTCGCCATCGAAGACGCCACGAAGCGCCCAAAGGACAGCTCCATTCCAGCGCCTCTCAAAGGGGTCGTGAAAGAGTGCGATACAGAAAGCCCAGATGGATGCTTGGCGAAGCCTGCGGCAGATGAGAAACCGCTCATCGAGAATCCACTCCACATGACGAGACCTTGGCCAAACCTCGCATTGAAGTCTCCCAGGACCAGCTTTGTAAGGTGTCTTCTGCCATTGTACCCTAGAGCCCATCCCGCACTTCCAGGAGGCCACAGCGGGTCTGTATAACCCTTCTTCATGGAGAAGGCTCCAGTGAGCAGATCTCCCGCATCCATGCCTAGCTTCATGGCCGCTGAGGCATTGGCATTCTTCATCCCGGTGCGAAGCAGGATGTCCCCACTTACCTTCAGGGAGTCGCGAGCGCGCCCCACGGGAGCATTGGACTGGAAGTCCACAAAAGGCTCAAGCCACCTAGCCACTGAGCTGAACCCGTCCACAAGCGCCAGCTCGTCCACAGACAGCACATCCCCGTATCGCGCCCTATAATCAAGCAGCGACGCGACCTGGAACGCCGACAGCACGCCTGACGAGAGCAGCCTCGACCTAGAGCACAGATTCAGCTTCAGCGGGTGCCTGGAGAGCGCGAGAAACCTCTCATACTCCCCCTCATCCAGTTCCTCCTCCGAAGCGGCTCCAAGCAGCCGTACGGCAGATTCCATGACCTCATTCTGGGCATACGCGCTGGCGCACTCGAGGCTCACCAGCAGCATCATAAAGATGAAAGTTTTCATAGTTTTCACAATTACGGTGAAATGTACTACTAACAAACGTAAAAAAGACTACATTTCTTAAAATGTAGGGTATTATTCAAGATTTGTTAGTAAAT
>JAKSJL010000083.1 GCA_024398295.1 Bacteroidales bacterium
ACGTGTCCGGCGAGGGAAGGAAATGGAAGGTTTCTGTGCCACGACCCGGATGAAATGGTGAATCTGTCGGGGTCGCGTCCAGGCATGGAGGCATTCTGAGAAAGAACGATAAAGGCGGCACCGGGGAGGTGTCGCCTTTATCTGGATTTCAAGGTGGTGGGGCGGGGTTTAGTCCGCGAAGACCATTTCGTTGAAGAGGTGGTCGGCGTGGCCGATGTTCTTCACGATGAAGAGGAGGTAGCGGACGTCGAGACCGATGTTTCGGCAGATCTCTGGGTCGTAATCCAGGTCGCTCATGGTGCCTTCCCAGACGCGGTCGAAGTTGAGGCCGATGAGCTCGCCGTTCGCGTTCAGGATAGGGCTGCCGGAGTTTCCTCCGGTGGTGTGGTTCATCGCGAGGAAGCAGACAGGCTGGTCGTCGTGGCCACCTTCCGCATAGATGTCGCGAAGTGCCTGAGGGATGTTGTAGTCGAAGATGTCTGGGTTGTCCTTCTCGATGATGCCCTTGAGGGTGGATGAAGGATTGTACCAGATGCCATCTGCTGGAGCATAGCCTGCTACTGGACCGTAAGCGACTCTAAGTGTGAGGTTTGCATCTGGGAAGAATGCCTTGGTAGGCTCGAACTCCATCTGTGCCTTCATGTATTTGCGGTATAGAAGGGTGATCTCGCTGTTCAGCCTGTCGTTCTCAGGACGGATGCTGTCGCGGTACCAGTTGTACATGTTTCTGAAGAACTGATATGCTGGGTCTGACTTCTGAGCATCCTTGATGGTCTCCTTTGAGCGGAATGCTGATGTCGAGAAGAGGACTTCTGCCCAATTCTCAATGCTTCCGTATCCGGCGAGCTGCTCCTTGTACCATGCAGGCTTCATCTCGTCGCTTATCTTCTCGTCGAAGACGTTCATGATGGCGATGAAGCTCTCCTTGTCGATAGGGAGGTAGTAGTCCTTGTAGAAGCCGTCGATGTCAGGGTTCTTCTGGTTGAAGTAGTTCTGGGCCATGCGGGCGATCTCCACAGTGTAGGCACTCTCCTGGTAAACATCCGTCGCGTATGCGTATGGCTCAAGCTCAGCATAAAGCTTCGCAAATCTTGTGGTAAGTCCCTCGTACTGAGTGCCCTTTGCCCACTGCTCGAAGCGAGCCTCATAAGCCTGCTTGTCTGCTACAGTGTGGTTCTTGATGAGACCCTTGGCCTCGCCCTGCCACTTCTTCCATGCGTTGGACACAGAAGCATTCTTGGAAGAATACTGGATACGTACGGCCTGAGACTGTGACATGTACTTCTTCTGGACGTCCAGTCTGAGGGTTCTGAGCGCAATCTTCTGAGGATCAGAAATTTCTGCAATATATCTTACGGCCTCTGAGTGGATGTATTCCTTGGTGGAACCAGGGAAACCATAGACGAGAGTGAAGTCTCCTTCCTTGACGCCAGCACGCGAGATCTTGAAGAAACGCTTTGGAGTGTATGGGACATTGTCCTTTGAATAGCCTGCTGGATTGTTGTTCTTGTCGGCATAGACGCGGAAGATGGAGAAGTCACCAGTGTGACGAGGCCACATCCAGTTGTCAGTGTCGCCGCCGAACTTGCCAATGGATGAAGGTGGAGCACCTACAAGGCGCACGTCGGAGAACTCGCGATATACGAAGAGGAAATATTGGTTTCCATAGTAGAGAGCCTCTACTTTAGCGCGCAGGCCATTGCCTTCAGCTGTAGCTGCGGCGATGACTGCGTCGGAGTTACGAGCTACAAGCTCGTCGCGCTCTGCCTCTGTCATCTCAGGAGCGTAGCCCTTGAGGATGAGCTCAGTGACGTCCTCCATCCTGTCGAGGAAGCTTACGGTGAGTCCAGGGTTAGGGAGCTCCTCGTCGCGTGACATGGCCCAGAAACCATCCTTGAGGTAGTCATGCTCCACGCTGGAGTGCTTCTGGATCTGCGAGTAACCGCAATGGTGGTTTGTGAA
Organism: Bacteroidales bacterium; assembly: GCA_024398295.1. Classification (GTDB taxonomy): domain Bacteria; phylum Bacteroidota; class Bacteroidia; order Bacteroidales; family UBA932; genus Cryptobacteroides. The sequence goes on from JAKSJL010000083.1 coordinate 1,963, forward strand.
GAGAAGACCCTCGTTTGAGACGATCTCACCTGTGCAGCCGCGTCCGAAGAGGACCACGGCGTCCTTCAGGGATGCCTGGTTTACACTGTAGATGTCTTCGGCAGAGAGCTTGAAGCCCTTCGCCTGCATGTCCTGGATGCGCTGGCCAATGAGTGATGGCAGCCACATTCCTTGATCCGCAAGTGCGGGGACGCTGATGAGCAGCGCCGCTGCGATGAGAGAAAGGTACTTTTTCATATAGTGTGATTGTTTAATTCAGGTTCTTGCCGTGGCAGCGCCTGTACGAGAGGCCACTGCCGCAAGGACAGGGCGCGTCTGGAGCTACATGACGAAAGGCAATGCCATAGCGGAAGAAGTCAGAGAGGCCTTCTGCGGAAGGCACGCCTACGCCTTCGGTCGGCCCGAAGAACATGCCTCCCGGCATCTCTTCGTCCTCGCCCGGCTCCGGCTCTCCGCTCTGGTCCTCCAGCTTGATGCTGATCTTCAGGATGCCCGCCTCCTCTGAGCTCATGCCCCTGAGGAACCACTTCGGCACTGAGTTCGCGTAGTTTGCGAAACTGTCGATGTACTCCTTGTACAGCTCGAAGGACGGGATCATGTCCATCCTGTCATTCACGACCTTGAAGAGGGTCTCTGCACCCTCGTCGGTCATGGCGTACTGGGCGTTTACGTATGCGTGGCTCAGCTCTACGGCGATCTGCTCGTCGCTGAATCCCAATGCCTTCAGCGAGCCTCGCACAGCCTCGGCCTCCTTGCAGTCGTATGAACAGAAAGGCGAGTTGAGCCCCGTGCTTCGGCCTTCGTCGAGGCTGAATGCTTTGTAATCAGTTATTTCTGGGAACTGCTTCCTTCCCTCAAGTATGTCGTCCACGTCGTAGATGAGCGGTGAGACGAGGTAGCATTCGCCGGCATGGAACTGTCTCACCAGTCCCAGCATCGGTGAATCTGCGAGAAGGTATGCCAGCTTTCTGCTGTCCTCCTCGTCTTCGACCAGATCGCGGAGCATGCCCACGAAATCGTGGAGCGTGATGACGCCCCAGAGGTTCACAAATCCCAGAAGCAGCCTCTCTATGTCGAAGAGTCCCTTGTCCTCCTTCTCCTCGATGACGCGGTCGATGCAAGGCTTCAGCACCTTATGCATCTGCTCGCCGATGAAGAAGTCTTCCAATGCTTCCGGCGAAGGCTCGAAGAAGGGGAGAGTGGCGATGCAGGTAGGGAAGTCAATGTCATCGATGCTCACCCCTACGCCTGGCCCGGCATGCACTGCCTTCTGCACAAGCTTCAGATCTCTCTCCGTAAGCATGCCAAGCCACTCCTCGGTGTGTGTGGAGATGTACTCTGTGACCTGCTCCGCAAGCACAGCCTTCTTTGAACTGCACTTGTGTGGCTGGCCGAAACATCCCAGGATGCCGGTGAGCTCGTCCTTTGTGAAACTGGAGAAATATTTAAGAAGCTTTTCGTTCATATGCCGTGTACAAATCATTCAAAGTTACGAAAGTTTTATGTTATTTTTGCAATATGGAACTATACGAATATGCACGTCCGGCGCTCTTCGCGTCAAAAAAGATACTTTTCGTTCACGGATTTGCCTCCAGTGGCCAGAATGGCACTGTGAAGACGATGCGTCTCATCATGCCGCAGGCTAGCATCATCGCTCCAGATGTGCCTGTGGATCCACACGAGGCCATTGGTTTCCTTAGAGAAACAGTCGCATCCGAGCAGCCAGATCTCATCGTGGGCACATCCATGGGCGCTATGTATGCCGAGATGCTCACCGGTGTGGACAGGATACTGGTGAATCCTGCCTTCGAGCTTGCCGATACCATCCGGAAGAACAATGGCCTCGGCCGCCAGGAGTTCCATAATCCCCGTCTGGACGGCCAGAAGGATTTTCTCGTGAACAAAGCCTTGCTGGAGGCATTCAGAGACGTCTCCTCGCACTGCTTCGAGGCTGCGGATGATGAGCATGTCTGGGCTCTTTTCGGTACTAGGGATACATTGGTAAACACCTACCCACTCACACGTCAGCACTACTCTCGCTGTATACATTTCGTGGGGGAGCATTACCTGAATGACAGCACCTTCCTTCATGCGGTACTGCCTGTGATCCAGGAGATCGACGATAGGCAGAACTCTCGCTCCAAGCCATCTGTGGTGTTCACTTTCGATGACGTGCTCCGCTTCTCGCATAACACCGAGGAGGTCGCTGCCGCTCCTCGCTCCGTGCATGCTCTCGCTGAGCTGTATGACCTCCATTTCCTCATCACTTCCGAGTATGATGGCTGGGAGGAGGCTCTTCAGAAGAAAGCCTGGCTGGATGAGCACATAGGTGTGCCAGCCTGGAACCGCGTCACGCTCACTTCACGTAAGGATATCGTGCTCGGGGATTACCTGATCGATGCCCATCCTGACCGCTTCGGGGGCGAGGATTTCATGGGCACTCTGATACACTTCGGGGCCGATGGCTTCAAGGATTGGCCTGAAGTCATGACTTATTTCTCTCGTCTGGGAGGTCAGTAGTTCTAGAAAACGATGGAGATGCCGACGACTGGCTCGGCGTACTCAAGGAAGAGCTTTCCGTCCGAACCGAGACCATACTCGCGCCATGAGTAGTATTCCTTAGGCTGCTGGTTCATACCTATGCCTCCACCTATACCGAAGTTGAGGTTCATGTGCTTGCCTATCATGAGCGAGTAGCCGACAGTCTCGACAAGTCCGAATATATTCTGGCTAGTCCATTCTTCTGTGCCGACCTGTCTGAATCTCTTTGCCTTCCACTTGAAGGCTGTGTTCATCCAGAAACCTGAATTGACATGCCAGAACCAGTATCTGATGCCTGGCTGCACCACAGTGTTCATGTTCTGGAACTCGGTCTTTCCGAAGTCATTAGTGGTCCAAGGGTAGCACTTAAGGTCGAGGTTAAGGCTCAGGTGCTTGGCCAGTGGAATGGTGGTTCCGACTGAGATCTGCCCGGTCTCAACGAGATCGGCAATATTCCAGCTCAATGCCACCTGAGGCACATATGTGTCATTCTTTACTTTCTTCTGTGCGTGTGCCGATACCCCCCACAAGGTCAGCATAGTACAGATTATCAATGCTCTCTTCACAAATCCTTTTCTCATATCCGTACGGGTTAGGTTTAAAGTGCAAATATACAGAAATTTTGACTATATTTGTAAGTATGGAGTACGACTTGAATAGATTTATTGAGGCGCAGAATGCGGGCAAAGCCTATGAGTGCGCCGTGAAGGAGATAAAGGAAGGACACAAGGAGGGACATTGGATGTGGTACATCTTCCCTCAGCTCAGAGGACTAGGTAAGTCCTCGATGGCTGTGCAGTACGGAATCATTGGCAAGGGAGAGGCGAAGGCTTATCTGGCAGACCGCATCCTTGGCAGCCGCCTGCGCTCTATATGCAACCAGCTGATCCAGGTGCGAGGACTGAAGGCCGAGGATATCTTTGGCCCAATTGATACTATGAAACTGAGGTCTTCCATGACCCTTTTCTACCTGGTTTCAGGGAAGGAAGAAGTGTTCAGGAAGGTGCTGGCGAAGTATTTCGATGAGAAGCTTGACCAGAAGACGGTCGACATGCTTTAGGATGATGATGGACGTGAAATCCTTTGTCAAAGCGTTTCTGGTGGGGGCTTGTTCGCTTCTGCTTGCTGTTTCCTGCGGGCGCGGGAGAGGCGTCGAGGCGGAAGTGGAGGATCCACAGGATACGATTCCGGCCATCGGCTTCAGGTTCATGGACCTCGTGGAGCAGGCGAGCCGCGTCCACTCAGGCGAGACTTTTGGAGCGATGATGGTCCGCCTGGGCATGCCTGCCGACAGTGCTCATGCACTCACAGGCAGGATCGCAGAGGTCTTCGATGTAAGAAAGCTCAGGGCTGATAATCCTCTGCTGGCATATTATTCCGATTCCACGATGACAGACCTCAGGTATGTCGTCTATCCGAAGAGCAAGATAAGCAGCGTGGTGTTCAGCTGTGCTGACTCATTGGCCGCATGGACCTATGATAAACCTACCACCAAGGAGCAGAGGTATTCAGATGTGATGATCACTTCCTCGCTGTGGAATGACATGAAGGCGGCGGGAGCATCGCCGCTGCTGATCGTTTCCCTTGAGGATGTGTTCGCGTGGTCGGTGGATTTCTTTGGTCTCCAGGAAGGGGACTGTTTCCAGGTAGTATACGCCCAGACTCTGTGTGAGGATGAAGTGGTGTCGATAGACACTCTCAAATATGCAGTGTTCTCGCGAGGCGAGAAGCAGGTTCATGCCATAAGGTATGACCAGGGTGATGGGGGTAACAAGTATTGGAATGAGAAGGGAGAAAGCCTGAAGAAGGCTTTCCTGAAGGCTCCATTGCAGTTCACGCGCATCTCTTCGGGCTTCTCATATCACAGAAAGCATCCAGTCACTGGCAAGGTGAAGCCGCATACAGCGGTGGACTACGCCGCGCCGGCAGGCACGCCTGTCGTGGCGCTGGGCGACGGCACGGTCCAGAGCGCAGGCTGGGCCGGTGGCGGTGGAAACACCATCAAGATAAAGCACAATGGCACATATACCACAGGATATCTCCATCTTTCGCGCTTTGCGAAGGGTATAAAGGCTGGCGTCCATGTGCGTCAGGGGCAGACCATTGGATATGTGGGCTCCACCGGAGTCTCCACCGGTCCGCACCTTGATTTCCGTGTGTGGAAGAACGGCACGCCGGTGAATCCTCTTACATTGGAGTCACCGTCAGCAGAACCTATAAAGTCTCAGAACAAGCCTTCGCTTGACTCTGTGTTTGTGGAATATAAAGCGCTCATGGATAGCCTTTCAAGAAGATGACGATAGAGCCTGTAGCATACTTCCATTCGCCATTCTCCACGAAGTTCGGAGTGCCTCGCCAGAGCGGCGTGGTGGCGGAACTCAGAGGCGAGATCCATCTCGCCGAAGGGTACCGCGTCCCCGAAGCTCTCAGAGGCATGGAAGCCTTTGATTATCTGTGGCTTATCTGGGGCTTCTCGGCAAACAGAGAGCGCGATGGCTGGCAGCCTACAGTGCGTCCTCCGAGGCTCGGAGGAAATACATACATGGGAGTTTTCGCTACGCGCTCGCCGTACAGACCGAACCCATTGGGACTGTCATCGGTGAAACTTGACCACATAGACTGGGAAGCCAAGGGTGGCCCTGTGATCCATGTGCTGGGAGCAGATCTCATGGATGGCACGCCGATCTACGACATCAAGCCATACGTGACCTACGCGGACTCGCATCCAGAAGCCGCGAGCGGCTTCGTTGACTCGTCAGACTGGCACCCGCTCGAGGTCGAGGTGGCGGAGGCGGCGCAGGAGGCTGTGACCAATGAGTTCGCCCCCGAAGAGCTGGACACCCTGAAGCAGGTCCTCGCGCAGGACCCGCGTCCGCACTATCACCACGACCCGGAAAAGGTCTACGGCATGGCATTCGCAGGCCGCGACGTCCATTTCAAAGTCGGCGACAAGGTCACGATCGTGGGGCTCGCCCCGCTCTCGTGAGCGCGGAGGGCTGATTTGCGCACGA
>JAKSJL010000084.1 GCA_024398295.1 Bacteroidales bacterium
CTAGAGGCCTGCAGGTTCTGCGGGCCTCTATTTTTTTCTGATAAGGGTCAGACCGTCGCGGATAGGGAGGATGACTGTCTCCACGCGAGGATCGTTTGCGACCATGTCATTGAATGCGGTTATGCCCACCGTCTGCTTGTCCTGAGGGACAGGGTCTGCGTAGACCTTGCCGTCCCAGAGCACATCGTCCACGAGGATGAGGCCACCGGGTACGACCTTGTCGAAAAGGAGGTCAAAGTACTCGCAGTACTCTCTTTTGTTCGCGTCGATATAGATGAAGTCGAATGGCCCGTCCAGGCTCTTGAGCGTGGCCCTGGCGTCGCCGATGTGAAGCTCTATCTTGTCTGATATCCCGGCTCTTTCCCAGCCTTCGCGGATGAGGTCCTCGAGCTCGTCGTTTATCTCCAGGGCGTCGATATGTCCGTCCTGCGGCAGGCCGTAGGCCATGCAGGTGGCCGAGTAGCCCGTGAAGGTTCCGATCTCAAGGATGCGGCTGGCGTGGGTGAGCTCCACAAGCATGGTGAGGAAACGCCCTTGGACTGCTCCGGAAAGCATGCGAGGGTAGTTGGTGCGGATGTTTGTCTGCTTCTCTATCCACTCCAGGGCTTCTCCCTGAGGCGTGGAATGTGTGCGTATATATCTGTCAAGTGGAGTCTCCATAAACTAAACGTATATGAGTGTAGAGAGGTTCTGCTCAGCGAAGATGGTGCAGGCTGCATGCTGGATATCCTCGGAGCTGATGCTCTCGATGGCTTTTCTATTTTCTGGGTCTGAGGCAATGTGGCCGAATGCCAGAAGGCTCTTGCCCATGGACAGACACTGCGTCTCTCCGTTGTCCGAGCTGATGGCCAGCTGGCCGAGAAGCTGCTTTTTCGCAGCCTTGAGGCGGCTGGCGGTCAGCGGCGTCTGCTGCAGCTTGAGGATGGCTTTGCGCACGTGCCGGAGGCATTTCTCGAGATTTTCCTTGTCACATCCCAGAGAGATGGACATGATGCCGCTGTCGGTATACTGGGTGTATGAGCACTCCACGCCATAGACCCAGCCGTGCTTCTCGCGGAGGTCGGCGGTGAGGATGGAGTTTGACGCAGGGCCACCCAGGATGTTCGCGAGCAGCACGGCGGTGAGGCGCTCTTTCTCCTGGTACAGTGTAGGGGCGTATCCGCCAATGATAGCGTTCACCTCGTGGTTATCCTTGTCCTCCTTGCGCTCGAAATGATTCTCTATCTTCACAGGGGCTGTGCGCAGGTCGGCCGGCTCACGGCACTCGTCCTTCCAGAACTTGCCGGCCAAGGCAAGCACTTTCTTTTCCAGAGTGGCCTCGTCTATGTCTGCCACTATGGTGAAGGCCATGCGCTCCGGGGTGAAGAACTTCTTCGCGAAGCGCTGAAGGTCGCTTGATGAGATGGACTTGACGGATTCTTCCGTGCCCAGGATGACGCCGCCCAGGGGATGTCCCTCGAACAATGCTTCCTCAAAGCGGTCATAGATGTCGTCGGCAGGGCAGTCCCTGTAGGAGTTTATCTCGTCGATGACGACTCCTTTCTCCACCTCTATCTCGTGCTCGGGGAAGATGGATGAGGTGGCTATCTCCAGGAGCAATGACATTGCCTTCGGCAAGTCCTCCTTCAGAACTGTGGAGTGGATGACTATCTCTTCCTTGGTGGTGTATGCGTTCAGCTCGCCTCCCAGCCTGTCCAGGTAGCCGTTTATGACAGAGGCGCTCTTGTGCTCTGTACCCTTGAATATGGTGTGCTCGGTGAAGTGTGCGATGCCGCTGGGGAAGCCAGCTTCATCGCGTGTGCCGCAGTGTATGCTGAGTGCGCAGTATCCTACCGCTGACCCGCTTTTCTTAACTGCGTATCGCAGTCCACATCTTGCCTTTCCGCTTATCATTTCCTGCTGTTTGCGATCTTTTTCAGTTCGGCCGCGCTGAATCCTGTGCTGCCTGATTCCTTGATGGCTGAACGCTCGAAATATACCAGCTCGTGCGTCTGGGCGTCGATGAGCATCTTGTAGCAGTAGGATCCCTTCTCAGGGGAGACAGGCGCTACTATGTAGCTGACCACTGCGTCCTGCCCGGCGCAGAACGCCTCGTCCGCAGCGTCCTCGTCTGCCAGCACCATCTTCTCTTTCATGAAAATCTTCTCTCTCTGCTCCGCGCTGACATCCTGGGCTATGTCGCCATCATAGATGTATACAGTCTTACGACTGGCCTTTCCCAGGCCAATGCTTATGCCGCCGATGCCGGACATCCCCACCTTCTCCGACGCCATGGCCCGCTCCATATATGACTGGATGAGGTCTATCATCGCCGGCATGAAGGTGAATTCCCTTCCGTAATCGCTGCCGCTGGCAGCAATGGGAACGCTCACCACGTCCATCGATTCCTTGGTCGGGTCGGCGCTTTCAGCCTTGCCACCCTTCACCATGCTCAGCATCACGATGCTTGGCTCGCTCTCTTTCTTCGAGCGTCCCTTCGAGCAGATAAGGAAGTAGTACTGAGATGATTCCTTGATCTTTTCATACTGCTCCACGGTGCAGAACTCGTATGGTGACAGGCGCCACCTGCTCTGCACTTCCTCGCGAATGGCATCGTCTATCATCGGTACTCCGCCGAGGACCACCTTCGTGGTCTTCGCCGTGAAGTCACTCAGACGATACTTCTTCGTGTGGATCTGTCCCTGTGCCGAGAGGCTGGCTGGCGCCAGGACCATCAGGACCAGGATCGATATTATCTGGATTATTCGTTTCATAGCATGATTTACACTACAAAGATAATGCTTTTGCTAGAAAATGGAGAATTCATAGATGCGGGCTACGTTTGCTTCGATCTGGTCTGCGTCTGTAATGAGCAGCCTGACGTACCTCGCTTTCACCATATCAATGTGCCTTTCTGTGATAGGCGCCTTGTTTCCGGTGACAGAATCTACGCGGCTCCAGTCCTCGTCCAGAGAGTTCCTTACCTCCAGAGCGAAGTCTTTGGTCGTATATCTGGATGACTCATGAGTGGCGTGGAGTACTGTCCATCCATGGATTTCTCTCTCGGTCCCGAGGTCAAATGCGACGAACTTCTCAGGGGCCTTGGAGTTGTCGCACCACTTGGTGGTCTCGTCGTCGTCAAGGAGCTTGTCAGCGGATTCATTGGCATTCACCTGCCCGCTCCTGTCGATGATGTTCTTCTCTGTGAGGGCGATGGCGTGGGTGAGGCCCAGCTCGGGATCATTGGCGTAAGGTATGCCTGTGCGCATGAGGTCGTGTGCCGCTGAGACAAGGTTCACCTCGTCCTGGGCAGCCACTGCGCTGAACAGAAGCACCTGCTTGTTCTCCGGGAGCTTGATGCTCCTCGCGCCAGCAGGTACCTCGAGGCAGATGCTGAACATATAGCCGAACTCGTATGCCTTGTCGTCAGTGGCGCAGTGCGTGTGGGTGCCGACATATGCTACATCTACATTCTTCAGGTAGCCCTCTGTGTGGCCTGTGTGGCCCCACTGGCCAATGAATCCGGTGTAGTGTGGAATGGTCACTTCCTGCTGCACTCCACCTACCTCGAATGCCACTCGCTGGTCTTCTGTCGCCGAAGCGGCGAGGATGTAGACCCTGTTCCAGTTTCCTTCAGGAAGCTCGATCTGCTCGCCGCGGCAACGCATGGCGTTTGGCTTAGTAGGGTCCTGCAGGACATGGTGGATGCCGTCGTGGTCGAGCACAGAAGGCAGCAGCTCGGCTGCGTATGAGCCTCCTGTATGGTCGATGTTCACATCCTTGCGGAAGGCGTTGTAGCTGGTGGTGATGGTGCTATAGCCAAGAGGGATGATGGCCTGCCTGATGCCCTCTACTGGGCGGGATGCGAACTTCACGAGGAAGGTCTTGACGCCGAATGCGCCTATCTCGATGTCCATGGCAGAGCCTTTCGCCGCAGCAGCGCCAATGATCTCTTCGTTTCCGTTAAGCTCCTGTGCCTCAGATATTTCGCTGGAGAATGCAAGCTTTCCTGAATGTTCCTTGCCCGTGGTCTCGTAAACTCTTATGACATATCCTTCTCCGTTCTCGGCCTTCTTAACAGCCTTGACAGAGAAGCCGTCGCTCGCTGATGCGAAGCTGTATTTCCTACCGAGGGCGCCACTGTGCTTAGGGGCGAAGAACGCCTTCACTGGCTGGTTCAGGGCCTCTGCCTTGTCGACGATGTCACCGCTGGTCCAGTCGCCTTCGTGCGCCACGATCGAGTATGTGAAGATGTGGTGGCCGAGATCCTGATGATCCTGGTATTTGTATGACCTGGATGTCCTAGGTGTGTGCAGGAGGGTGAGGCGGAGCAGGCTGTCTGAAGGCTTGTCCCAGCCATACTTGCTGTCATTCATGATGGCCACGCCATAGCTTCCGTCCTGCTCGGCCATCTCAGCCCACTGCTGGGCGTACACCTCGTACATGTTCGGGAGATTGTTTCCTCTCTCAAGTGAGCCGAGGCCTATGTCGTATCTCGCCTTAGGGTTCTTCACGCTCAGCGGGAACTCAGCCTTGAGAAGGCTATGCATGCTTCCCCATTCCACCTCATTCCTGATGTCGATGCGGTCTGCCAATGCTCCCTCATGAAGTATGATGTGCTGCACGAATGTGGATCCGCTGTGGCTTCTCTCTACTCTGAGCACCTTCTGGAGCGGGCCGTTCTCGACTAGCTCTATGCTTGCTCCGGTGATGGCTTCTGGCTCTGAGTCCAATGTGCTCTTAAGTATCTCCCACGCTGGCCAGGTGGCCGAGCTGTTCTCTGTGAAGATGGCGAGGCGTATGGCCTTTCCTTCTTCCACAAGCTGCTTTCCGCAGCGCTTGTCTATGAGCGAGCAGATGTCTCCATTGGCATCGAGGGTGAGCTCATAGATGGAGTTGGAAATGGCTCTGACGCTCTTGTGGGCAGGTTTTCCCACCTTTACTGGCTTGGCGTCATAGACAATGTATCCGAGTGCCGGGATGCGGGCAATGAAGCTGGTGGAGCTGCCGTCGCACTGGCTGGTGACAGCCTTTCCCTTTTCGTCGCAGATGCGGTAGCATCCGTCTATGGTCACGATGTCGGTCCTGTCGAATGCTGAAGGGTTGAAGAGCACAAGGGCACGGTTCCTGACCCTGGTGTCGAGAGCCGAGCTTACCGCACCGGCGGAGCTCTGGAGAATGTGTGTGAACTGGCTCAGCGAGATGAGCTCGTCGTTCCATGAGAACTCGTACGCGCGAGGGATGCTTGTGCCCGTGAGATCGTCGTGGAACTGATGCCAGATGACGCGCAGCCAGGCTTCCTTGAGCGCTTCGGCAGGGTATGCGGCTGCGCCTATATGCTCGGCTATCACCGAGCTTCTCTCAGCGGCATCTGCCATGAGCTCGTTCCTGCGGTTCAGCAGCTTCATCGCTGCCTGCGAGGTGTAGCAGCCTGTGCCGTGGACGTCCATGGTGAGCTCCCCGTCAAATGTCGGGAGGTCCAGTAGACCCTGGGAGCTGTCGCCGTTCTTCCTGGCGTCAAGTATGTCGAGGAAAAGCTGGTCTGATGTGGCGCTCAGCACTTTCACAGGACCATCTCCATTCACTCCGCGCTGGAGCGATATCACCGACTTGATGGTAGGGGAGCCGCCTATGTCGCCGACTCCATAGTAGTGCATGGAGATGTTCTGAGGCGACTTCGCCGCATGCTCGAGCAGGGACTTGCTTTCCGACAGGTCTTCACCTGTGTACTTGGTGCTGTATTTCCCACACTCCACGGCGGCCAGAAGGCTGTTTCCGTCGACGCCATACCACTCTCCGAACTGGAATGGGACCTTGCTGTCACCATAGAACGGCAGGTTACGCCACTGGAGTTTCTGGGTAGAGAAACCGATGAGGCCGCAATGGCGCGCGATGGATGGCAGCTGGTAGCCGAATCCGAAGCAGTCCGGCAGGAAGATGTCAGTGCTCTTCACGCCGAACTCGCTCTCGTAGAAATGCTGTCCATACAGTATGTTTCGTGTCAATGATTCCGTGGATGGGACATTCGCGTCCGTAGCCTCCCAGCAGCTGCCGGAGATGTGCCAGCGTCCTGCTGCGATGTACTGCTTCACCTTCTCGTAGCCTTTAGGGTAGTACTCCTTCATCCAGCTATACTTGATGCCGCTCTCGCAGTTGAAGATGTACTCTGGGAACTTCTCCAGAAGCAGGAGATTTCTTTCTATGGTGCTGGGGATGTACTCGCGTATGGTGGTCTGCACATCCCAGTTCCACTGGGAGTCAAGGTGTGCGTTTGACACCATGTATGCGGTCTGGGCGTGTACGGGCTCCGATAGGAGGGGGAAGGCGATGGCCAATGCCAAGGCGATGAATGGTTTCTTCATGACAGTCAGATGTATTTTTTCAAATTTACACATAATTTTTCTTACATTTGTAAGTTATGTCAAATTACGTTGTTTTTGCTAGAAAGTACAGACCGGATTCATTCGAGACACTGGTCGGTCAGGATAACATCGCACAGACCCTGAAGAACTCCATCATCAGGGGAAAGCTCGCACACGCTTATCTTTTCTGCGGCCCCCGTGGCGTGGGAAAGACCAGTACGGCCCGCATCTTCGCGAAGGCCATAAACTGTGAGCATCCTTCCGCAGACATGGAGCCTTGTGGAGAGTGCGAGTCATGCCGCTCATTCCAGGAGGGGCGCTCATACTGCATCCATGAGCTTGATGCCGCATCAAACAATGGTGTGGAGGACATCAAGGCCCTGATGGACCAGGTGCAGATCCCGCCTCAGGTCGGCAAGTACAGCGTATATATCATCGATGAGGTCCACATGCTCTCGCAGGCGGCGTTCAACGCCTTCCTCAAGACCCTTGAGGAACCACCTGCACATGCCATCTTCATCCTTGCTACCACTGAGAAGCATAAGATCATCCCTACCATCCTCTCGCGCTGTCAGACATACGACTTCAACAGAATCTCTGTGTCCGGCATCGTGCATAACCTCAGAGACATTGCCCAGAAGGAAGGCATCACTGTGGATGATGAGTCACTCCATATCATTGCCCAGAAGGCAGATGGCGCCATGCGTGATGCGCTCACCATCTTCGACCAGACCGTGGCATTCTGCGGCACCGACATCCACTATGCGGATGTGATGAGAAACCTCAATGTCCTCGACTACGAGTACAGCTTCAAGCTGGTGGATTCCTTCATCAGCGGTGACTATGCCTCAGCGATGCTCATATTTGATGAGGTGCTCGCGAAGGGTTTCAATGCCCAGCATTTCATCTCTGCGCTCAGCTCGCATGTGCGCGACCTCATCGTGAGCCGCACAGCTGGCCTCGATGTGCTTCTGGACACTCCGGATTCACTTAAGATCAGATACAAGACCCAGGCAGAGAGCTGCTCGTTGGGATTCCTATATGACGTGCTCAGCATCGCCACGCAGTGCGAGGCGGGCTACAAGGCTGCCGTGAACCAGCGCCTTCACATCGAGTTCGCCCTCATGAAGATGGCGTTCCTCATGAAGGCACC
>JAKSJL010000085.1 GCA_024398295.1 Bacteroidales bacterium
GGAGGTGTAAATAGCTGATTTCTGCACCCCGCGCACGGTTCAGAGGGCACCGCAGGTGCGCTGCGCCCCTTTCTGCACCTGGCGGTGCTGTTTCTCCGCTCCGAGGCTTTGAAATGAGCTACAATCTGCTTAACTTAGCGTTGAGGAGACGAATTTTATGGAAAAGCTGGCTAATTTTCTTGCTGTGGGGCTTGGTGGTGCCATCGGCAGCATGATGCGGTATGGCATCACGCTGATGTGTGCCGCTCTGAGCTGGTCCGGGAACATTGGCACCATGATGGTCAATGTGATAGGCTCGTTCGCGATAGGCTTTCTGTCTGGATCAGTGAAGGAGGGGACGCTGCTTCTGCTGCTGACGGTGGGGCTTTGTGGCGGCTTCACCACTTTCTCGACCTTCTCCCTGCAGAGCGTCAGGCTCTTCCAGGATGGAAAGATAGGAGCCCTGGTACTTTACGTACTGGGCTCCGTGATTCTCTGTATTCTCGCCGCCGCTCTGGGGTATTTCCTCGCGGGGAGGAAGCTCCTGTAGTCTGTGGGCGAAGCGCCCGCTGCACTTCTGCGGCGCGGCGTCTGGTATTATCAATAGATAAGCAGCAGGTCTGCGAGCACAATCGCTGTCATCGCCTCCACGATCACTGGGGTGCGGAGGGCGAAGCAGACGTCGTGGCGGCCCTTGATGGCCAGGGTGTCCATCTTCTCGGTTTCGAAGTTGTAGGTCTTCTGCGGCTTCGCAATGCTTGCGGTGGGCTTTACCGCCACGCGGAAATGAAGCGGTGCTCCGTTTGTGAGGCCGCCGTTCACGCCGCCGGCTCCATTCTTTACCGGGCCCTCTGGGCCGAATGGATCATTGTGCTCGGAACCCTTCATGGCTGATGCCTTGAAGCCATCGCCGAATTCTATGCCACGCACGCCTGGAATGGCGAAAATGGCGTGTGAGACGAGCGACTCGACAGAGTCCCAGAAAGGCTCGCCGAGGCCGATAGGGAGGCCTTCTGCCGAGCAGTCAATGATGCCGCCGAGCGAGTCGCCCTCGCGTGCCGTCGCTGTGAGCAGCTCGTCCCATCTGGACTTGTCGGCGCATCCGCCGATCTCGTCCAGGCGGGCCTTGACGCTGATGCCCGCGCCGCCCTCTTCCTTGGCTGTGCCTTCGAGTATCTTCTTCGCCACGACTCCAGCTGCCACTACCGGAAGTGTGATACGTCCAGAGAAATGGCCACCGCCACGAGGGTCGTTCGCGCTGTCCCACTTGACCGCCGCTGTGTAGTCGGCGTGGCCAGGACGAGGCATCGCCTCGAACTCACTGTAGTCTCCCGACCTGGTGTTCGCGTTCCTGAAGATGATGGTGAGCGGAGAGCCGGTGGTGTAGCCGTCGAGCACGCCGCTGAGGATCTCAGGCATGTCCGACTCCTTGCGCGGAGTCGTGCCCTTCGCTCCCGGCGCTCTGCGTGCTATGTCCTCAGAGAAGTCCTCCTCGCTGAGCTCTATGTCAGCGGGAACTCCGTCTATGATTACACCTATCGCAGGGCCGTGTGACTCTCCGAATATGCTGATTCTGAATTTTCTTCCGAAAGTGTCCATATGCTGTTTGATAAGTTCTGGGTGTAAAGATAGTATTTCTTCCGTAGAATTTTGCTATTTTTGTCTTTTAGACAAATAACATTAGGATATGCGTAAGTCATTTTTCCTGACATTGGCATTGGCTCTCATCACCGTGGCCAGCGTGTCAGCACAGCCCAGAATCACATCAGCGGACAAGGAACGCGCCGCGTCGCTCGTCAAGCAGATGACCCTCGAGGAGAAGTGTGCTCTTCTCAGTGGCTATCAGGACGGTTTCCATACATGCCCTATCGAGAGGCTCGGTATACCTTCTGTCCGCATGGCAGATGGCCCTCAGGGCGTGAGAAATGATACCAAGAGTACATACTATCCTTGTGGTATATCCCTCGCCGCTTCATTTAATAGAAATGTGGCGAAGGGTGTGGGTGCCGGCATCGGCTTCGATGCGAAGGCCCGTGGGGTCGGCATTATGCTTTGTCCAGGTGTAAACATCTATCGCTCAGCTCTTTGTGGTAGAAATTTCGAGTACTATGGTGAGGATCCATACCTCGCTAGCGAGACTGCCCTTCAGTATATCACCGGTATGCAGGGTAAGGGTGTGATGTCCACCATCAAGCATTTCGCGCTGAACAGCCAGGAGTATGACCGCCACGGAGTGAGCTCGAATGCAGACGAGCGCACCATGAACGAGATTTATTTCCCTACCTTCAGAAAGGCCGTTGAGCAGGGTCATGTCGGCGCAGTCATGACTTCATATAACCCAGTGAACGAGATCCATGCTCCAGAGAACGCGTGGCTCATCAGGGAGAACCTCCGCAAGTGGGGCTTCGAAGGTCTCGTGATGTCCGACTGGACATCTACCTACAGCACCTTGGGCTGCCTCGAGGGAGGACTTGACCTTGAGATGCCTAGGAGCTTCGTCTACACATACGAGTACATCAAGCCTCTCATCGAGAGAGGTATCGTGTCAGAGGCGCTCGTGGATGAGAAGTGCCAGCATATCCTTCAGTCGTTCATCGCTTACGGTTTCCTCGACAAGCCGATGATCGACACCAGCATCCCAGAGGACTTCGTGATATCCAGGGAGTACGCGTACAATGCTGCCCTTGAGGGACCAGTGCTCCTGAAGAACGACGGCATCCTTCCTGTCAAGCCTGCCAGGAAGTCGAAGATAGTGGTTCTCGGACCAAATGCAGACTATGTCGCTTTCGGCGGCGGTAGCGGTGCCATGCATCCTATCGATGGACGCACCACCACCCTCTACCAGGGTCTCAGTGCCCTCGGCAAGGGATACAATGTGACCCTTCTCGACTGGAAGGCCATCGACGAGGACGCTGTGAAGGCAGCGACTACCGTCATCTTCGCTGGCGGTTTCTGGAAGGACAATGAAAAAGAGGGTTCCGACAGGACCTATGCCCTCCCAGAGGGTCAGAACGAGGCTATCGTGAAGCTTGCGGAGCTGAATCAGAATGTGGTCGTGGTGCTGAACACCGGTGGTGAGACAGACATCACTCCTTGGAAGGACTCAGTGAAGGCCATCCTCATGGCTTGGTACGCCGGCCAGGACGGAGGCCGCGCACTCGCAGCCATCATCTCCGGCGCTGTATCGCCATCTGGACGCCTTCCATTCACTTTCTGGGGCGCTGAGGACAAGAATCCAGCTTCTCCATACTACCATGTAGCGAAGCCATTCGAGAAGAGAAAGGGCAGGGATCAGTCAGACTATACAGCATACACCGAGGGCATCTTCGTGGGCTATCGTGGAGTGGAGTTCTTCGGTGTGGAGCCAATGTATCCGTTCGGATACGGCCTTACCTACTCGAGCTTCGAGTATTCTGGCCTTTCTGTAGCTCCTGCCGCAGATGGATTCGATGTTACTTTCACCATCACAAACACCGGCAAGGTTGAGGCTGCGGAGGTAGCTCAGGTATATGTGGCTCCAGTAGATCCATCAGTCATCAGGCCAGCCAAGGAGCTCAAGGGCTACGAGAAGGTGAAGATCCAGAAGGGCAAGTCCCAGGCTGTGACCATCCATCTCCCAGCCAGTGCATTTGAGCACTACGATGTGGCTTCACATTCATGGAAGGCCGACAAGGGAGCATATAAGATCCTTGTGGGAGCATCTTCAGCTGAGCTTCCACTCTGTGCAGAAATCAAACTCTAAAGAATATGAAGAAAATCGTCGCTATCACTGTTCTGTTCCTTCTCTGCTCGCTGGGCTTCAAGGCAAGCGCTCAGAAGGTGTACAGCGTGAACTATAAGTCGGACGCAGACGTCAAGGTCTATGTGTCCAAGTATAAGTCAGACGCGGACCTCGTGGTCTACAAGACCAAATATGCCAGCGATGCAAATGACAACAAAGGGGTCTGGTATTTTACAAATTACAAATCAGATGCGAAGAAGAAGATCTTCTTCGTGGATTATAAGTCGGATGCTGACATAGTCATCTATTTCTCTGAGTACAAGTCTGATGCAGGCTGGAGAAACAAGAACAAGCAGCATCTGATGTACTAGCTTATATGGACGTACAGTCAGAAAAGGAATTGCTTCGTGACATCACGGAGCAGGAATACAAGGAAGGCTTCGTGACGGAAGTCGAGCAGGATTTCATCCCGAAGGGTCTCTCAGAGGAGATCGTCAGGATGATTTCTGCGCGTAAGCAGGAGCCGGAGTGGCTTCTGGAGTTCCGTCTGGATGCGTTCCGCAAGTGGCAGAGGATGGAGCAGCCCCAGTGGGCGCACCTCGATATGCCAGAAATTGATTATCAGGATATTATCTACTACGCAGCGCCGAAGAAGGATGCTGATCGTCCGAAGGAGATAGACCCTAAGCTTGCCGAGACTTTCGAGAAGCTGGGCATTCCGATCAAGGAGCGCGATGTGCTGGCTGGTGTAGTGGCGGTGGACGCTGTCTTCGACTCCGTCTCCGTAGCGACCACCTTCCGCAAGACCCTCGCCGAGAAGGGCATCATCTTCTGCTCCTTCTCCGAGGCCGTACATGACCACCCAGACCTGGTGCGCAAGTATCTCGCTTCGGTGGTGCCTTCTGGCGACAACTACTTCGCTGCGCTGAACTCTGCCGTCTTCTCCGACGGCTCGTTCTGCTACATCCCGAAGGGCGTGAAGTGCCCTATGGAGCTCTCCAGCTATTTCCGTATCAATGCGTCCGGCACCGGCCAGTTCGAGCGCACGCTCATCGTCGCTGACGAGGGCTCGCAGGTCTCCTATATGGAGGGCTGCACCGCCCCTATGCGCGATGAGAACCAGCTCCACGCCGCAGTGGTGGAGATCGTGGTCGAGAAGGACGCGGATGTGAAGTACAGCACCGTGCAGAACTGGTATCCAGGCGATGCGCAGGGTAGGGGAGGTATCCTTAACCTTGTGACCAAGAGAGGTATCTGCAAGGGCAGTGGCAGCCACCTGAGCTGGACTCAGGTAGAGACAGGTTCTGCCATCACTTGGAAGTACCCATCTACCATACTCCAGGGCGACTACAGCTCGTCAGAGTTCTATTCGGTGGCTGTGACAAACAACTATCAGCAGGCCGATACAGGTACGAAGATGATACACATCGGACGCGGGACGCGCAGCCGTATCGTGTCCAAGGGTATCAGCGCCGGCCACAGCCAGAACAGCTACCGTGGCCTCGTGAGGGTGCAGCCAGGAGCGCAGGGAGCACGAAACTACAGTCAGTGCGACTCGCTTCTCATCGGCTCGCACTGTGGCGCACATACCTTCCCGGTCATCCGAAATGCGAACCCTACTGCAGTGGTGGAGCATGAGGCGACCACCTCGAAGATCAGCGAGGACCAGCTCTTCTACTGCGGTCAGCGCGGCATCGGGCCTGAGGACGCGGTCGGACTCATTGTCAATGGTTACGCTCGCGAAGTCCTCTCACGCCTCCCTATGGAGTTTGCCGTTGAGGCGCAGAAGCTCCTTTCCGTTTCACTTGAAGGCTCGATAGGATGATGATGGAGTGGCTTAACTATGCGGTGTTTACCTTCGCTGGCGACAGGCCTGTGCTGCTCATCGACCTCATCACCTCGGTGCTGGGACTGACCTGCGTGTTCCTTGCTGGCCGTAACTCGAAGTACAACTTCTGGGTCGGCTACTTCTACACGACGGCATTGTTCTTCATGTTCCTGAACAAGAGCCTCTACGCCAGCCTGCTGCTGCAGCCTGTGTCGCTCGCCATAAACATACTTGGGCATTGGCGCTGGACACATCCTCGCAATGATGAGAAGAGCTCCGAAGACAGCTCTGCGCTGAAGGTTTCCATGCTTTCATGGCCAGAGCGACTGCTCTCCATACTCTCAGTGTTCCTTATCGCAGGAGTCTGGGGATGGCTGCTGGATACGCTCTTCCCAGCCGATCCGCACCCTTACCTTGACTCTTGTGTGACGGTGCTCATCCTCGTAGCCCAGTTCCTCTCTGCGCTGAAGAAGTGGGACTGCTGGGTGGCATGGCTGCTGGTGAACATCACACAGATCATCCTCCACATCTCAGTGGGACACGTATTCATGCCTATCGTATGTGGCCTCTATCTCGTGAATGGAGTGTGGTCACTCGCGACATGGTTCAAGCTTTATTCGAAGAAAGCTTAATAAGTAAATAATTGATTATGAACGATATATTACTCGAAATCAAAGACCTCCACGCCTCTGTGGGCGAGAAGGAAATCCTCAAGGGAGTGAACCTCGTGATCCGCCGTGGCGAGATTCACGCCGTGATGGGACCGAACGGTGCTGGAAAGAGCACGCTTTCAGCTGTGCTCACCGGTCGCCCTGACTTCCACGTCACCCAGGGCAGCATCACCTTCTGCGGACAGGACCTCCTCGCCATGAGCCCTGAAGAGCGCTCATGGGCTGGCATTTTCCTCTCATTCCAGTATCCTGTAGAGATACCGGGTGTGAGCATCACGAACTTCATGAAGGCGGCCATCAACGCCCGCCGCAAGGCACAGGGCCTCGATCCGCTGAAGCCAGCGGAGTTCCTGAAGCTCCTGAAGGAGAAGATGGCCTTCGTGAAGATGAAGGGCGAGTTCGCCAAGCGTGAGGTCAATGTAGGCTTCTCCGGTGGCGAGAAGAAGCGCAATGAGATCTTCCAGATGGCAATGCTCGAGCCTACTCTCTCCATCCTCGATGAGACCGACAGCGGCCTCGACGTGGACGCGCTGCGTATCGTGGCGCAGGGCGTGAACTCACTTCACACTCCTGAGAAGGCTTCCATCGTGATCACCCACTACCAGAGGCTTCTCGACTATATAGTGCCAGACATTGTGCACATCCTGAAGGACGGACGCATTGTCCATACAGGTGGCAAGGAGCTGGTGGCTCAGATCGAGGACAAGGGTTACGATATTTTCTAGCGTATGGCGAAGGTTATAGATAAAGGCCACTATGTGGAAGTACCTGTGCCTCAGGGAGCTGAGCGCATCTGCGCGGGCTGTCCGGAGAGCAAGGTGCTGAATGTGACCGGGGGCACTGTCTCTGCCGCTTTCGTGGTGGAGAAGGATGCGCGCCTGGACCTGTGCTTCGTGATGCTGCCTCAGGCAGACGCCCAGGTGGACGTGACCATTGACTTCGTAGGTGAAGGTGCAGAGGTGTCACTTTCCGGACTGTATGTCTGCTGCAAGGGCGTGAAGCTGTCGCTTCGCGTGCTCGTGCGCCATCGCGCAGGAAACACCATCTCCCGCCAGATGTTCAAGGGTATCGTGGCAGATGGCGCTGTGTCGTCGTTTGACGGACGCATTGTCGT
>JAKSJL010000086.1 GCA_024398295.1 Bacteroidales bacterium
TTATCTTATGACGAGTTCCACTGGGCAATGATCTGAACCGAGGATCTCGTCGTGGATCTCGGTGGACTCGATGCGTTCCCGCAGGCTCTCGCTTGCGAGGAAGTAGTCGATGCGCCACCCCACGTTCCTCTCACGGGCCTTCATCCTGTAAGACCACCACGAGTACTTGACTTCTTCTGGGTGCTGGAATCTCCATGTGTCGATGAAACCGGCTCCGAGGAGTTCTGTCATCTTGCCTCTTTCCTCGTCGGAGAAACCTGCGTTGAAGTGGTTTGTAGCTGGATTTTTCAGGTCTATTTCATTGTGCGCCACATTCATGTCGCCACACACGATGACTCCCTTCTTCTGTGCCAGCCCCACCAGGTAAGCTCTGAAGGCATCCTCCCAGCTCATGCGATAGTCGAGGCGCTTGAGGCCATCCTGTGAGTTCGGCACGTAGACGCATACGAGGTAGAAATCCTCCATCTCGAGTGTGACCGCGCGACCCTCGTGGTCGTGCTCCTCCACACCTATGCCATAGCTCACCGAGAGGGGAGTGTGGCGTGTGTAGATGGCGGTGCCAGAATAGCCCTTTTTCTCGGCATAGTTCCAGTAGGAACTGTAGCCGAGGAATTCCAGGTCTATCTGGCCTTCCTGGAGCTTGGTCTCCTGAAGGCATACGAAATCTGCATCGAGGCTGTCGAAAATCTCAGCGAAACCCTTGCCGCAGACGGCCCTGAGGCCGTTTACATTCCAGCTGACAAACTTCATCATCGGCTTATTTAAGTGTCCACTCCACGCCGTCCTTAGTGTCCTTGACAGCGATGCCGAGCTCCTTCAGGGTGTCGCGGATGTGGTCTGATGTAGTCCAATCCTTGGCTGCCTTCGCCTTCGCGCGCGACTCGAGGACGATGTCCATGAGGCCGGCTATGGCCTTGCCTGAGCGGCCGCTCTCGCCCTCGTCGTCGCGCAGTCCGAGCACGCCGAAGAGGATGTCGTCGAAGAGGCGAACGAGGGTCTCGTAGTCGCCCTTCGAGAGAGTCATCTTCTTCTCCTTCGCTGTGTTGATGATGCGCACTGCGTCGAAGAACTGTGACAATGCGATAGGGGTGTTCATGTCGTCGCACATAGCGTCGTATACGCCATCGAAGATGGCCTTGATCTCCGCTGTGGTGGCTGGGCATGTGTCAGGAGCGATATCGTCGATGAACTCGCCATATTTCAATGCATTCGCAGGGCTTCCCTCAGTGCCCTTGACAGGTGAGGTGATGCCAGCTGCTGCGGCGAGGGCGCGAAGGTCTTTCGCTGCCTGCAGAATCCTCTTCAAACCCTTCTCAGCAGCCTGCAGGGCCTCATTTGAGAAGTCCAATGTGCCACGGTAGTGCGCCTGGAGGATGAAGAATCTGATGGTCATAGGGCTGTAGGCCTGCTCGAGCTTCTCATGCTCGCCCGCGAAGAGCTGAGGCAGAGTGATGAAGTTTCCGAGGGACTTGCCCATCTTCTGGCCATTGATGGTGATCATGTTGTTGTGAACCCAATAATGCACGCCCTGGGTGCCGCGGGAAGCGACATTCTGAGCGATCTCACACTCGTGGTGAGGGAACATGAGATCCATTCCGCCACCATGGATGTCGAACTCGTGACCGAGATATTTCTCACCCATCACCGAGCACTCGAGGTGCCAGCCTGGGAATCCTGCACCCCAAGGTGAAGGCCATCTCATGATATGCTGTGGCTCAGCCTTCTTCCAGATGGCGAAGTCATATGGCGCTTTCTTGTCATTCTGTCCATCCAATGCTCTCGTGCCCTCAAGCGTGTCGTCAAGAGTACGTCCAGAGAGGATCCCATAATGGTGGTCCTGGTTATACTTCTGTACATCGAAGTAGATGGAACCATTTGACTCATAGGCGTATCCTGACTCGAGGATCTTCTTTACAGCCTCGATCTGCTCGACAATGTGTCCGCTGGCGCGTGGCTCGATGGAAGGTGGTGCTACATTGAGCATTCGCATGGCCTCGTGATATCTCAATGTGTATGTCTGCACAACCTCCATAGGCTCGAGCTGCTCGAGTCGTGCTTTCTTTGCTATCTTGTCTTCTCCCTCATCTGCGTCATGCTCGAGGTGGCCGACGTCGGTGATGTTCCTGACATAGCGCACCTTGTAGCCAAGGTGCTTGAAAAGTCTGAACAGAACATCATAGGTCACACCTGGTCTGGCGTGTCCGAGATGCGCGTCACCATATACAGTAGGGCCGCATACATACATGCCGACATGTCCCTCGTGAACGGGCTTGAAAAGCTCCTTCTGGTGAGTGAGGGTATTTGTAAGTCTAATGTCTCTCATATCTAGTGTTTTCTCTTTTCTTTTTAATCTCGTAAATATAACAATTCTTATTCATATTACGAGGTGATGGACAAAAGAAAAGGGTGACCATCTGGCCACCCTTCTCAAAATATGTGTAACTGCTAGAGTTCGTTGAGCTCCTGAACGAGATCGTCCTTTCTTCCGACGATGATGTCCTGGTAGTCTGAGAGACCGGTACCTGCTGGGATAAGATGTCCGCAGATGACGTTCTCCTTAAGTCCCTCGAGGTGGTCAACTCTTGCTCTGATAGCTGCCTCTGAGAGTACCTTGGTGGTCTCCTGGAATGAAGCTGCAGAGATGAAGCTGTTTGTTCTGAGGGCTGCTCTGGTGATACCCTGGAGGACAAGCTTAGCGGTAGCAGGGTTTGCCTTGCGCGCTGTCATTGTCTTCATGCCATGTCTCTCGAGCGAGGCGTTCTCATTGCGCATATCGCGTGCGTCAATGATATCGCCAGCTTCGAACTTGACAGAATCACCTGCATCGATGATGTACTGCTTGCCGTAGATAGCGTCGTTTGCATCCATGAATGCCCACTTGTCTACGAGCTCCTCCTTGAGGAACTGGGTGTCACCTGGATCGGTGATCTCCACCTTGCGCATCATCTGACGTACGATGATCTCGAAGTGCTTGTCATTGATCTTTACACCCTGGAGTCGGTACACTGCCTGTACCTCGTTCACGATGTACTCCTGAGCCTTCACAGGGCCGAGGATGTTGAGGATATCTGAAGGAGAGATACCACCATCTGAGATACGGGTACCTGCCTTTACGTAGTCATTCTCCTGAACAAGGATCTGCTTGGTCAGAGGTACAAGATAATGCTTCTCGATACCTGACCTATGCTTGATGATGATCTCACGGTTACCTCTCTTGACCTTACCCATGATAACCTCACCACCGATCTCTGAGAGAAGTGCTGGGCTTGAAGGGTTTCTGGCCTCGAAGAGCTCTGTAACTCGAGGGAGACCTCCGGTGATATCGTTTGCCTTGCCGACAGCGCGAGGGATCTTCATGATCACGTCTCCGACCTTGACCATCGCACCATCCTCAACCATTACGTGAGCGCCTACAGGGAGGTTCATCTGCTTGATGCTCTCGCCGGCCTCGTTAAGTACGTTGAGGGTAGGGTTCTTGGTCTTGTCCTTAGACTCGATGATGACCTTGTCGCTGTTGTTTGAGAACTCATCAGCCTTCTCGTCTCTGTAGGTAGATCCGTCGATCATGTGCTCGAAGTGAACACGACCTGCAGCCTCGATGATGGTGATAGCGTTATATGCATCCCACTCACAGATTCTGTCACCCTTCTTCACGGCCTCGCCATCCTTCTTGTAAAGGATTGAGCCATAAGGGATATCGTACTGTGAGAAGGTGATACCGGTGTTCTCGTCCACGATGCGAAGCTCAGTGGTACGGCTCACTACAACGGTCTCAGTATCGCCCTGCTCGTTGACTCTCTCGATGGTACGAAGCTCAGTGTACTCGAGCTTTCCGTCGTACTTAGACTCGATAGAGTTGTCTGCAGCCTCACCTCCAGCGACACCACCGGCGTGGAAGGTACGGAGGGTAAGCTGAGTACCAGGCTCACCGATAGACTGTGCTGCGATTACGCCGACAACCTCTCCCTTCTCCACCATTCTGGTGGTAGCGAGGTTACGTCCGTAACACTTCGCACATACACCCTTGCGGCTCTCGCAAGTGAGTACGGAACGTATCTCGACCTGCTCGATAGGGAGGGAGTTGATAAGGTCAGCCTCCTTCTCCTTGATCTCTGAACCAGCTGCGAGGATAAGCTCGCCGGTGAGAGGGTTGAAGATATCATGAACGGTAGTTCTACCGAGGATACGCTCGCCGAGTGACTCTACGACCTCATCCTTGTTCTTGATAGCTGTAGCGATAAGACCTCTGAGGGTACCACAATCCTCCTCTGTGATGATCACGTCGTGTGATACATCCACGAGACGACGGGTGAGGTAACCTGCATCTGCAGTCTTAAGAGCGGTATCAGCAAGACCCTTACGTGCACCGTGGGTAGAGATGAAGTACTCGAGCACTGTCATACCCTCCTTAAGGTTAGAGGTAATAGGGTTCTCAATGATCTCGTTACCGCCGCCACCAGACTTCTGAGGCTTAGCCATAAGGCCTCGCATACCGCAGAGCTGCTTGATCTGCTGAACGGAACCACGGGCTCCTGAGTCAAGCATCATATATACAGGGTTGAATCCATCCTGATCCTCTGAGATCTGCTTCTCCACAATGCTCTGGAGCTTGTTGTCGAGTGCAGTCCAAAGGTCGATGACCTTGTTATAACGCTCGTTGTTGGTGATGAATCCCATATCGTAATTCATCTTGATCTCAGATACCTTGTCGTAACCGTCCTTGATGAGAACTGACTTCTCAGCAGGGATGATGACATCGCCAAGGTTGAATGAGATACCAGCGCGGAATGCCTGATAGTAACCGAGGTTCTTGATGTCATCGAGGAACTTCGCTGTACGGGTGACACCGGTGTTCTTGATGACCTCGGTGATGATGCCTCTGAGGGCCTTCTTTCCGAGAACCTTGTTTACATATGGAACCTCCTCAGGGACATACTGGTTAACGATGATACGACCTGCTGTGGTCGCAACCATCTGTGTGCCCTTTGATGGATCCTGCTTATCAACTGGGAGCTTGACATTCACGAGGGCGTGCATGTCGATAGCCTTCTCATTGTATGCGATTACAACCTCCTCTGGACCGTAGAAGTTCATACCGGTTCCCTTGGCTCCTGGTCTTACCTTTGTGATATAGTAAAGACCGAGCACCATATCCTGTGAAGGCACTGTGATAGGCGCACCATTCGCAGGGTTAAGGATGTTCTGTGAACCGAGCATGAGGAGCTGTGCCTCCATTACGGCTGCGTTTCCGAGTGGAAGGTGAACTGCCATCTGGTCACCATCGAAGTCAGCGTTGAACGCTGTACATGCGAGTGGGTGGAGCTGGATAGCCTTTCCTTCGATCATTCGTGGCTGGAAAGCCTGGATACCAAGTCTGTGGAGGGTAGGTGCACGGTTCAGGAGCACTGGATGGCCCTTCATCACATTCTCGAGGATATCCCAAACGACTGCATCCTTTCTGTCGACGATCTTCTTCGCAGACTTCACTGTCTTCACGATACCGCGCTCGATGAGCTTACGGATGATGAATGGCTTGTAAAGCTCTGCTGCCATGTACTTAGGAAGACCGCACTCATGCATGTTGAGCTCAGGACCAACGACGATAACTGAACGTGCAGAGTAGTCAACACGCTTACCGAGGAGGTTCTGACGGAAACGACCCTGCTTACCCTTGAGGGAGTCAGAGAGTGACTTGAGGGCTCTGTTTGACTCGCTCTTTACTGCTGATGACTTCTTAGAGTTATCGAAGAGTGAATCTACAGCCTCCTGAAGCATACGCTTCTCGTTTCTAAGGATGACTTCTGGTGCCTTGATCTCGATGAGCTTCTTCAGACGGTTGTTTCTGATGATAACTCTTCTGTAGAGATCGTTGAGGTCTGATGTCGCGAAACGACCACCATCGAGTGGAACGAGAGGACGAAGATCAGGTGGGATCACCGGAATGACCTTCATGATCATCCACTCAGGACGGTTTACGTCCTTTGACTCCTGGAACCACTTCACTACAGAAAGTCTCTTGAGGTACTCAGCCTTTCTCTGCTGAGAGCTCTCCCCATTCATCTTCTGGCGAAGCTCCTTACCGAGTGCATCTACATCGATCTCTGAAAGGAGGTCGTAGATACCTTCAGCACCCATCTTTGCAACGAACTTGTTTGGATCGTCGTCAGCGAGGCTGTAGTTCTCAGGAAGTCTTGCGAGTGTATCGAGATACTCGTCCTCAGAGAGGAGCTCCATCTTCTCGATACCACTGTTTCCAGGTCTTGTTACAATATATTTCTCGTAGTAGATCACAGCCTCAAGCTTCTTGGCAGGAACGCCAAGAAGGGCTGAGATCTTGTTTGGAGCTGACTTGAAGTACCAGATGTGCGCTACTGGAACGGTAAGGGTGATATGACCCATACGCTCTCTACGGACCTTCTTCTCGGTTACCTCGACCTTACATCTGTCACAGATAATTCCACGATAGCGGATTCTCTTGTACTTTCCGCAGTAGCACTCATAGTCCTTGGTAGGTCCGAAGATCTTCTCGCAGAAGAGTCCGTCCCTCTCAGGCTTGTAGGTTCTGTAGTTGACTGTCTCAGGCTTCAGAACCTCTCCGCGGGATCTCTTGGTGATATCCTCAGGAGATGCAAGTGAGATGCTGATTTTCTGGAAATTGCTCTTAACTTTATTCTCTTTGTCGTTAAAATTAGGCATATTTCTTTCTGTCAAATTTCTGTAAATTAATCCAATGTAACCTTGAGACCGAGACCTCTGAGCTCGTGGAGGAGTACGTTGAGTGACTCAGGGATGCCAGCTGCTGGCATTGGGTCGCCCTTGACGATAGCCTCGTAAGTCTTTGAACGTCCGGTGACATCATCTGACTTGACGGTAAGGATCTCCTGGAGGATGTTTGCTGCACCGAATGCCTCGATAGCCCAAACCTCCATCTCTCCGAATCGCTGACCTCCGAACTGTGCTTTACCACCGAGAGGCTGCTGGGTGATGAGTGAGTAAGGTCCGATAGAACGAGCATGCATCTTGTCATCAACCATATGACCAAGCTTGATCATATAGATGATACCTACAGTTGCAGGCTGATCGAACTGATCACCGGTACCACCGTCGCGCAGATAGGTCTTACCATACATAGGTACACCTGCCTTGTCTGTGAGCTCGTTGATAGCCTGGAGGCTAGCACCGTCGAAGATAGGTGTGCTGAACTTGACGCCCAGCTCCTTACCAGCCCATCCGAGTACTGTCTCGTAGATCTGACCGAGGTTCATTCGTGAAGGCACAC
>JAKSJL010000087.1 GCA_024398295.1 Bacteroidales bacterium
AAAATCAAAATAGACACAGTGCCCGGTGAAGCTCCAACAGTCGTGGAGCGTCCAAATGACTGGGCCAAAACAATGAAATCCGTTGAGGGACTAAACGACACGGAAAAGCTTAAATTGGAGTTCTGGCAGTCATTCAACGAAACTATGAAAGACGACCCAGAGTTCAATAAGTATTTTCGGCTTCGCAAACCTCAGGTCCAGCATTGGTATGACCTAAGTCTTGGGACATCAGCATACTACATCAGTATGAACATCAACACGCAGAAAAAGAAAATTGACGTAGGGCTTTACATTCCTAATGACAAGGATATTTTCAAGAAATTTCACGACTCTAAAGATGATTTCGACAAGGCCTTAGATTGTAACGTCGAGTTTAGAGATGCAGGAAAGGCTAGCCGCATACTTATCGACAAATCCATAGACATCACGAGAAGTCAAAAATGGAGTGAAGCATATAAATGGTTCCTCGACAATGCCATCATCTTCAAAAGCGTAGCAAAGGAACTCGACAAATAGCATTATCGAATAGCGCCCAGCCATCAGGCTGGGCATTCCCCTTCACTTCCCCCTCCCCTCCCGCTTGCGACGGCGCTGCTCGGCCATGCGCTCGAGCTGGTTGAGGCGGAGGACTTCGTTGTGGTCCTCGGCGCGTTTGAACCAGCCTTTGTATTTGGCGAAGAAGGGACGGCCAGGAAGGTCGTAGACCTGGCCGGAGGGGTCGTTGAGGACCATCTCCATGCCGAGGCGGTCGATGATCTCGAAGGCCTCGGAGGAGCTTAAGGCGACGGGGTCGTCTGGAGAGTAGTATTTCTCCCAGCACCAGCCACCGCCGAGTGCTTTGTTGGTCGCGAGGGTGTAGCTGTGCACCAGCGCGAAACAGGTTTCTTTTCTCATATAGTCGATAGTTTTAGTGTTCTTATCAGTATGGCAGGTCCCCTACCTCATATCTGTTCTGGTCCTGCCAGCCATAGACCAGGTGCTCGTCAAGTGTATTCTTGAATCGCCTGGATTCCTTCTCGAAATAAAGCCCGATCAGCAGGTCCTTCACGCCGACAGAACGGTTCTTGGCCACCCCGATCACTACGCCATAGCAGGACATGTCTCTCACGAGATCGTCGCCGAAGAAGTCCCTGGCGCGATGCTCGAAGTCGAGGCCCACGCGGTGGCAGAGGAGGACATTGTCAGCGAGGTTTGTGATGTCGGCGGTACCGGAGATGGACTCCATGCGCAGCAGCGTGTTCATCATCTCCTTGCGCGGGTGGCAGATGAGCACGATGTGGATGCTGCGAGCCTTCGCGTAGTTCTTGATCTCGTTTATGAACTGCGTCTCGCGGTCATTCTTGTCGCCGGGGTAGGTGTCGAGGTTCATCGACATGCGGCGGTCGAGCACGAGCAGCTGCGTCCCGTGGGTATCCACGCACTCGCGCATGTCGGCGCCGAGCTGGGAGAACTTGTTTCCGTAAGCATTGTTATAAATCCACAGCCTGCCGTCGAGCCAGGAGTGTATCTCGTCGGAGATCTCCTTCACGGTGTAGTAGATGCCGTCGTAGCCCCTGAGCGGGCGCACGAAGTTCTTCCCTGCCGCGGCCTGGTCGATCCACTGGAGCAGGCGGCTCCCCTGCAGCTCACCACTCCAGATCGCTGCCTTGTAGCCTCTCTGCACGGCATTCAGCACTATCTGGTTTATGAGCGAGCTCTTGCCGGCGCCGCTGATACCGGAGACGACGGTCACATCGCCCAGCGCCAGTCCGCGCATCTTCGAGTCGAGCTGCAGAATGCCCGTGGGCATGTACACAGCGTCCAGCGGGTCCACGTACTTGATGTCCTTCGGAGAGAACCATTTCTTGCCTTTCAACTCATCCTCCTGCGATGGTTCTGGCTTGGCGTGGGCGGCGACCTGCCTGCTGCGGAACTCCTCGTAGTCGCGCCTGTCGTACGCGCCGGGGTCAAGCAGCAGCCTCACGTCCTTCCAGGTGTAGCCGGAGCAGGAGTTGTGGAGGCATTTGAAGCCAATGGCGCCGGACTCCATCAGAAACACAGCAGCATCTGGCGCCTTGTGGTTATGGTCGAAAGGACAATGCTTAAGTATCAGCTTCACGCCTCCACCGAAGCGCACCTCCTTCGCTATCTCCACGCCGTGCTCGGTGAGGAAGCGTCTCGCGTCGAAGCTGCTCGTGGAATAGCCGTTGAACCGGGATGGCTGTTCCGGCGCGGGGAGCAGAGACGCGACTTTCTCGATGTACTCCTTCGGCGTGACCTTCACATCGTCGGGGATCTTCAGAAAGCAGGAGAGTCGTTGAGGTCGCTCGGGAGTGTTGGCTCCCTTGTTTGAGCTGGTGCCTATCACCTTCGAGATGCGGGCTGCATTGTACACGGAAGTGTCGACCTTCACCATTGGGTCAGAGAAATACATGTCGAGCACCTCCAGGAAATGCTTCACCAGCTCGGTGTTCGCGTCGGCTCTCCCCTTCTCGCGCGTGGTGTTCTCGAGGGCTACCTTGTAGTACATGTGGTAACCATTGGCCGAATCAGCCACGATGGGCGACTCGAATCCCTGGTCGCGCAGGAAGATGCCGATGCGTCGCATGACCTCCCTGGCGTGGCGCTTCTCCTCGTCGGTCGAGTTTGTGTCGGACGCCCTCTCGGGGTCGAGATCCACCAGTATGAAGTCTCTGCCGAGTATGTCCGTGTCGCTGGTCGTAGCCTTGGCGCCGACCGTCATGGCATCTCGCTGTGTGCGCGAGAAGCATGCATCCTTGATGGTGTTCAGGGGCGCATATATCCCCTCTCCAGCATATGGCCGTATCCCTTCCAGGAAACTCTCCACATCCCTGAAATATCCCGATGCAGACCTTCCTCCCTTCATCAGCACCCTCGCTTCCGTTCCTTTCCCATCGCCATGGAATAGTTCGAACCAAATGCGGATAGTCTGCTCGTTTATCATTATCTGTAGTATGGATGGTCTGCCTTAGGTGTGATGGTCGTCGTGTCGTCCGGGATGTTGTTGAGGAATGTGGAGAAGTTCTTCAGATACACGTCATGCTCCTTGCAGTCTCTCACATAGCTCTCGATCTTCTGGAGCAGTGTCTGGCATGTAGTCGTCTTCAGCAGAGTCATTATCTTCTTCTTGTCCTTAGACGATTTGCCTGTCAACCTTCCGGTCTTCGGGCATTTGGTTGGATAGGCATTGTAGACAGCCAACACCTCGCTGTCGGAGGCCTCTTTCTGGTCCAATGCGACCTTCTCGGGCTTGATCTCCTGATCGATACGCGTGATTACATCTGTAGCCATTTCGCCCGTCTGCAGGCCTATCAGTTCAGCCAGCAGATATTCTGTACGTGTCATTTTCATTTCTCTGGAATTCTAAATGAGATAGTCTCTTTCATACGCATGTATACCCCATCGCCGCAGGATATCTCGTCGATGTCATGGTCTACCATATAGCTGTATAGCTTGTCCTTGATGTCCGCCATGATGGACTCAGTCTGCCGTTTCTGCTCAGCCAGCCAGCAGAGTATCAGCTCTGCGCTGCTTAGGATATTGATTTCTCTGGCAGATAGGATTTCGATAGCATTGTTTTCACTCATATTCTTCTGACTCTGTCAAGTTCCGACTTAAGTATTCCATGCCTGCAGCCGCGCTCTACGATATGGATCTTTCCAATATCCGCCCACTTTCGCAGCGTCTGTCTGGTTCTTCCGCAGTACTTGGCTGCTTCCTGCATGCTGAAGATGGTATCCTTCTTCTCCAGTCTGTCCACCCTTTCGAGCAAATCGGCGAAGCATCCGCCATGCTCCTTCAGGTCCTGCATCTCCACCAGAATCTTCTCCAGCAGAGAGCATACATTCTTTACATCATTTTCCATATCGCTATCTGATGGTCAGTGTCACGAAGCAATGCTCCTTATCTACCTTGAATCTGAATGTCTTCCCGATGCGGTCGGTGTTCAGGCTGTAGGCCACAGCCTTGCATGAGCGAATGGCATGGTTGCTCGGAAAGAACAGCTGATGCGTTCCGATGGGGAGCCCTTTCAGAAGGTCGCTCCATTTGCTCTCCTGGATGAGAGCCTTGATGTCTTTTTCAGTCATAGTGTCATTAGTTATTTGTTTGTTACTTTTTCCATTTTATGCGCATCGTGTATGGAAATTTTTACTACCTTTGTGGCGGGATTTCCCTTATTTGTGTCAGTTTATGTGGAAATATTTATCTATTTACTTGGTTAGTTTTCCATTTCTTTGGCAAATGTAGGGAGTTTAATCCTAATATTAAGCATAACTTTTGAGAAATTTGGGGAAATTTTTCCCTATTACTGATTTTAAGATGTCCGAACTAAAGGAAAGAATCCTTTCTTTCATCGAGGAGAAAGGGATGACACAGAGAGCATTTGAGGTGTCATGCGAGATCACGATCGGCACTCTGAAAAATGTCGGCGAGGGAATGAACTCCGTAAACATCGGCAAGATCATGCTCCACTATCCAGAGCTTAGCATCAGATGGCTGCTGCTCGGCGAGGGCGACATGCTGCTGAAGACCCAGAACCAGGTGACAGAGAGTCCAGAGTATCTCGAGCTGAAGAAGAAATGCGACGACCTGGAAGAGGTGAACAGGCAGCAGCAGAGACTTCTCGCGCTCTATTTGAAACAGATGGAGGAGACAGCCCATGCTTAGCGAGCCTGAGAGACTAAATTACCTCATAAAGATGCTTGAGGGTGGCAACGCCAAAGCATTTGCCGACAAGACAGGCATCATCCCTTCGACCGTGAGCCGCATAAGGGCCGGTAAACTGCGTCTGAACTCCAAGGTGGACACCATCCTCAAGGCCTACCCTACAGTGAGCCGCACGTGGCTGGAAACCGGCGAAGGCGCCCCCGGTGACATCTCCATCCAGTTCGTCACCGAGAAGTACGACGCCCTCCTCCAGCAGAAGGAGCAGCAGATCCAGCTCCTCCTCAAGGAGCTCGAGCTTCAGCAGAAGATTATTGAGAAACTGACTAACGACCAATGATACACACAGATTATGAAGCTCCCGAGATGGAGCTTCTGGAGCTCCTTCTGGAGCAAGTAGTCGCCACGAGCGGCGACATCGACGACTATGGCAACGAAGATTTCAACTGGGACTAATGGATAAGCATATGAAAAAGATTTTCGCACTTCTTTTCGCTGCCGCATCCATGATGACCGCAGTGAGCTGTAACAGAGTATTCGACGAGAAAGATGTTCCATCCGACGGAACCATCTATGTCACAAGAATATACGAGGCCGGTTTTGAAGCATCTTCGAAGACTTTCGCAGATGCATCTGGCAAGGTTAACTGGGAGCAGGGCGATGTGATTCGCTATTACTCAGTTAATAACGGAACAGTCGGTGAAGTTGTTCTCCCAGAAGGCGGCGCGACGGCTCAGCTTCCACTCGAAGTAGCAGTGGACGCCAGCTATCTCGTATGCGTCCATGGTGGTTTCTCTATCAGTAACCCATCAGCTGACGGGCTCACCATCGTCGGCGCGCTAAACAACGTGCAAAGCGGCGTATTCGGTGAAAACCACGTTGCGCTTGTCAAGACCAGCGGCGTAAACTCGCCTACCCTGACATTCCATAACATTGTCAGCTACTACAAGTTCACATTCATCATCGACGATGTCAAGTCTGTGGTTTTCAAGTCAAATGACGGCATCCAGCTCCATGGCAATGGCAATATAAATGTCGTGTTCGATGGCGATGAGGCGACTGCGTCTCTCGGCAGCGGTGGCGAAAGCAAGATCACCGTGAACAATGGTGGACGCGGCACATTCTACATCGCAGCCCTACCTGGCACTCTCCAGGATGGCTTTACCATTGACTGCTATGACAGTTCACACTCACTGATAGGAAGCGTGAAGACCACGAAACCCGTCGAGCTGAAGCCAAACTCCATCCTTAACCTCGGAGTTCTCGATACCAGGATAAGTCAGGATTATATGGACCTCAGCGCACCTGGCACCGCGAATAGCTACATCGTCAGCGAAACAGGATTCTACAAGTTCAAAACTGTTAAGGGAAACTCCTCTGAATCAGTGGGGTCGGTTGCTTCAGCTGAAGTACTTTGGGAAACATTTGGCACTGACGTTGCGCCTGTTGAAGGCGAACTTGTAGATGGTGTATATTTGGATGGAGACTATATCAACTTCAGAGCCTCAGACTTGAAAGGAAATGCAGTTATCGCTGCGAAAGACGCATCAGGCACCATCCTCTGGAGCTGGCATATCTGGCTGACAGATCAGCCTGTGGATCAGGTCTACAACAACGGCGCTGGAACCTTGATGGATAGGAATCTAGGTGCGACTTCGGCTACGCCTGGCGACGTCCACGCCCTTGGCCTCCTCTACCAGTGGGGCCGTAAGGATCCGTTCTTGGGAGGAAATGCCATCTCGTCAACAACAATGGCTAGTTCAACGGGCACATGGCCTGCTGCTATCAGTATTGCTGATATTACAGGAGACAACTCTCTGTCATATGCTCTCTCAAATCCTATGACATTCATTTTCAACAATGAATCTGTTCCATTTGATTGGTATAGCACTGATGCGACTCTTTCTAATAATGAACTCTGGTCTGAAGATAAATCAACATACGACCCATGTCCTCCAGGCTATTCTGTTCCAGAAGGAGGTGCTGACGGCGTCTGGGCAAGGGCGGCAGGAACAAGCACTACCACCACGGTCCCATTGTTTGAAACAAAAATCAGCGAAGAAAATGGAATAGATTTCTCATCGTCCTCTGTTGGTTCATATGCATTGGGCGCTTCATCAGTTATCTGGTATCCATCTACCGGATCAAGGCTCTATTCGACAGGCGATTTGTTCTCAGTAGGACTTGGTGGCAGTTATTGGTCGTGCTCGCATGTCGGGTCACAATCAAACATTTTCAATTTCCGTGAAAATGGATACTACGCACCTGCAGACGTATCCTATCGTGTCATCGGCCGCTCTGTCCGCTGCTACAAGGAAGGAAGCTCAACCTTCGTACCGGTGACTGCCATCTCTCTCAACAAGACTTCT
>JAKSJL010000088.1 GCA_024398295.1 Bacteroidales bacterium
TTCTTCTCAGGATGTCCTGCAGCATACTTAGGAGTCCAGATATTAAGGTAGAGGCAATCCTCGCTATAAGGAGCATCGGTCTCAAAGAACTCAGTACCATAATTTCCATCATTAGGATCATGCGCCGCCTGCATAGCTGCATTGCGGAAATCATTGGCCTGCATCACGCCGTCCCACGCCACGACAGGCTGAGGACGCTTCCATCGCAAATCACCCACTGGAGGTGCTGCGTAAGGGATTCCGCGATAGACTATACACTGTTCAAGTTCGACACCCTGAACCTTGCCGCCTTCAATGGACAGCACAGGGTTTTTCTGTGAACATGACATCATGGCCACTATGACCAAGAGAGCAAAAAGGGTTTTCTTCATATTCTAAAATTTCAATGTTTCCGATTCTCCCGGTGCGAGCAAGCGGGTCTTCGCGAAGGCTGAAAGGATGCCATTCTCGAAGCGCATCACCACTTCGCGACCGCTGCGAGCGCCTGTGTTTGTGACTATTACAGAGCCATCCTCAAGTTCTTCTTTAGAGAAGGTGGTGTAACTGAGTCCATATCCAAATGGATATGACACTTTCGCGCCATCCAAACCGAAGTAGCGATAGCCTACATTCATGCCTTCTTCGTACACCGTGTAGTCCACGTCCTTGCGTCCCTTATCCTTGGAAGCTCCTGTCGCAGTGCTCATTACGTCCTTGATAACCTCTTTCTTTCCGATAGGAAAATTCGCTGACGAAGGCACATCTTCATAGGCCAAAGGGAAAGTCATGGAGAGCCTGCCGGATGGGTTCACGGCGCCCGTGAGCACATCGGCTATGGCGTTTCCGCCCTCCTGTCCGCAGCCCCATGCGACGAGGATAGCGTCAGGCAGCAGCTTCCAGCTCGCTGTTTCTACGACACCACCTATATTGAGGACGACAGTCACTTTCTTGCCGACAGCATGGAACTCTCGGCAGACATCACCGATGAGAGCAAGTTCTGTCTCGTCCAGACAGAAATCATCATTGACTGAACGGTCTTCGCCCTCTCCGGCCTGACGTATGATGGTGATGACAGCGGCATCATTGTTCATAGCCAAAGACTTGATCTGAGCCACAGGAACAGCCTTTTCCTTCCATGCGGCCTTACCCACCATCACGTAACCCTTCTTTCTGTTTGAGTTGTGACTGATGTACTTCAGATAGTCTGCGGCTGCGCCTTCATCGACAGCGATTCCTGCGTTCTTAAGACCATCCATAAGATTCACCACATACGGTTTGTTGACGTTGCCTGAGCCTGTGCCTCCGGCAATGATATCGTATGATCCTACACCTAGAAGAGCAACTTTCTTCACACCCTGCAATGGCAGCGCAGAACGATTCTCGAGCAGAACCATACCATCTGCAGCAGCGCGTCTGGACACTTCGGCATGTGACTTCAAATCAGGCTGGTTTGAGTACTGGTATCCATGGAAACGAGGAGTCTTAACGACGAGTTCCAGCACTCTCTTCGCACACACGTCAAGAAGTGCCTCATCTAGTTCGCCATTTTTCACAGCCTTCACTATCTGATTAATCTGCTTCTTGAAACCAGGCTCCATAAGGTCATTTCCTGCAGCGATTTGAGCTGGTGTATTTCTCGGCGATGTCCAGTCTGTCATCACCAAGCCCTCGAAGCCCCACTCGTCACGAAGGACGTCAGTGAGAAGCCACTTGTCCTCCTGAGTATAGGGACCATTGAGTTTATTGTATGAAGACATTATGGTCCATGGCTGAGCTTCTCTCACTGCGATCTCAAAGCCCTTCAGGTAAAGTGCGCGAAGGACATCTTCCTCCACGATAGCATTGTTACCTGTACGATTTGTCTCCTGACTGTTCGCTGCGAAATGCTTGGCCGACGTGCCGACACCTTGAGATTGGATGCCACGAATCATCGCGGCAGCTATCTTACCGGTCAGTAAAGGATCCTCACTGTAATACTCGAAATTACGGCCACAGAGGGGATTTCTCATCAGATTCATACCAGGAGCGAGTATGATGTCCACGCCGTACTCAAGCACTTCCTGACCCATCGCAGCCCCCACTTCCTGCACAAGAGCGGTGTCCCAGGAGCAGGCGAGCAGCGTGCCCACAGGGAAGCCGGTGCAGTAACGTTTGGACCTTCCGGGCATGATGCGTAAGCCTGCAGGACCATCAGCCATGACCACAGATGGTACTCCAAGACGCTTCACAGAGCGCGTCATGCCAGCCGCGCCCCTCACCTCTACGGGGTCGGCATTCAAGAGACCCACGCCGAACATACTGCCCCATCCCGTACCTACCACGAGGCGCGCCTTCTCATGCAGTGTCATTGCCTTAAGGACCTCATCCACATTGTCCTCACGAAGCTGAGGCACTTGTGCATTGGCCATCACAGGCATCATGAAGGCAAGTGCTAAAACTATCTTTCTGAGCATGCTAACGTCTTCTAACTGAAAGAATGCGCACATCCTCGAGTGGTCTGTCATACCTATCGCAAGCGACATGCTGTATGCTATCCACTACCTCAAGGCCATCTATGACTTCACCAAAAACAGTGTATGAGCCATCTAGGTGAGGAGTTCCTCCAATGGTCTTGTAGGTTTCTCGCATCTCTTCTGTAAGTGTTACCTTGCCACCGGTCATTTCATTGATGCGAGCCTGCATCATGTCAAGTTTCTCATCATCAAATATTTGTCCCCAGACGATATAGAACTGCATAGCCGAACTGGCACGTGCAGGATTCACATCATCGCTTTCACGAGCTGCAGCTAGCACTCCCCTTTTATGGTAGATACCCTGGTCAATGCGTATCTCAGCCGGAACAAGGTAGTCTCTATCTCCCTCGCCAAGCATCATGCCTTCAGGAGCGTTCTTCGATGTAGGGTCACCTCCCTGAATCATGAAGTTCGGGATCACGCGATGGAAGAGCAGGCTGTCGTATGCGCATTCGTCGACAAGCTTGAGGAAGTTATCGCGATGCTTCGGAGTCTCGTTATAGAGCTTAAGCACAATCTTTCCTGCGGTGGTTTCCATCTCCAGAACAGGCTCATCTACAGCCTTCGGGCCTCTGCATGACGCCACCAGCGCCACTACAGCCATAGCTAATGCAAATATCTTTTTCATATCATGGTTAATTCTCATACATACAAATATAACAATTAATGCATATATTTGCTTAAACGAAATGACTTATAGGATGAAAAGACTTCTTACACTGACTATTGCAGTATTGTTCTGTTTCCTCTGCCAGGCCCAGAGCATCGTCGGCAGCTGGAGAGGGGCACCAGTAAAGGAAAGACAGAAAAGCTATGAGAGTATAAACCAGACCGACCAGGCATTCAAGTCTGACGGTTCATTCTCGGAGACTTCAAATGTCGACATCAGCCTGTCATTCCCTACAGGAAAGAAAGACACTCTCTACCTGAACTGCAAGGCCAGGGTGGCTGTGGCTGGCACATATACATTGACAGGGAGCAAGCTCCTGCTGAAGTATGAATACAAGAAGGCAGAAGGCAAGCTTCTAAGCATAAATGTGAGAAGCACAGATGAGAAGGTCCAGAAGGAGATTGACGAAAATATGGCCACCATCGAGAAATACGCCTCTGGATTCATGGCGAAGGAGCTGAAGAAGTCCTACAAGGACGTAAACGGCGAGAAAACGATCCTTAAGGTCACTTCAGAAATGCTGGAATACAGGACCAAGGAAGGAGTGATATACACTTTCAAGAAAAGTAAGTAGCATGTCCAAATTCAATGATTTATCGGCGCTGAAGGGTTTGAAGAAAGAACTGGAGCAGGCGGAGAACACAGCGTCACAGCAGAACGGGAAAGCCTCGCAGCCCAGGCGCGAAAAGAAGCGCGAGCTGAAATCGCGCGAGGAAATACTCGGTATACAGAAGGCCCGCGAAGAGGGACTGAAGCCGGGCATGACAGTGACTCTCATGGACACATGCGACCGCGGAAAGTTAGTCAAAGTGTGGAAGGACCACGTCGATGTGGACATCGACGGACTTGAGATCCCTGTGCCATTCGGTGGATTCATTGTCAATGTAGCAGAAGAGGACTATAGGCTGCGCAGAAGCATTGGCGGAGCCAAGGCGCAGAAAGAAAAGCCAGGCCAGCAGAAGGCCACGGTGCCTAGCGAAATGACTGTGGATCTGCACATTGAGCGCATTCCTGGCGGATATGATGCCCCAGAAGGGTTTGAACTGCCGTTCCAGATAGACTACTTCAAGCGCGTCCTGCGCGAAAACCTCAAGCATCGTGGGATGCGAATAGAGTTCGTGCACGGCGTTGGCGACGGCATCCTGAAGGACGCTATGAGAAAGGAGCTAGACGAGACATTTGCACTCTCTTGCAGCTGGCTCCCCGGTCCCGCAGGCGTGACTATCGTCACTATAAAGTGACCTCTCTACCCATAAGGGTAGTCGATTTTGACATAAATAGTGCTAACTTTAGCGAAAATTATTGAATATGAGAAAGAACATCATCATGGTGATGGCAGTCGCAGCGACTTGTCTCACTATCACAGCTTGTGGAAATAAGAACAAGAAAGCGCAAGGCTCTGAGGCGGAAGCCGAGACCGAAACAGAGGTAGCAGAGGCTGCCGAGAGCGAAGAATCAGAGCTTCAGGAGGCCGACAGCGACATTCACATGGTCTGCCCATTCCTTATCCAGATAGCAGGAAAGAAGAATGAAAACGGGGATCCACTCGAGGTTACGAGGTATTACTACTGCGACCACACTCCACTCGGCAGTTCAAACTTCCCGGAGTGGGTTATGGTGAGCAGCGACCCAAGCTATAAGTACAATGTGGACGGATGGCACTTCGTGGGCAAGGACATCGTGAATGCTGACGAGACGCTCAAGATCTGCGACGAGTGGGCAGGCGATGAACCTGAAGCATTCTCCAGCTACTGCACCGTCACCACAGAGCCTTACAAGAAACCTTCCACCATCACCCCATACGACTACTTCTTCCCTGGCCGCATCATGACACTCTGGGAGGAAGATTGCCCATTCACCCTCAATGGAGTCAAGCTCTTCGGCAACCGCCACGACATGAGCAGCGAAAGGATGCAGAACTACGCAGGCGAGGGTCACATGTCTGAGGGCTTCCTTGCGTCATTCTATCTCAATGAGTACATCACCCTAAGCATCGATTACGAAGGTTCAAAGAAGGATGTCCAGGTTATTTGCCTCCCTCACAATGAGAATTATGAAGGTGTGAAGGTAGATGATGCCCTTCTTGAGAAAGCATGCTTCAGCTACAATCTTTCAGAGATCGAGGATGGAGAGGTTTGCATCGAAGACTACATCAGCATTGACCATGAGCCTGGCGTATACGAACTCCTCTTCGCGGTCAACGGCAAGCCTGCATACTTGATTGCCCTTTACCTCACCAAGGAGTCTGCTGAGAAATGAGACCATTGGCAATGATTACGGGTGCCACAAGCGGCATCGGTGAAGCTTGCGCAAGGAAATTCGCTGCTGGCGGGTATGACCTCATCATCACAGCGAGGCGCCAGGAGAGGCTCGAAGCGCTGAAGCGCGAGCTCGCCGAAATGGGCGCCGCAGTGACCACCCTCTGCTTCGACGTCCGCGACCTGGAGGCCACGAAGGCGGCCCTCGCGGGCCTGGACGGCCTCGCTATCGACGTTCTCATAAACAACGCCGGTCTCGCGCTCGGCCTTGAGAAAGAGTACGAAGGCGACTTCGACGACTGGAACACCATGATAGACACAAATGTGAAGGGCCTGCTGACAGTCACCCGCCTCATCGTTCCCGGCATGGTGAAGAGAAACAGCGGCCATGTCATCAACATAGGCAGCGTCGCAGGCGATGCCGCTTACGCTGGAGGCGCTGTCTACTGCGCCACGAAGGCCGCGGTCAAGACCATCACTGACGGCCTCCGCATAGACCTGGCAGAGACAGCTGTCCGCGTGACGAACATCAAGCCTGGCCTCGTGGAGACAAACTTCAGCGTCGTCCGCTTCCATGGCGACGAGCAGCGCGCCGAGAATGTCTACAAGGGCATTGAGCCCCTCACCGGCGCTGACATCGCTGATGTCGCGTTCTACGCCGCCTCAGCGCCAAAGCATGTCCAGATAGCAGAAGTGCTCGTGCTAGCCACGCATCAAGCAAGTGGCTCAGTCATCCATAGAGACTAGAAAAAAAGGGTTCTGCTACTGCTGCAGAACCCTTTCTGTTTATGTTAGGTTTCGACTATTTGAAGATCTCGTTAAGCACAGCGGCAAGTCTCAAACCACCACGCAGCAGCTGCTTCTCAAGGATAGGTCTTGCATACTCCACGTAATCATAAGAGAGCTTGGAACCTACTGGTGTAGCGTCATATACGCCGACGGTAGTAGCGAAAGTCTCGCGTCCCCACTCATAAGGATTGCCCTCCTGGATGGTCTTGATGGTCTTGCGGTCCACGCGGTCGATCTGGTCAGTCCACTCAGAGAATGTCCATTTGTGAGCGCTCTCGATGAGGTCTGAATCCCAGATGCTGTGGAGGTTCTTACCATTGTTGAAGTACTGAATCTGCCAGCGGTTACCGCCGCGGTCTGACTTGTGAGCCATATGCATTGGGCAATGCAGGTCGCCCATCAGATGCACGACCATCTTCAGCGCCAGCGCCTCTGCCTCAGGGTTCAGGGTGCCACTCTTCAGCGCAGCGATCTGCGCATTCAGAGCAGTGACCACATCGCCACTCTCATTGAGCACAGCTGTATCATACTCCTCATCCGCATCGATATTCTTATAATGCCAAGTGCTTGTGTATGAGAGCT
This sequence comes from Bacteroidales bacterium, assembly GCA_024398295.1. Lineage (GTDB taxonomy): Bacteria > Bacteroidota > Bacteroidia > Bacteroidales > UBA932 > Cryptobacteroides. The sequence goes on from JAKSJL010000088.1 coordinate 6,792, forward strand.
CTGGAGTGTGGCTTGCATTGTCCATCCAGCTTGACCAATAAACCATGGACTTGCCCTCGAAGATTCTGTCCACAGCCTTCCTCGCCTTGCGGCTGAGGTGCCTTTCCGCAATGCTGCAGGTTATGTCATGCCCCTTTGCGCCCCAAGCTGCAGCGTCCACCGAGCTCA
>JAKSJL010000089.1 GCA_024398295.1 Bacteroidales bacterium
CCTAAGGATCAGAGCGTTAAGCATCCTATCATAATGGAGCGTACATGCTATTCGGCAGGGCCTTATGGGGAGGATAAGTATTCTTCGTTCGAGGATGAGGCTCCTTACGTGGCAGCTGGTTACATCTTTGTCATCCAGGATGTCAGGGGCAAGAACATGTCCGGTGGCACATATGATGACATCAGGCCTTTCATCGAGGGAAAGAAACTCTCGAAGAAGGCGTCGAAGAATGTGGGCCAGACCGATGAGGCGAGCGATACATATGATACCGTCGAGTGGCTGATAAAGAACACAAACTCAAATGGTTGCGTGGGCCAGAAGGGTATCTCGTACCCTGGTTTCTATGCTACAATGGGCGCGCTTTCTGGCCATCCGGCGCTGAAGGCTGTTTCTCCGCAGGCGCCGGTGACAGACTGGTTCCACGGCGATGATGTGCATCACAACGGAGCCTTCATGATGCCGGAGATGATCTCCTTCCAGCCGTTCTTCGAGTATATGATGAACAATGAGAACGTGCGTGCCGGCAGGGGCTATGGAAGCTTCAAGTTCCCGCAGCTCATGCATACTGACATCTACAATGACTACCTCCGCATTGGCACCTATGCAAATATATGCAAGGCGTATGGCGACAGCCTTTCGTACCTGAGGACCGTTCGCGAGCATCCGAATTGGGACGAGTATTGGGAGTCGCACACCGTATCCAAGGGCCATCTGCATGATGTGAAGCCTGCGATCATGGTTGTCGGCGGCCTCTTCGACAAGGAAGACTGCTATGGCGCATTCGATACATACAAGTCCATCAAGGAGCAGAGCCCCGAGACTGAGCTTTATCTCGTGGAAGGACCATGGTACCATGGAGCGTGGTCTCGTGGCATGAGAGAGTTCTGGGGCAGCATGTACTTCGGCGACAAGGCTACCACGGCATACTATGTGGAGAACATTGAGTATCCATTCTTCGCGTACTACCTTGAGGGCAAGGGAGAGAAGCCTTCTGCAGAAGCGCGTGTGTTTGATTCCGGCTCACGCGAGTGGGTGGAATATGCAGCGGGATGGCCAATGGTTAAGGCCAATGCCACCACGGCATTCTATCTGCATGCAGATGGTACTGTGGACCAGACGAAGTCAGATGGTGGTGTCGTAAGTTATCTGAGTGATCCTTCCCATCCAGTTCCATACAGAGCGGTCCCAGAGAGAAGTGTGTCGAAGGACTATATGATCGATGATCAGAGGTTTGCGGCGCAGCGTCCTGATGTGGCATGTTTCACTTCAGAAGTCCTTGCCGAGCCTATGACTCTCCGTGGCGAGGTAGAGATTGAACTTTATGTAGATATCACTACCACTGATGCGGATTTCATTGTCAAGGTGATCGATGTGTTCCCTGATGATTTCAGCTGGTATTCTGAGTTGAATCTCCCATATCGCTATGGAAGAAACAGCGATGATGATTCTGCAGAGGCTAGGCTTGCAAGACAGGTTCCAAATACTCTCATGTCAGGATATCAGTTCCTTGTAAGGGGTGATGTCATGCGTGGAAAGTTCCGTGAGGACTTCTCAGATCCGAAGCCTTTCGTTCCAGGGGAGGTTACAAAGGTAAGTTTCACTGTACCAGATGTTTCTCATACCTTCAAGCCTGGGCATAAACTCATGATTCAGGTGCAGTCTTCGTGGTTCCCGCTTGTGGACAGGAACCCTCAGACCTTCTGTGATATCTATACTTGTGATGAGTCGGCTTACCAGTCTTCTACGATCAGCATCCATTGCTCAGAGAAAGCTCCGTCATGTGTGAAGCTTCCTCTGGTCAAATAGACGTCGATTACATCCAGTAAGGCATGTCGTCAAGAGTAGGTGGCGGAGGGGGAGTATCTCCTTCCGCCACTGTCGTTATATTCAGTGGCTGGGAGTATGACTGCTTGGGAGCGTTTTCATTGACCTTGGAGAAATCGAAGGTGATCTTTCCTTCGCTGTCCAGCTTGAGTGCGGCATCGAACTCCTTTCCCGCCTTCGACTTGAATCCCTTGAGAACCTGGGTCTGGCCTGTGGTGATGACCTTCTTCAGCATGGAGTCAGACAGCTCCTTGCCAGCTACCGTGCGCCAGATGGAGTGGCCGCAGACCTTGCACTTCACATTTGTGTCCCATATCCTCATAGGACCGCCGCACTTTGGACACTTGATGGCTTCAGGCTCTGCCTCTGCCATCACCGCAGCCTTCAGCGAGATGTCTGAAATGGCCAGGATCTCGGAGGTCAGTGCCTGCGCGTAGCGCCTGATGGACTCATCAAAAGCCTGCGCAGAGACCTTTCCATCCACGATTTTCGACAGGGATGTCTCCCAACGCCCAGTCATCTCTACATTGGCAATGTACTTGTCCTTCACGGTCTGATATATGGCGAGGCCAATGGCTGTGGGCACCAATGCTTTCTTGTCTCTGACAATGTATCCGCGCTTGAGGATGGTCTCAATCTCGCCTGCGCGAGTCGCAGGCGTACCGATGCCGACATCCTTGAGCGCGCTCTTAAGGTCTTCGTCCTCCACTTCCTTGCCGGCGTGCTCCATGGCCTCGAGAAGCGTCGCCTCTGTGTGCAGAGGCTTTGGCTTCGTCTTACCCTCCACGCACTCCAGCTCTGTGACAGGAGTGATATCCCCGACGGCGAACGGTGGCAGGTCCTGCTCCTCCTCTTCGCCCTCCTTCGCCTTCTCAGGCTTGTCGTTCATCACTGCCTTCCAGCCTGGACGGACTATGATGTTTCCTTTCGCTGAGAATACGAGGTCGTCGGCATTGAGCTCAACACTTGTCGAGATCATGTCGCACTTCGGCGAGACGGCCTCAAGAAGTCGTGCAACTACGAGGTCATATACCTTCTGCTCCATCTCCGAGAGCCCCTGGGGAACTACTTCGGTAGGAAGCAGGGCGTGGTGGTCTGTCACTTTCGTCGCATCCACGCTGTGCTTGTTCAGCTGCTGGCCCTGAAGGGCCGCCGCAGCCCTTCCGAAGCGCGCGTGCGCCTGCTGCTGTGCAATGAGTGAGGGGAGAGTGGCAAACACGTCCTCAGGGACGAACTTTGAACCAGTTCGTGGATACGTGAGCACTTTCTTCTCGTATAGTTTCTGCGCTATGTCCAGAGTGTCCTGGGCTGCAAGATTTAGTCTTTTGTTTGCCTCCTTCTGAAGGGAGGTAAGATCGTGCAGATATGGTGGATTCAAGGATTTCTCCTTCTTCTCCATCTTCGTCACGGTGAGCTGCCCAAGCGCCTGGACCTTCTCCAGGGCCGCTTCGGCCTTCTCCCTGTCAAGCAGCCTCTCCTTCGTCACGGCCTTGAAAGGGATGCCGTCCTTCTGCGCAGTGACGCGTATGTTCCAGAATGGCTGAGGCACGAAATCCCTGTTCTCCAGGTAGCGCTTACACACCATCGCCAGGGTCGGCGTCTGCACGCGCCCGAGCGATCTCACGCCCTTGCCGGCGATGATGGACAGCGCCCTGGTGGCATTGATTCCCACCAGCCAGTCGGCCTCGCTGCGCGCCTTGCCGGCCGCGTAGAGCGTGTCGAATTCGCTGCTCTCGTGCAGCTGCGCGAGGCCTTCCCTGATCGCCTTGTCCGTGAGGGATGATATCCAGAGCCTCTTTACTGGCTTCGTGCACCCTACGTACGCGTAGATGTACCTCTGGATAAGCTCACCCTCACGCCCGGCATCGCCTGCGTTTATGATGTACTCGCACTCATCGAAGAGTTTCCTTATGATCTCAAGCTGACGGACATACCCCTCATCGGGCTGTCGCTTTCCGTCCGGACCGATTCTCTGTCCGGGCTCCAGGTAGAATCCAGACGGCAGGATGGGCAGGTTCTCTGCCTTCCATGGCACGTCTGACTCGGGTGTCACAATCTGTACCAGATGGCCGAATGCCCAGGTGACGCAGTATCCGTTACCTGAGATGTATCCGTCCTCCCTCTTGTTCGCGCCTACTATCTGCGCAAGCTCTCTCGCCACTGACGGCTTCTCTGCTATTATGACTATCATTGTCGGATATGTTTTGTTTACAAAGATAATCACGATTTTTTTATTAATTTCGCATGTTGGACACTAAAGAAGGACCATCATGAGAAGAATTTTTCTTGCTGTAATAACCTTATTGCTCGCATTGACAGCATCTGCCCAGATCCATTGTACCTATAATCATGGAGGGCACGAGAGAGAGTATTATCTCTATCTTCCAGATACTCCCGCACCTGGCGATCCCCTCGTATTCATGCTTCATGGCTATGGCGGCAAGGCTGAGAACTATTTCCCCGAATTCATTGAACTCGCGACTAAGGAAGGCTACGCAGTCTGCTGCCCTCAGGGACTTGAGGACCCAGGCAAGCAGAAAAGAAGCTGGAATGTAGGATATCCTTCACAGGCAGGCTGGGAGGTGGATGACATTGACTTCATCTGCTCCCTGTCAGAGTCATTGAAGAAGGAGTATGGTTTCAGGAACGCATTCTTCTCAGGCATGTCAAATGGAGGTGAGATGTGCTACCTCATGGCTCACAGAAGGCCTGATGCCTTCCAGGCCATCGCCTCGCTCGCTGGCCTTCAGATGGAGTGGATATACAAGTCCATGTCACTCAGCACCCCTGTCCCATTCATTGAGGTTCATGGCACTGAGGACCACACTTCTGAGTGGACGGGTGACCCCGAGAACAAGGGTGGCTGGGGCGAGTACATTGCTGTGCCTATCGCGGTGCAGAATCTTGTGACAAACGCGCGCTGCACTCACGAGGTATGTGACACCCTTGCACTTCAGTCTCCTGATGCACACAGGGTGGTACTTCACTCATTCGAGGGTGGTTCTGTAGAGGTAAAGCTTTACGAGGTGATAGGAGGCAAACATTCGCGTCATGTGGCCGATGCCGATACACCAAGGCTCCTTCTTGATTTCTTCGGACGTAATATGAAAAAGTAAAATAATAGATAGATGAGAAAGACGATCATTGTGGCCTTGCTGGCCATGCTTCCGCTCCTCGCCGGCGCGCAGACCACGAAGGACTGGGCAAGTTTCAAGACATTCAGAGAGGCGAATGAAAAGGTGACCAAGGCTCCTGTGGCTGTCCTTTTCGGAGACTCCATCACAGAGGTTTGGGCGCAGAAGGACCCTGCTTTCTTTGAGGCACACGATTTCATTGGCCGTGGTATCAGTGGACAGACCAGCTCGCAGATGCTCGTGCGCTTCCGTCGCGATGTCATTGACCTTCATCCACGTATCGTGGTCATCATGGGTGGCACAAACGATATCGCTCTGAATAACGGAGTCATCTCGCTTGACGACGTGCTCGGAAACATCATCTCCATGGTCCAGCTCGCGAGGGCAAACAAGATTGTGCCTGTGCTCTGCTCCGTGACCCCTTGCGCCAAGTACAGCTGGCGCCCTGAAGTGACCACGGCTGCCCAGGACATCGTGAAGCTGAACGGCATGATCAAGGCCTTCGCGTATGCGCAGGGCATCATGTATATAGATTATCACTCAGCCCTCAAGGATGGCAAGGATGCCATGAGAGAAGGTCTCTCCAAGGATGGCTGCCATCCAGTGCTCGAGACCTACCAGAGCATCATGGAGCCTATACTCATGAACGAGATGGAGAAGCTCCCAGCATATCAGAAAACCAAGATAAAGAGATAGGATATGAACTGGACCATTATCTGGACCATACTCCTGCTTGTGGGGTCAAACGTATGTATGACCTTCGCGTGGTATGGCCATCTCAAGCTTCAGGATATGCATATCTCTGATGGCTGGCCGCTTATTCTGGTGATACTCTTCTCGTGGGGTATCGCATTCTTTGAGTATTGCCTGCAGGTTCCGGCGAACAGAATCGGCTCCCAGATTAATGGAGGCCCATTCACCCTCATGCAGCTCAAGGTCATCCAGGAGGTGATCAGCCTCACCGTATTCACTGTATTTGTGACGGTGTTCTTCAAGGGAGAGGCGCTCCAGTGGAACCATTTTGTGGCCTTTGGATGCCTTATCCTGGCAGTATTCTTCTGCTTCCTAAAATAGTCCCTTGATCAAATAGAAGATGACAGGAACCAGCAGCGAAGGCAGCAGGTTCACTGTCTTGAGGTCCTTGATGCCCAGAATGCTGATACCAGAGCTGAGGATGAGGACTCCTCCCACTATGCTCAGCTCTACACGCATAGGGTCAGGCATGCCGTCGCCGAAGAAGAAGGCGATGAGGTAGAACATTCCCTGCCAGCAGAAAAGGACGGGGGCCGCCAGCAGCATGATCCACCCGTAGCTCGCTGCCAGCACTGCTGATGTCACGAGGTCCAGGGTGGCATTTGTGTAGAGGAATGTGTTCGCAGGCTCACTGAATGCCCAGCCTCCTGTCGGAGAAAGGCATGAGAGCACAGGCCCCACGATGCTGAAGGTGCCGATACAGTACAGCAGGATGCCAGTCATGAGGCCATGCAGGCTGTTGTTCTCCTTGCCGGCCTTCGCGTTCAGCTTCGCATTCAGGCGGTCGATCCTTCCGGCAAGGTCCAGTCTGGTGCCAATGATTCCGCCTATGGCGAGGCTCACTATGAACATCACCGGATACTCGCTCTTCGCCATGTTCGGCAGGGCTGCATTGATTCCAAGCACCAGACAGGCAAGCCCGAGTGCATCGAACATTGCCGACTTGTATTTGTCCTTGATGCCACCTCTTACGATGGCGCCGAAGGTGCCACCGATGAGTATCGTGCAGGTGTTTACTATCGTTCCTATCATTTTTTGTTAAGTTTTTTCCTGAATTCGCTTGGCGTCTCCCCAGTCTGGTTCTTGAAGAGGCGGGTGAAATGGTTAGAGTATGAGAATCCCAGAGCCTCAGCCACCTGGTCAATGGATTTCGTGCTGTC
>JAKSJL010000009.1 GCA_024398295.1 Bacteroidales bacterium
TGGATGGCGATTCCGTGCGCAAGGGTCGGGCATTTCGATGGAAAATGGCAGAAACCTGCCACACTTGCGCAAAGGGATGCTGCCAGAAGCCATTTTCGTGAGCAAGTGTCAACGCAAGGGCGGTCCGGCGAGGGCTTTGTGCGTGGAGAAGCCTATTCTGCGCACGAGAGGCGGTCCGGCGAGGGTTTCGTGCGTGGAGAGGCCCGTTTTGCGCACGAGAGACGGTCCAGCTGGGGTTTCGTGCGTGGAAACGCCTGTTCTGCGCACGAAAGACGGCACAAAGCAGCGCAGCGGCGCAAGGCAACAGCGAAATGCCGCAGCAAGGCCGCGGCCGGAGGGCGCAGGAAGACGGCGGGCGTGAGCTAGGCGGCGTCGGGGAGGAGGAGGCGGTAGAGGTTGCAGCCCAGGAAATTGCCGAGGACTATGCAGATGTACAGAAGGAGGATGCCCCACAGGTGCTCAGCCCAGAAGGCGAGCGGGCAGGTGAGGTAGTAGAAGGCGTCGGCGACGCAGTGCGGGAAGCCGCAGACGATGAACATCGGCACGCAGAAGAGGAGCGGGAGCCACTTGTCCTTGCGGGCGAAGGTGACGGCGGTGGTCATGAGGAAGCCGCAGCCGATGGCCAGGGCGCCGGCGCGCAATGGGCCGATGGCGAGGCGGCCGGCGAGGATCTTCTCCGCCGATTCCTGCAGAGGCATCGGCGAGAGCCGGGCAAGAAGGGCCACCAGGAGGCATCCGACAATGTTTCCGGCCAATATGAGCAGGAGCTGCAGCACCTCGCCTTTCTGGATGAAGCCGGCTGTGCCGGTGTAGAGTTTAAGCTTGTAGCTGACTACGGCAAGTAGGCCGCAGGCGAAGAGCACTGCGCCTGCGATGCCGCCGATGGCGAGGTAGCCGAAGCCCGCGACTCCGATGCAGATGCCCGCCATGACCGATGAGCGAAAGATAAGTCCTGTGTTCATTGTCACAAAAATATGCTTATATTTGATGAAACACAAAAATTATGATGAAAAAAGATTTAGCTCTGTTCCTTGCTGTATGCTTCGGCATTTCTATCGCGAGCGCATTGGCCTTTAAACTGCTTGGAGGGCAGTATGCTTCCATCGCGGGCTCCCTTTTCGCCATGGCGTATATGCTGATTCCGATCATATCGGTGATTATCACTCAGCTCATCCTGAAGGAAAAGGTGCTCTCTAACATTGGCTTAAAATTCAAGCTGAACAAGTGGTGGTTCATCGCCTGGCTCGGCATGCCTGTGTTCACTGTCGGCGCCCTGCTGCTCTCCGCCATCATGCCTGGCACTGAGCTTTCCGGGCAGACGCCAATCATGTTGCAACAGATGGAAGCGCTTAAGGCGCAGGGACTTGCATTGGGCCCATGGGGCATTTTCTTCATCACCCTCATGAGCGCGTATGCAGCCGGCCTCACCATCAACGCCGTCTTCGCCTTCGGCGAGGAGGCTGCCTGGCGTGGCTACCTCATGCACGTCCTCGACGACATGGGTTTCTGGAACCGCTCGCTTCTCATCGGCTTCATCTGGGGCATCTGGCATGCGCCAATCATCTTGATGGGACACAACTACCCTCAGCACCCGGTGGCTGGCGTGTTCATGATGATAGCTTTCTGCATCCTGCTGACCCCGATCATGAACTTCTTCCGCGAGAAGTCAGGCTCGGCCGTCGTCGCTGCCATCGCCCATGGCGTGATCAATGCCACCGCAGGCGTCTCCCTCATGTATCTCACCACCCAGAACGACCTCCTCTACGGAGCGACCGGCCTCGCCGGCTTCCTAGTTCTCATAGTGCTTGACCTCTGCATCCTGGCGTACCAGAAGCGGACCCACTCTATTTAGCGACCGGCCATTCCCAAAACGAATTGCAGGAAGAAAAAAGCCACTTATTTAGAATTAGGATTCTTTTTCGTATCTTTGTGTATAACCACATAGATATGCACTTCAGGCGCCTTTTATTCATATTCGCAGCTTGCATCCTACCTCTCGTGCTTCATGCAGAGACCTTGCCTTTCTCGCCATTGGTAAGAAACTGGTCCACAGCCGACCAGGATGCTGGTCGTCAGAACTGGGGCATCACCCAGGACAATGATGGAGTCATCTACCTGGCGAACCAGTCATGCCTGCTGGAGTTTGACGGCTTCACCTGGAAGCAAATCATGCTGCCTGGAAAGGCAATTGTCAGGTCTGTGGCCATCTCCCCGTCCGGAGATATCTTTGTGGGTTCATACAAGGAATTCGGCTACTTCTCCAAAGAGAAGTCCGGAGAGCTCTCCTACCACTCCATCTCAGCGCAATGCACGGAAGAGCAGCTCAGCACCAGCGACATCTGGAGCATTATCTTCATGGATGGAAAGGTATATTTCCAGTCGTTCTCAAGGATCTACGTCTATGATGGCGAGAAAGTGAGCATCATAGAAAAGCAGGTAGTGAACCTCTTCCACGTCGGAGACTATCTCTATGCACAGCTCATGAATGGAGGCGTCGGGCAGTTCAGCGCAGATGGCACCTGCAAGATAGTCGTGTCATCAGAAGGCCTGAACATCTCCACCATGCTCCCATTCAGAGACGGCAAGGTGCTGATGGCATCCATCAGCAAAGGACTCTACATCTTCGACCCAAAGACAGGAGCTTTCGATGCCTTCCACACAGACGCAGATTCATTCATCGTGAATGGAGACATAAACAGAAGCATACAGGACCAGTCGGGACACATCATCTTGGGTTCCAGTTCGAAGGGAGTCACAGCCTTGGATCAGGACGGCCGTTTCCTATGGCACATCGAAAGAAAGTCAGACCTCCAGAACGAGACTGTCCTCGGCATGCTCTGCGACAGAGAAGGTAACATCTGGACCGCTCTGGACGACGGTGTGTCCATGATACTTAATAATGCTTCCTACAGTTGCTTCCAGGCCTCAACCGAGGAGATCGGCATGGTTTACGACGCTTGCCTTCATAACGACAAGCTCTATCTTGCCACAAACAAAGGTCTGTATGGACTGACAGAGAAGGGTATCTCCAAAGAAGCAGATATCAATGGACAGACATGGTATGTCAAGTGCTTTGACGATGAGCTATTCATCGGAAACAACCTAGCCACATACAGAAAGACATCAAACAGCATACGCGTCGGTTCAGATGACAGTGGTTCCATCTGTATCAAGGAAATCTATTGGTCAAACAATGAAAGACATCTTCTCGAAGGCACCTACCTCGGTATCAGAAGATACGACATGGATCCATTCCTCCACAGGTGGAGGGCTGCTGAGTTCATCCCCGGCACGGCGCTGACAAAGAACATAGAGATAGACGCCACCTCACACATCTGGCACGAAAACCTCCAGAGAGGCATCTCCAGACTCACCCTTTCTCCTGACATGAAGACGGTACTGGAAGTGAAGGAGTTTGACATGCTGTCTGGAAAGAATGGGAAATTCACCCTCTTCAAGATAAACGGAAGGATTGCCTTTACAGACGGAGATTCATTCTTCACCTACGATGACATCGCCGGCGAGATTATACCATACTCTACCCTCAATGAGGTGGCAGGTCACGTGAAAGGCGTGCACGACGCCACTAGAGGAGAAGGCACAAGTTTCTGGCTGGTAGGAAACAAGGAGGTCGTACAGCTTGACTGCTCTGACAGCCAGTACAGAATCATACGGGAAATCCCTCTCCAGATATTTGGCGTGGTGTCTGAGGACAGGTCACGAGTAGTGTATGACAAGGATTCTGGACATACCTTCCTTTGCCTGAACAACAAAATCATCCAGATTTCCGACGCACATGCTTCTACTCCAAACGCCGTACTAAGTCTTCTTGAGTGCGAGATTTCAAACAATGCTGGACAGAGATATACCATCTCTGGGCCAGGAAAGATAACGACCAAGAGAGGTTATAGCCACGTCTCATTTACGCTCAGATACCCAGAATACAGCGATTTCGGAGTGGCTATCCAGTATAGGCTAAAGGGAGTGAGCGACAGCTGGGAGACCCTGCTTCCTACGCAGATGACCCAGTCTTTCCAGCGACTCAAGTCGCGTCATTATCACTACCAGGCAAGGGTACTCTCATCTGACCACGAGGAACTATATTCGATAGACGTGCCTATAAGGGTACTTAGCCATTGGTACTTCAGCAAGCTGATGATACTGGTCTATCTACTGCTGTCCCTCTCCATCGGAGTCTTCCTTGGGCAGTTGATGAGAAAGCACACCGATGAGCTCATACGCCTGAAGGACAAGGTAGATGAGGAGAAGAACGCCAAGGACGAGATAGAGAGCCGCCTTAAGAAAAAGGAGGAAGAGCTGGCCAGCATGGTCATGGGAGGCATGGGAAATGACTCGAAGAGATGGGAGATCTTCAGGCAGAACTTCGAGAGAGTGGAAGAGCACTTCTTCTCAAACCTCACCAGCAGATACCCTGACCTCACATCTTCGGACCTCAAGTTCTGTGCTCTCCTCAGGCTCAACATGTCCACCAAGGAGATCGCAGACGCATTGAACCTTACCACCAGAGGAGTGGAATCGGCCCGCTACAGGCTTAGAAGGAAGTTCGGCCTGGAGCAGAGCGAGTCACTTACTGCCTTCATACATAGCATCAATTAACAGCTGATCATGAGAAAAAAACTATTTATATTGACCATTGCGCTAGCCATCTGCGCCATGGCCAAAGCACAGCCGTCCGATATCGGAGCAGTCAAGTCATATAAGATAGGCACACATGCCGTAGAAGGCAAGACAGAAAGTGCCCGCTTCGAGGTGAAAGCCTACGACGAAAACACCATACGCGTACGCGTGACCCAGAACCCGGCAGGCTTCAGGGACTTCTCGTACATGCTGACAGCAGAAGTGGAGAAGATGACGGCGAAGAACGTGAGCATCAGTCAGAAAAATGGCGTCATTTACCTGAAAACTCCGAAAATCGAGGCTAGAATCAGCTGTAAGCCATCTTTCCTTATAGCTTTCTACGATACGGAAGGAAGGTTGCTGAACGCAGACGAGCCAGGAAAAGGCTTCGGCACAAGCTTCTACGGAGGCAGGGTCACGAGCTATAAGTCCCTCCAGCCCGGAGAGCGCTTCGTCGGTCTAGGCGAAGCTTTGGGAAACCTTGACCGCAGGGGATCTGTGGTGAAGATGCAGAATACCGACACATTCAACTACGGCGATCCACGCCTGCCGATGTACACAAATGTCCCATTCTACATGGGCATACTCGAAGACAGGTGCTACGGCATATTCTACCATAACTCCTACGAGGGCACGGTCAATTTCGGCGCCGGCAACATGCGTTGCATGACCATTTCTCACGAAGGAGGCGATGCCGACTACTTCTTCTTCCATGACGACAGTCCAGCGAAGATACTCGAGGCCTACACCGCAGTGACCGGTCGCAGCCCGCTGCCACCACTCTGGAGCCTTGGCTTCCACCAGTCGCGCTGCAGCTACTACACCGAAGCGCAGGTACGCGAGCTCGCGAGGGCCTTCAGAAGCAAGCAGATTCCACTCGACTGCATAGTGCTTGACGCCGACTATCTGGTGGACTACAAGCCCTTCGTGATCAACGAAGAGCGCTTCCCAGACATGGCGAAAATGGCGGCTGACCTGAAAGATGACGGCATACGCCTCACTGCATCTGTGAATCCAGGCATCTCGACGGACAATGATTACGCGCCCCTCCACTCAGCCATAGAGGAGGACGTGCTTCTAAAATACGCCGACGGCACACGCTACGTCGCGCCTATCGACCCAAACATAAACTGCTATGTGGACTATACCCTCCCTGAGGGAAGGCAGTGGTGGAAGAAGATGATGAAGGTGATGGCGGCCAATGGCATCAGCGGCTACTGGAACGACATGAATGAGCCTGCGGTATCAGAGAGTGTGGTTCCTGACAATGTCTGCTTCGATTTCGACGGTCACCATTCATCAGCGATGGAGGCGAAGAACCTCTTCGGTATGCTCATGGCACGCTCTTCATACGAGGCTGGACTTCAGAATGTAGCCAATGAAAGGCCTTTCGTGCTCACGCGCTCAGGCTTCGCCGGCGTACAACGCTATTCAGGCGTCTGGACAGGAGACAACACAGCGAAATCTGACCACCTTCTTCTCGCAAATCTGCTGAACTCACAGATGGGACTCAGCGGAATCCCTTTCACTGGAGCCGACATAGGAGGCTTCATCGGCGATGGAAACAAGGACCTGTACACAAGATGGATACAGTCCGGTGTATTCTCGGCTTTCGTGAGAGCTCATAGAATAGCCTTCGCTTCCGGAAATGAACCTTGGTCATACGGAGAAATCCCTGAAGGAATAGCCAAGACCTATATCGGGCTACGCTACAAGCTCCTCCCTTATATCTACTCATCCTTCAAGGAGACCACCAGAAACGGCATGCCTCTTACCAGAAGCCTCTGTTTCACAGACCCTTACGATTCACGTACCTACGATAGCAGATACCAGTATGAGTTCCTGTTCGGACCTTCAATGCTGGTCGTTCCGGTCATTCCTGAGGAGAACTCTACTCCTATGTTCCTTCCAGAAGGCGAATGGTATGACATCTATACCGATAAGGTCCTGAACGGCAGCATTGAAATGAGCCAGGCATACCCGGAGTATGAGTTGCCTCTCTTCATCAAGTCGTCGAGCATCATTCCGATGCAGAGCGTGGTGCAGTCTACAATGGAGACTCCCTCCGACACGCTTTACATCCATCTGTACAATGGTAAAGAGAGCAGCAGCTTCGATTACTATGAGGACGACGGCATCAGTTTCAACTACCGTAATGGAGAATTCCACTCCAGAAAGATGCTCTGGTCTGACGGCAAGTTGACTCTAGGCAAGGCACAGGGGAACATGGATTCGAGATTCACCAAGTTCTGTATCATCCTTCACGGCTTCTCTGACGATGTCAACGTAGTATCTGATGGAAAGAATCTGGCCCTGACAGAGCGTGACATCCGGCTGTTTGACCCTACCGGAGATATCCTCTGCTACTTCGAGAAGTCTCTTAGAATAAAGGCCGAGGCACAGTGTAAGCCATTGATTGGCAAGTGCTTCACGATGGATTACAAAAATTCCGAGATCAAAATATTGATCTCGGAATAAATGCAATCGTCTGTAGAACCCTACACGCAGAATTACTCTGCTACTGTAACAGGCGAGATACCGTTCTCGTTGAATGCCTCCACGCTGAAGAAGTATGGAGTATCTGCATTCAGGCAGCGAAGGAGGAGCTCATTTTCTGAGTAAACCATCCAAGAGCTGTACATCTTGTCTGGAGCGATACCCCAGCGGACATTGTAGCCCTGAGCACCTGGTACCTCATCCCAGGTAAGCATGGCTTCCTTGCCATCTGCGCCCATCACGGCCTTGAAGCCAGTGACCGCAGATGGAGCCTCGCCACTACCCTTTCCGAACACACGGATCTCGGAGATGGCAAGGCTCTCAGAAGGGACCTTAATATTTGAGTATCTAACAAAACGGGCTTTGCAAGGCTCTGAAAGCTGCATATACGCATTCGGAGCATCCACCTCAATCTTGCTTCTGTCCTCGAGGACCTTCCACTTCTCACCATCGAGTGATGCCTCGATCACGAACTTGTGGCAAAGACCTGGGACACGGCCATAAAGTCCTGCGTAGTGGTCATAATAGTTTATCTGGATGGCATTCACGGTAGCCTCGTCCTCGAGGTCGATCATCACCCACTCTGCATCAGAGTTGGTCGCCGCGAGCCAATAGGTCTTGCAGTTCTCATCTGTGAGGTTCGAAGCATTGAAATCAGGAGAGGTCTGAGGCCTGTTCCATTCGTCGAAACCCTGAGCAAGCGCCGCATGGCCCTCCTGCTGGGAAGATACGGTCACCGGCTTGTGGTATGACAGCAGCATCCAGCCTGTGAATGCGCCCTTCTTATCCACCTCCGATGGTGCATAGTGAGGATAATCGCCGTAAGCATTGTCACCATACATGATGCCGTCCTCGTCGAAAAAAGCCGGGAGCATGCAGATCCTGCGCTCCCAGTTTACTGTAGCAGAAAGCGACATGGTACCGAAGTGCCACCATGAGCCATTCTCCATCTGGACGGTGCTGCCGTGGCCAGCTCCATTTATGAAGCCGCCTGGCTTGTAGAATACAGGATTATGCGCCTGATAGGTGTAAGGTCCAAGAGGAGAGTCAGCGACGTATACGCCATCACCATAGACATTGAACTCAGTGCCAGGAGCGCCATACTGCATGTAATACTTGCCGTTGTGCTTGGTCATCCAAGCGCCTTCGATGTAGGCTCCGATGATGGTGTCGCTGTGGTTCTCGCCAAATCTCTCCCAGCCGTGCCTGGTACTATCAGTATGGAAAAGAGGCACTGTAGGACCATCCACAAGGAACCTGTCGTTCATGTTCAGTTTCTTTCCTCTGATAGGAAGGTCATTTGAAGAGCCCCAGAACATGTATGCCTGATCATCATCATCAATGAACAGGTCTGGATCCTGAAGATCGGTAAGGATGGCAGGGATAGGGGTCCACTTGCCCTTGATAGGGTCGTCGGTGTACATCACGCTCATGTTTCCAGATGGGTCTCCGGTCACATATAGAAGCGAATCCTTGTAGTTATGGGCCGCAGGAGCATTGCATCCCTGAGGATACCATGTGCTGTTTGACTCCAGGAACTCCCAGTTCAGCAGGTCCTTCGAGTGCCAATAACCCAGAGACCTGGTGACGAACATGTAGTACTCGCCCTTGAAGCAAACCACTGCTGGGTCGGCACCTGAACGATACGAGAGATTCTGTGCCGAATTGTAGACCATATACGTATAGTCTATGTCGATAGGGTTACAGTATGTGGCCGGACCCTTCTGCACCTTCTCCGCACATGAGGCGAGAAGGGCGAGGGAAAGGGCTGCAAGTGTAATTCTTCTTATTACTTGTTCCATACAAACGATGCTTTCTGGGTGTCTCTGGAGTTGGTTCCAATGAAGATGTTGAAATCTCCAGGCTCCCATACCTTCTGGAGCTGAGAGTTATAGAACTTGAGAGCCTCAGTGGTGACATCGAAGGTCACTGTGGCACTCTCGCCAGCGGCAAGGGTAAGCTTCTGGAAGCCCTTGAGCTCCTTCACTGGGCGTGAGATGGAAGCAGCAGGGTCACCGATGTACATCTGGACAGTCTCCTCACCAGCGCATGAACCAGTGTTCTTGATGACTACAGAAGCCTTGATGACATCCTTGTCGCCAGAAGCGGAAGACTTGTCAAGAGCGATCTCCGAGTACTCGAAGGTAGTGTATGAGAGACCATATCCGAATGGATAGAGTGGCTCATTAGGACAGTCAAGATACTTGGATGTATAGTGGTCCTCTGGGTTCTGAGGACGACCAGTGTTCAGGTAATTGTAGTAGATAGGAATCTGACCCATTCTGAGAGGGAACGTGGTGGTGAGCTTTCCGCTAGGGTTCACATCGCCGAAGATCACGTCTGCAAGTCCACGGGCAGCCTCACTTCCACCATGCCATGCCTCCACGAGTGTAGGACAGTTCTGATCCTCCCACTCAAGAACGAGAGGGCGGCCTGAGCAGATCACGAATACCACTGGCTTGCCGGTAGCGAGGAGAGCCGAGATAAGCTCCTTCTGAGCGGCAGGGAGGGTGATGTCAGCCTTGCTGCAAGCCTCACCCGACCAGCTACGAGGCTCGCCGAGCACAGCGATTACCTTGTCTGCCTGGCGTGCAGCAGCCACAGCCTCGCGAACGAGGCGGGTATTCTGTGCAGGGTCGCAGACGACGCCGCCCTCCTGAGCGAGCTTCTCCTCGTTTGTGAAGTTGCATCCCTGTGCGTAGATAACCTTTCCAGAAGCGCCAAGAGCCTCCTTTACGGCATCCACCACTGTAGCAGACTTCTGGTCGCAGGAACCACTCCACATACCGAGAAGATTCTGTGTATCCTGAGCCAATGGGCCGATGACAGCCACGGTTCCGCTCTTCTGGAGAGGGAGTACGTTCTTGTCGTTCTTGAGAAGGACAATGGCTTTGGCAGCAGCCTCACGTGCGAGCGCAAGGCCCTCCTCTGTGAGAGTATTCGCCTCCGCACGCTCCTTGTTCACATATTTATATGGGTCATCGAAGAGACCAAGCTTGTACTTTGCCTCAAGGATACGGCGACACGCTGTATCAATGTCCTTCTGCGACACCTTGCCCTCTGCAAGAGACTCCTTGAGGGTCTTCAGGAAGCCGAGAGTCATCATGTCCATGTCAAGGCCAGCCTTGAGCGCCTGCGCAGACACTTCCTTGGTGTCACCGAGGCCGTGGTTTGTCATCTCTCCGATGGCGTCGTAGTCAGAAACCACGAAACCATTGAAACCCCACTCGTCCCTGAGGAGTTCTGTCATGAGCCAATGATTTCCCGATGCAGGGATGCCCTCGACAAGGTTGAATGAAGACATTCCCGAGCCGGCACCTGCCTGGAAAGCGGACTTGTAAGGCTCGAGGTAGCTGTTGTACATCTGAAGCTTGCTCATGTCGACGGTGTTATAGTCGCGACCCGCCTCTGCAGCGCCGTAGAGCGCGAAATGCTTCACGCAAGCCATGATGGTGCTTTCGTCAGAGAGGTCATCGCCCTGATAGCCGCGCACCATGGCGGCAGCCATGAGCGAACCGAGGTATGGGTCCTCACCGCTTCCCTCAGCGATACGGCCCCAGCGCGCGTCACGGGCGATATCGACCATTGGGCTGTAAGTCCAGCTGATACCATTGGACGAAGCCTCTACCGCAGCCACCCTGGCGGTCTTCTCCACAAGGGCAGGATCCCAGGTGCAGGAGAGGCCGAGAGGAATAGGGAATACAGTATAGAAACCGTGGATGACATCCACGCCGCAAAGCATAGGGATGCCCATCCTGGACTCCTCCACCGCGAGAGCCTGGAGTCGCCTGAGCTCATCGAGGTCAGTCCAGCCTGTGGCTGTGAGGTAACCCATCTTGATGAGATCGTCGATGCCCTGCGCTCCACTGAGCACTCCAGGGACATCTCCACCAGAAAGGTTAAGCTGTCCGATTTTCTCCTCGACAGTCATCTTCGACATGAGGTCGTCGATGAACTTGTCCATCTTCTTGTCCCCTGAGGACTTGTCTGAGCCACACGACATCATAGTGAATGCTGCGGCACACAATGCAAGAGTAGTTATTATCTTCTTCATGATATCAGTTGTTTTCAATGGTGAAGCCAAGTTTAGCGAGTCCTTCTTGAACCTCTGGACAGCTCATGAAAAGCTTCCACAGAAGACCAGACCTATGATTTTCTATCATCGGAGTGATAGTGCACTGGTCGATGGCAAGATACCTGCGAGGGCACCAATCCTTGGCCTGGCAGAATGCATCATAGAAGCCGTAGTCGCCCCAGATGAGGTCCTTCATGTCATAATAGAAGTGCCTCATCGCAGCCAGGGACTCCTCTGGAGTGTATGGGAAGGAACTGAGAGCAGCTGTCGGGGTGATCACGCCCAGATCCTCGCCGAAAGGCCTATGCGCAGCATAGCCTTCAGGTGAATAGCTTGCCGTGAGACCCCAGCAGTTAGGGCCGTAGCCGTAATGCTTGAGAGGGTTCGCGACGCAGTACGCATAGTGTATCTTCGAGTGGTTTGTCACCAATGGCCAATACTCCACATACCTGTCCTTCAAGCCCTTTGGACACAGTCCAATGTACGAGTAGTGCGACCAGAAGAGTGGGCCGGAATAGTCCTCGGCACCATTGTACTTCAGCAGCAGTGGCAAGCCATACGCCTCCTTGCCAGAGACGAAGCTGCCGCCACGGGCCCAGCACTTGTGGTAAGCCTCGGGGTTGATAGGATGGGTTGGGGACGATGCTCCGAGGATATAGGTGATGAGACACTCATTGTAGCCCTCGATGGCGAAGTTTATCTGCCACTCGTATTCTGGACTCCAGTGCCAGTAGAGCTTGTCGGTGGTACCACGCTGATACCAGTCCCACTCTACCGAGTGCCACAGTCTGTTGATGTCGGCAGCGAGCTCTCTCTCAGCCACGGTGTCCTGGTTCATATACTGCCTGGCACAGAGAAGGCCTTCCATGAGGAAGGAGGTCTCCACGAGGTCGCCTCCATTGTCCACCTTGCCGAATGGACGGACATGGCCAGTACCATCCTCTATCCAGTGAGGGAAAGCGCCATGGAAGGTGTCTGCAGTGGAAAGGAAATCCACTATCTTGCGCAGACGTGCCACACCCTCCTCGCGGGTGATGTAACCCCTGTCCATTCCGGCAATGAGACCTGCAATACCAAATCCCGAACCACCTACAGCGATGATATCGGCGTCGTTCTGTGGATAGTTTCCATCCATGTGTATGCGCTCAGGCGCCATGCCCGAATTTGGGCAGGCTCCCTCCCACATGTACATGAGATGGGCCTTCTCCATCATGTCGATGAACTCCTCATCGGCAAGCTGCACTTCTGGTGCCACATTTTGCTTGCGCTCTCCACAAGCAGAGATGGCTAGTACGGCCAGCGAAATCGTTGCCGCCTTGATCCACTTATTCATTATCTTACTGCTTCAAGTTTTCTTATCGCATTCTGGACATCCTTGTTCGACATGAAAAGGTTCCAGATGAAACCGCTGCGGTAGTTTTCTACCATCACGGTGATAGGGCCCTGGTTCAGACCCATGAAGATAGGAGCCACCCAGTTGATGCTTGGGTTGTAGGCATCGTAGAAGCCATACTCGCCCCAAAGGAAGTCACCGCAGTCGCGATAGAAGTGCTTGAATGCCCTCATCGACTCTTCAGGAGTGTATGGGAATGATGCCAATGCTCCAGTAGGAGTAAGCTTGCCCTCATCCTGATGCTCTGCAGGCTCGCTGGCGCTGTAGCCCCAGTAGCCATCGCTCGCGGTCAGTCCCCATGCATCCTCACCGTAGCCTGCGTAGCCCTTAGGGTTCTCCACACAGTAGCGGTAGTTGATGGTGGCAATGGCCTTGTTATTCTCAAAATAGTTCACGAATCGGTCTGTGAGCGCGTGAGGGTCAAGGCCCATGAACGAGTAGTGGCAGAAGAAGAGAGGTCCACCGGTAGACTCGCCGATGCCAAGCTTCTGTCCGAAATATGAATTGCCATTCACATATCTGTTTCCGTCCTTGCTGACAGCCCACTGGCGATAGTTCGCTGCCACATCGGTCTGGCTTGCCCAGCCAGAATAGTACATGCTGGCAGGTACGGCATGGGTAGGCGAAGCGATGGCGAGGAAGTAGGTCACGAGAGTCTCGTTCCAGCCAATGAGCTTGTGGTTGATGACCCAGGCCTGGTCTGGTGACCAATGCCAGAAGAGGTAGTCGCTGTCCGGAGTCCTGCGATACCAGTCCCACTCGGTCTCCTCCCATATCTTCTGGATGCGTGAGCGTATGAGAGCCTCATCCTTTGAGTCTGCATCGAAGAACTGAAGGGCAGCAATGAGTCCCTCATAGAGGAATGACGTCTCCACGAGGTCACCACCATTGTCACGATTTCCGAACCAAGCGATGGTCTCACCTGTCTTTCCGTTCATGAAATGAGGGTACACTCCATGGTAGCGCTGTGCCTTGGAGAGGTAGTCAGTGATCCTGAGGAATCTCTCCACGCCCTGCTCACGGGTGATGAAACCTCTATGGATACCGGTGAGGAGGGCCATCATGCCGAATCCTGACGCGCCAGCGGCGATCATGTCAGTGTGGCCAGGGATATCCTCCACAGCGAGACCGCTGTTTGGCTCACAACCCTCCCAGTAGTAGCGGAAGTTCGCAAGCTGGAGCATGTCCAGAAGCTCATCGTCAGTCATGGCGCGAGTCTGTGCACCCACTGCCTTGGAGATGGTGCTCTCCGTACCATCGTAAGCGACAGCTGACACCTTGTAGCTGGCAGTAGTGCCAATGCTTCCGAGGAAGTCAGTGTATCTGTCTCTTCCCGCATCCCTGATAGCCACAGGCTCGTAATTCTTCGAATCAAAAGATCTATATATCTTATAGTACTTTACAGCACTGTCCTCAGGACGGGTCCACCTGATATCAATGTGGCGCTCGAAGCCCACCGCCTCGACGATCTTTGGTGCATCCTTACGGAGCTTGAGACCTCCACGTCCACCGAGAATCTCGATGTCATCGATGAAAACGGTGTGCTCCACATCGTCGGTGTCGTCGTTCTGTGAGAACGTAAGACCCACAATGCTCATGAGCTGGCTTCCCTTCATGTCAGCAAGGCCGAAAGCAGCCATAGGGAAACGCAGTTCCTTCCAGCCATTTCCAAGCTCATATACTTGAGCTGCAGATACTTCCGCAGCACTACCTCTACGAGCCCCCTTGAAGACAAGAGATACACTCGCATACAGCTCGCCCTTCACGCTCATAGAGAGATACTCTGGATCATTGAAGTTCTCTACACCTCTGATCTCTGGATATTCGATGGTAGCGCGCCACATGCCGTTAGGGCTGGACTTATAGGTCAACTCGATAGAGTTGCCCGGAGTGACATACTCCTCGCTGCGCACTACGACATGCTTCTGCATGTTCTTGACCCATGAATAACCTGAATACTCCACCTTTGAGTAAGGGTACATTCCTATTTTCATCGCATTGCGAAAGAAAACAAAGTCAAAAGGGTTCTCCGCTGCAATGGATGAAAAGGAAATAAGAGCGGCACAAGCCGCGATGAACAGTTTTTTCATGGTGACTATGAAAGGTTAAAGCTTGCTTCGTTCTTTGTCTTGCTGTCACCACCGATGAATACCTTGAACTCACCTGGCTCAGCGACATAGTTCATGTCGAAATCGTAGAACTTCAGAAGCTCTACATCGATCTCAAATTCAACAGTCTGTGTCTCACCTGGCTGAAGAAGGATCTTCTTGAAGCCCTTGAGCTCACGGACTGGTCTGGTGCTTGAGCCTACGACGTCGCGGATGTACATCTGAACGACTTCCTTGCCAGCGACTGCACCGGTGTTTGTAACCTCCACAGAAGCCTTGATCTTGCCGTTTGCGGTCATCTCGGTAGATGAGAGTGCGACTGGGCTGTAAGAGAAGGTGGTATAGCTAAGTCCATATCCGAAAGGATAGAGGGCATCATTGTCCACATCGAGATAGCATGAACGGAACTTGGTGAACCACTCACCCTCGCCAAGAGTCCGACCGGTGCTCTTGTGAGCGTAGAAGAGAGGAATCTGGCCTACGTTCTTAGGGAAGGTCATGGTGAGCTTACCGCTTGGGTTCACATCGCCGAAGAGGACATCTGTAGCGGCGTACGCAGTCTCGGTACCACCGAACCATACGTCGAGGATGGCAGGTACCTTCGCAGCCTCCTCCTCGATGGTGAGAGGGCGGCCGTTGAAGAGCACGAGCACCACTGGCTTACCGGTAGCAAGAAGGGCATCGAGTAGGTTCTTCTGCACGTCTGGGATGGAAATGTCACTGCGGCTTGATGACTCACCCGACATCTCGGAAGACTCACCGAGAGCGGCAATGATCACGTCTGCCCTTCTCGCTACTGAAAGTGCCTCGCTGAGAAGCTGCGCATCGCTGCGCTCATCCCTGCCAAGCTCACGTCCGAACATGGTCGAACGCATCTCAAGATCATAATCCTTGGTCAGGTTGCTTCCCTTGGCATAGAGGACAGTGACCTTGTCACCAAGAGTCTCCTTCATGCCGTCGAGGAAAGTAGTTGTGCGGTCATGCTGTGCTGCGACACTCCAGGTGCCAGGCATGTTCGCTGCTGTATTTGCAAGAGGGCCGATAAGAGCCACGGTGCCCTTTTTCTGAAGAGGAAGGAGTCCTCCCTCATTCTTGAGGAGGACGAATGACTCAGATGCTATGCGGCGTGCCACTGCCCTATGCTCGTCATTGTAAACGACCTTCGCAGCCTTCTCCACGTCACAGTACTTGTATGGGTCCTCGAAGAGGCCAAGCTTGTACTTAGCCTCAAGGATACGGCGGCAAGCCGCATCCACGGTCTTCATGGAGATGCTTCCGTCCTTAAGTCCACCTTTTATATATGTAAAGAGGCCCTCGCTTACCATATCCATATCCACACCTGCGTTCAAAGCGCGCTTAGACACTTCCTCGAAGGTGCCGATACCATGAACTTCCATCTCAGAGATACCTGTGTAGTCGGTTACAACGAAACCGCCGAATCCCCACTGGTCTCTGAGGACGTCGGTAAGAAGCCACTTGTTTCCGGTAGCAGGGACACCATCGATCTCATTGAAAGATGCCATGGCGCTACCTACACCAGCCTCCACAGCCGCCTTGTAAGGTGGCATATAATCATTGAACATACGCTGGCGTGACATATCCACTGTATTATAGTCACGACCTGCCTCTGCACCACCATAGAGGGCGAAATGCTTTACACAAGCCATGATCTGCTCGCCAGTCTCGAACTGGTGGCCAGGACGGCCCTGGTAGCCATAGATCATCGCCTTCGCAATCTGGCTGCCGAGGAATGGGTCCTCACCATTGCCCTCGCTCACGCGACCCCACCTAGGATCTCTGGAGATGTCCACCATAGGGCTGAAGGTCCAGCTGATTCCATCAGCGCTGGCCTCTGCCGCAGCGATGCGCGCCGACTCCTCGACCGCTTCCATGTCCCATGAGCATGACAGACCGAGAGGAATAGGGAAAACTGTCTCATATCCGTGGATGACATCCATACCGAAGATAAGAGGAATTCCGAGTCTTGACTCCTCGACAGCGATACGCTGGATCTCACGGATCTTGTCGGCACCCTTGAGGTTGAAAAGGCCTCCGATCTCGCCTGCCTTGATGCGCTCGGCACCTACGCTGCTCTTCGCTTCTCCGGTGACGATCTCGCCTGTGGCAGGAAGGTTAAGCTGACCGATTTTTTCCTCAAGTGTCATCTTCGACATGAGGTCTGAGACGAACTTGTCCATCTTTGAATCTGACGACTTTGGTCCACCGCATGCGCAAAGTGCCGCAGCGGCAAGGAAAGTGGTGATGATAGTTCTTGTTTTCATATACTTTTGGTGATGTAAATCGTTTTCGAGACAAATGTATCGATTTAAATATTCATTTTCTGCCAGTTATACCACTTCAAAAATTCGCACAAGTACCCATTTTTCAAAAAAGCGTAGTATTAGCGTAGTCCCCTTTTTCGCACAGAGTAGTTCTTGCGTAACCACTTTTTCGCCAGAATCCACAAAACGATTTAACTTTGCGCCATGAAAATTTCCTTGAAGATAGGAAAAAACACATAATAACATTTTTATCTAAAAACACATGAAAACAAAACTGATTTTTTGCCTCTGTTTGCTTCTGAGCGCTGCTACAGCATTCGCACAGAACATCACTGTCTCAGGTACAGTGACAGAGCAGGTCTCAGGTGAACCTGCACTTGGTGTCAGCATCGTTGTCAAGGGCAACGCTACTACTGGTACCATCGCAGACGCACTTGGTAACTACAGCATCTCAGTCCCAGCCAACAGCACTCTCGTTTTCAGTGCCATCGGCATGAAGACTCAGGAGGTCGCAGTTAATGGTCGCACCAGCATCGACGTCCAGATGGTCGAGGATGCTGAGCTCCTTAACGAGATCATCGTCATCGGTTATGGTACTGCCAAGAGCAAGGACCTCACTGGTGCCATTTCTTCTGTGAAGGCAGATGAGATCATCTCTACCCCTGTTTCCAGCCCTATGGGTGCCCTCCAGGGCAAGGTTGCCGGTGTACAGATCCTCAACAGTGCAAATCCAGGAGCATCTCCAGTGGTTCGCGTACGTGGTGTCGGTTCATTCGACTCTTCATACCAGGGACCTCTCTACGTTGTAGATGGTATGTTCTTCGATAACATTGACTTCCTCGACAGCAGCAACATCGAGAGCCTCACCGTCCTCAAGGATGCGTCTTCAGCAGCCATCTACGGTGTACGCGCAGCAAACGGTGTCATCCTCGTCACCACCAAGAACGGTGTGAAGGGCCAGGCTAAGGTTACCTACGATGGTTACTACGGTATCCAGCAGGCTAGCAACCTCCTCAAGCTCGCCAACTCAGCAGAGTACGCATCGCTCATGAAGGAGTTCGGTGACCTCACCGCAGTTGAGCTCTCTATCAAGAACTGGGGCGGCAGCAACGGCGTGCCTACTACCGACACTGACTGGTACAAGGCTCTCCTCAAAACCGGTACTATCACAAGCCACAGCGTCAATGTATCTGGTACTACTGACAAGGCCTCTTACGTTCTCGGTGTAAGCTACTTCACCAACGACGGTATCAGCAAGGGAGACAACAACTATGAGCGTTTTAACATCATCAGCAAGGGTGACTACACTCCTTTCAGCTGGCTCAAGGCTGGTGCAAACATCACCATCTCAAACGCTACCAAGAAGAATGGTTCACTCACCGCATTCCGTGAGGCATTCCTCCTCCCTTCTTTCATCCCTGTATACGATGAGAAGAATACCGATGCTTATCCTACCAAGTATGGTTCAACCCTCGCAGTAGGTCTCACCAGTGGTTACTTCGCTAACCCTGTGGCCAGAGCAGAGATGAACAACAGTAGAAACAACTACCTCCGCATCCTTCCTTCCCTCTACACAGAGCTCTCATTCATTCCTGAGAAACTCAAGTACAAGTTCGCTGTTGCACAGGAGTACAACCTCGGTCAGAGCAAGAACTACACTCCTGTTTATTATGTATCTGGTAACCAGATGTCAAATACCAACAGCCTGAGCAAGCAGATCGATTATAACTACAACACTATCATCGATAACACCCTCACCTACACCGACAGATTCGGAAAGCACGGTCTCACCGCCATGCTCGGTCAGTCAGTTCGTTATGAGAACTACAGATTCCTCCAGTCAAGCACCAAGAAGCTCGCTGGTGACGGTTCAGACCAGTATCACTACATCAGCCTCGGCGACAAGGGTGAGTCTGAGACAACAGACGGTGGTTTCAGCTACAGAGGTGTATCTTTCTTCGGTCGTGCTAGCTACGACTACGATGGAAAGTATCTCGCATCTGCAACCATGAGAATCGACGGTAGCTCTAAGTTCCAGGAGAAGTGGGGCTACTTCCCATCAGTAGGTCTCGGCTGGGTTATCTCAGAGGAGGACTTCATGAAGAACCAGAACGTATTCGAGTACTTGAAGCTCCGTGGTAGCTGGGGTCTCCTCGGTAACGACAAGGAGCCTGCAAGCGACGGTTTCGCTGGTCTTGCCACCAATTATTACAACATGAACAACCAGACCCTCGGCGGACTTCTTCTCGAGAACAAGTTCAGCTGGCTCAAGTGGGAGGTTGTACGTGAGATCAACGCAGGTCTTTCATTCACCTCACTCGGTGGAAGACTCACTGGAGAACTTGACTACTACAACCGTCTTACAAACAACGCTGTGGTCCTCAACACCATCCCTGTGACAATGGAGACTGTACTCGCAAACTCTGGTAAGATTTCCAACAGCGGTATCGAGCTTCAGCTCGGTTGGCATGACAAGGTAGGTGAGCTCGGCTACTCTATCGACGTCAACGCAACCACCCTCCACAACGAGGTAAAGGCTATCCAGGGCGAGGATCTCGACTACATTCTCACTGGTTCCGCAGAGTTCCGTCAGATCATGAAGGTCGGCCAGCCTATGAACAGCTTCTACGGCTACAAGACCAATGGTATCTGGGCAAGCGAGGCTGAGATCAATGCAGCAGGCGATTTCGCGAAGCAGCAGGGCGCTCAGGTAGGTTACCTTAAGTATGTAGACGCAAATGGCGACGGTAACTTCGACTCAGAGGACCGTACCTTCCTCGGTGCTCCATATCCTAAGTTCACCTATGGTGGCAACCTCGGCTTCACTTACAAGAAGTGGGATCTCGGCTTGACTTTCTACGGCGTTTCTGGCATCCAGGTTTGCAACGCAAAGATGGCTATGAGATACTGGGCAGGTGCCTCAATGAACTTCACCAAGGATTTCGCGGCTGATCACTTCACCGCATCCAACACCGGCAGCAAGAACCCTTCAGTAGCTGGTCTGCTTGCTGCAGCAAATGGTCAGATCAACGACTACTTCATCGAGGACGCAAGCTACTTCCAGCTCCAGAACATCCAGCTCGGTTACAACATGAGCAAGCTCTGGAACAAGGTTGATGCTAGAGTATACGTATCTGCACAGAACCCTCTTACCTTCTTCAAGTATCAGGGATACACCCCAGAAATCGTAGATCCTACCGGACTTGATAGAGAGACCTACCCAATGGCACGTACATTCACCCTTGGTGTCAAGATCACATACTAATAATAGGAGGATATAGATATGAAAAATACAATTCTTAAAGGCATTTTCTGCGCTGCTCTTGCATCTTCAATGCTTGCATCATGCAGCGAGTGGATTGACATCCCAGTTGAGGCTACTCCTCCTGTAGATGCTATTGACTATACTGACGTAGCCAGCGCACAGCAGGTTCTCGTCGGAGCGTATGGAAACTTCTGCGGAAACATGGCAGAGTGGTCATACGAGACCATCCTCGGTATCAGAGGAGACGATCTGGTAAAGGGTTCAAGCCCTACCGACCAGGCAGATCTTACTTCATTCGATAACTTCGACTACAGCGCTGCTGGTGCTTACTGGGCTCTCAGCGGAGCATGGGGTGGCTACTACGCAGGTGTAGGCTACTACAATGAGGCTATCGAGGCATTCGAGAAGTACGCAGAGGCTGGCGCAAACGCAGCTACCATGAAGGATTACATCGCTCAGGTAACCGTACTCCGCGCATTCACTTACCTTCGTATCACACGCCTCTGGGGTGAGGTTCCAGTTTACTTCAAAAACTCTGAGAGAACTGGTATCAAGAGACTTACCCACCAGCACGTGATCGAGAAGGTCATCGCCGACGTAGAGTCTGTGATCAACGACCTCCAGAACGTAAAGCCTAGCCAGGCTACTCTTCCTGGACAGGTTACCAAGTACACCGCTCACGCTGTGATCGCCAAGCTCGCTGCTGAGATTCAGGACTATGACACTGTCCTCAAGCACACCGCTCCTATCGTCAACGATTATGGCAAGGGTGCACTCATGGCTGACTACCACTATGTATTCACAAACGAGGGTAACCTTAAGGATGAACACATCCTCGAGGCACAGTGCAGCTCCCGTGCTGCCACAGCTACTGGTTGGAACGGTATGGGTTCATTCCAGGGACCTGGCGCCGCTATCACCGCCAAGGTGGCTATCAACGGCTCACACGAGATGTACTCAGGCTGGTCATTCTTCTGCCCTACCGACAAGATCGTGAACCTCATGAAGGCTAGAGGTGAGAAGGCTCGTTATGAGACTGGTATCATCTGGGCTGGTCAGGACACATGGTATGGTGATCACGTAGCTGACACCAACCCATACTCTGACAGATGGAACGGTAAGTTCTACAACCCTTCAGGTCTTTGCTACACCGCTGACTGGGGTGATGGTAACAACGTACGCCTCATCCGCTACGCTGACATCCTCCTCCTCGACGCTGAGGCTAAGGTGGCTAAGGGTCAGAATGGCGACCAGACCGTCAACTGGGTACGCGAGCGCGCTGGTCTTCCTGCTCTCACAAACGCTACCGCAGACCAGATCATGGAAGAGCGTTTCGTAGAGCTCTGCTTCGAGCACGGTGAGCGTTTCTATGACCTCGTTCGTACTGGCCGCGCCGCCAAGGAGCTCCCAGGATACACCGACGCGAAGAGATTCTACCCAATCCCTCAGACCGTTCTTGACGCATCCAAGTCAATGGCTGAGCCTGCTGAATAATCTATACTCAACAGTTAATACTATCACTGATAGCCTGGCAGGGCTGGACCCTACCAGGCTATTATTAACTAAATAGCCAATGAAAAGATTGATATTTTTCCTCAGCATGGTACTTGTGCTGGCTTCGTGCAGCCCTAAGACCACTGACAAGCACTTCATTCCTATCAAGCCTGTAGGCATCATCCAAGGACTCTCTGACGACGAGCTCCTTGAGACCGTACAACGCCAAACCTTCAGATTCTTCTGGGAGTTCGGACATCCTGTATCAGGCCTCGCACGCGAGCGTACAAACACCGTCAAGGGAGCAACATACTGGGACTATATCAATGAAGCATACGACATCCCTAACTTCTCCGAGCACACCTACGGACCTGAGTCCTGCGCCATCGGAGGTAGCGGATTCGGTATCATGGCACTCTGCGTAGCCGTAGAGCGTGGATGGATCACCAAGGAAGCAGCGCTGGAGCGCCTCCACAAGATAGTGGAGTTCCTTATGCAGGCCGAGACCTTCCACGGGGTGTTCCCTCACTTCATGAACGGCGACACGGGCAAGCCTGTGACTTTCGGTCGCCTCGATGAAGGTGGCGACCTGGTCGAAACCTCATATCTTTTCATGGGTCTTCTCACTGCCCGCGCATATTTCAATGGCGACAGCCCACTCGAGGTGTATCTCCGCGACAAGATCACCCATATGTGGGAGACTGTAAACTGGGCGTGGTACGAGAAGGATGGTCTTCTCTACTGGCACTGGTGCCCAAATCAGGGCTACGACATGAACTTCCCTATCGTGGGATGGAACGAGTGCCTCATCACATACATTGTCGCTGCATCATCACCTACTCACCCTATCTCCAAGGATGTCTACGAGAGCTGCTGGAAGATGTCTCCATCATACAGAAACACCACCGAGCGCTATGGCTACACCATTCCTCTGGGTGACTGGGGCGAGGCGCTCGCAGGACCATTGTTCTTCGAGCAGTACACATTCCAGGGCATTGACCCCAATGGTCTCTATGACGAGGAGGGCGTGCACTACTACGAGCAGGGGCGCCTCCACACACTCAGCCAGCGCGCATACTGCATCGCCAACCCTAAGGGATACAAGGGATACGGCGAGAACTGCTGGGGACTCACCGCTGGCGACAGCAACAAAGGCTACGTCGCACACGACCCTAACTGCGACTACGGCGTGATCCAGCCTACGGCAGCATTGTCATCCATGCCATACACACCGGTTGAGACAATGGAAGTGATAAGACACTTCTACTACGACCTCGGCGACCAGATCTGGGGCGAATACGGCTTCGTCGACGGCTTCAACCCTGACACCGGATGGGCATCGAACACATGGCTTGCCATCGACGAGGGCCCTATCATCAACATGATTGAGAACTACCGCACCGGCATGCTTTGGAAGATATTCATGAACCTTCCTGAGATCCAGAACGGACTCGCAAGACTTGGATTCACACATCCATATTCAGAAAAATAATGAAGAGAATTCTTCAGACTATCATTCTATTTGCTATCACCGTGAGTTGCGCCCCTAAGGCAGAGCTCACGGTGTTGCGTAAGACAAGCTCGCCCGACGAAAGGCTCAGCATGACCATCAGTTCCACCGAAGGCAAGCTGTCTTATTGCGTAGAATACGACGGAAAGACTGTCGTCAGCCCTTCGGAACTGGGACTTGAACTTGACGAGGGATATTTCGGCGATCAGGTGAAGATAGTGAAGTCAAGGACACGCACTGTCAAGGACTCCTACGAACTTCCTGTCGGAAAATGCAGCCATGTAGACGCTGTATGCAAGGAGTCCCGAATTACACTCTCTGACGAGATAACGCTGGACCTCGTGGTACGCGTATATGACGACGGAGCAGCATTCAGGTACGATATTCCAGACCAGGAAACCATACATAAGCTTAACCTGCGTGCTGAAAGAATGGACATGCGACTTGGCCCTGACTCAGAAGCCACAGTGCTGCCACTAAAGGACTTTCATAATTCTCACGAAGGGAATTATCTGATATCCAATGTAAAAGAACTACCTGAGGACAGTCTTTTCGACCTCCCTGCGACTTTCAAGACAGGCGATGACATATTCCTTTCTTTCACAGAGGCTGATGTACGCGACTACGCAGGAATGTATCTGGTAAAGTCAGAAGACGCGCTTACCAGCAAGCTCTCGCCAAGGTTAGACCAGCCTGAGTACTGCGTGATTTCCGACCTTCCACACCATAGTCCATGGAGGGTATTCTCTGTCAGCGACAGGATAGGAGCCATCATGGAGTCAAACATACTCACAAACCTCGCGGAGCCTTGCCGCATCGGCGACACCTCCTGGCTGAAGCCGGGCAAGACCACCTTCAACTGGTGGTGCGCGACCCAGGTGCCGGACTCAGTGCATGCCGGAAACAACTTTGAGACAAGCAGATACTATATAGATTTCGCAACAGAATTCGGGCTTGAGTACCACTCAGTCTTCGGCTATGGCGACGAACCTTGGTACGTGGACAGTGTCATGGGATTCAGCGAATGCGGCCCGGACGCAGACCTCACCAGGACGGTTCCGGAGCTGGATTTCCCTGCCGTGTGCTCATACGCCGCATCGAAGGGTGTCGACATCCATGTCTGGACAAACTGGAAAGCATTGTATCAGAATATCGATGCGAACTTCGACAAGTTCAACGAGTGGGGCGTGAAAGGCATGATGGTGGACTTCATGGACAGAGACGACCAGCAGATGATACAGATTCAGGAGGAGATATTGAAAAAGGCCGCCGAGCACCACCTGTTCGTGCAGTTCCACGGCTCGTCGAAGCCTTCCGGCCTCTCCAGGACCTATCCAAATGAGTTCACGCGCGAGGGGACATTGAACTACGAAGTGTACAAATGGCACAGCGACAGGCTGGGCGCCGACCACGACATCACCATGCCTTTCACCAGAGTGCTCGCAGGCCCAGCCGACTACCATCTCGGCGGCTTCAGGGCCATGCCCGCGCAGTCGCATGTGGCGGACTACTTCGAGCCGAAGGTCACAAACACCAGGTGCCACATGCTCGCCATGTACGTGGTGCTGGAGAGTTACCTTCATATGGTCGCCGACTATCCCGAGAATTACAGAGGCGAGCCGGGAGCGGAATTCCTTTCCGCGGTTCCGACCACCTGGGACGAGACGAGGGTGCTTGACGCGAAGCTCAATGAGTACGAGGTCATCGGCCGAAGAAGCGGCGACGACTGGTACATGGGAGCCATTTCGAACCACGAAGGCAGGAGCATTGGTGTAAAGCTGGACTTCCTCGGCAACGGCGAATACGAGCTCACATGGTTTATGGATGGCGACAATGTCGCGGAGGATCCCAATCATCTCATGAAGATGGTCACGACCGTCACGCAGAACGACACCATCACGCTCAACATCGCCCCTGACGGAGGCGGTGCAGCATTGATTTTCAGAAAATTATCATAAAGTAAAGAATATGAGACGCTATTTTCACTTACTTGCAGTGATCGCAGTTCTTCTCACTGCAGCAGGCTGCAGCCAGAAAAAAGAGACCCTCAAGGTCATGTCCTACAATATCCGTCTGGGCATTGCCGATGACGGCGACAACTCGTGGGATTTCCGCAAGCCAGCCACCATCGAGATGCTGGAGACCCTCAATCCCGACATCTTCGGTGTGCAGGAAGCATACAACTATCAGCTCAGCTACATCACCGACAACTGTCCGCAGTACAGCTGCTTCGGAGTCGGCAGGGATGACGGTTCCGACGAGGGCGAGCACATGTCCATCTTCTATGACAACACCAAATTCGAGTGTCTGGAATGGGGAAACTATTGGCTTTCAGAGACTCCCGAAGTGCCATCATTCGGCTGGGACGCAGCCTGCAGGCGCACCGCCACCTGGGCGCTGCTGAAGAACAAGCAGACCGGCAGCGAATTCTTCTTCGTGAACACCCACCTCGACCACATAGGCGTACAGGCCAGGATCAATGGCCTAGCCCTCGTGGTGGACAAGATAGCCGACATGAATCCGAACGGCAATCCAATGATTCTCACCGGAGACTTCAACGTGGAGCCTGACGACATTTGCCTCGTGGACCTGAACACCAAGATGAGCAGTGCCCGAGCCACAGCCGAGGTCAGCGACACCAAGCCATCCTTCAACGGCTGGGGCGAGGCGAGCGAAACCATCGACTACATCTACTACTCAGGCTTCAGCTGCTGTAAGACATTCCGCGTAGTGGACGAGTCTTTCGCCGACAAGCCATACATCTCTGACCACTACCCAGTCATCGCCGAGATAGAGTTCTAAATGGGCGAGACAGTGACCTTGAAAGTCATGTAGGGGTCGCGGTAGCGGAAGCGAAGACGACGGCCTGACGCGCTCGAGGCAGGGCCGGCGGACGGGAGGGCGAGGACGCCGGCGGGGAGGGACCAGACGTGTGGGGAAGGGGCTGAGAGGACGGGGATGATCTCGTCCTTGTGGTCGCGGCGGTATTCGCGGGAGAGCTGGCGCGTCTGCTCCTTGAGGAGCGCGAGCTCGGGAGCCATCTCGGCGACCTGGGTGAGGGTGAGCCAACGCAGGCCGCGGCGGACCTGGAGGGTGCCGCCCTCGGCGCCGCCGAAGACATTGGCACGGAGAGTGCCGTCAGCGGAGATGTGCGCGCTCAGCTGGAAGTCCTCCGGACGGCGTACCGCCTTGAAGCTGAGGCGCTTGATGCCTTCAGATGGGGTGATGTCTGCGACGAAGTAGCCCCTCGGGGCGCCACAGTTCATGATGGCCCACGGGATGCCATCGGCATCCTTGACGCCACGCCACCAGGTGCCGCAGGTCGCTCCGACGTCGAGGACGTCGCTCGCGCCCAGCTTCGCGCGCCTGACGGTGTGCGTATGTCCGCAGACATACTGCACCTTGACCGGCGCCATAACGCGCTGGAGCGTGTCCTGCGCGGCCTCAGAGAACTCCCACACGGGGATGTGCGAACAGAAAATGACGGGTTCATTGGCCTCCGCCACGACGCCAGAGAGCCACTTCCACTGACTATCGCGCAGCCCGCCCTCGTACGAGGCCATGCCGCTGATGCGCACATCATCCATGAGGATGAAGCGCACCCCGCCCATCACGAAAGTCGTGTCTGGAGCGTGGATCACGCGAGAAAAAGTGGCGCAGTCGCGCGCATCGTACATCTTCCCTCGCGCATCGCGGTAGACGTCCTTGTCATGGTTGCCATTGGTGCACACCCACTTCACCCCAATGGAGTCCAATGACGCCCTGGAAGGCTCCAGAAGCTCCACCTTGTCATTCACCAAGTCGCCGAGTATGACCACCAGGTCAATGTCCTTGCGCTCGCGAAGCTCACGATATATGGATTTCTGCGCATAACGCAGCTCCGTCTGGTTATCCACCTGCGGGTCGCCGACAAAGGCAACTCGGATGCCGGCGAAGAGCAATGTCGCCGCCGCCAAAACAGTATTCAATATCATTGTAAACAGATGGGAAAGGTTGCAATAGCCTTCATAGAACCAGTGTTTAACGGAAACTCTGTATCTTGTATTCTACTACAAGAGGAACATATAGCCAAACATGCCAGAAAGAAATAGACAGAATAATACTTTATCCTCATAACAATTAAGCAAACAAAATAATTGCTAATAAAGTAATTATTCGCTAAGTTTGCAAAGGTTAGTATAGTATTTTATGTATCTGAGAAAGTCATTTACCGCAGCAGTTACTTGTCTGCTGCTATTTCTTTGTAGCATCTCGGCCCATGCGCAAAAGACCAGAATGCTGAAGGGAACCGTATATGATGAGGGTAATGAACCTCTCGTCGGTGCTGCTGTAATCGTTAAGGGAGCAGGTAAGGAAACTGGCACTACAGCAAACCTGGACGGTAAGTTCTCCATCAGCATCCCTGCCGCGAAAAACGCCACTATCGAGGTGTCTTTCCTTGGAATGGAGACGAAGAACATCACCATCACTCCAGATATCAATGACATCGTAGTTGTCTTAAAATCAGACAACTCGCTTGACGCCGCCGTAATCACCACTGGATACGGCCTTATCCAGAACAAGGAAAATTTCGCAGGATCGGCATACCAGGTCACTCACGAAGAACTGGCCCTCAAGCCTGCTGCTCGCATCGACAACATGCTGGCAGGAGTGGTTCCTGGACTTACGGTAATCGAGGATTCGACAAATGGACGCCCAAGCGTAAAGATCAGAGTGCGTGGCGACGGATCCCTCAGCGCATCAAACGAGCCTCTCTGGGTCATCGATGGAGTACCTATCTACACAGGAAGCAGGACAAATTCCATCACCGGAACAAATGGAAGCATCAGTCCATTGTCATACATAAATCCTGATGACATCGAGTCCATGACGGTACTAAAGGATGCGTCCACCACAGCGCTATATGGAGCAGATGGCGCAAACGGAGTCATCTTGGTGACCACGAAGAACGCCAAGATAGGCAAAGCAAATTTCAACGCCTCTGTGAAATATGGTGTATCTTCTATCGATCAGAGTACCCGCATCAAGTACTGTGACGCGCCCCAGTGGTTAGAGCTTGCAAAACTGGGATGGGTAAACTCAGGTCGCACGATCGAGAACTTTCCTTACCAGGACAACGAGTATAACTCATACAGTACCACAAACACAGACTGGTTCAAGGAGTTCGTCCAGAATGGTCACTCCACCCAGGTGAACTTCTCTGCAAACGGAGGAACAGAGTCCATGGACAACTTCTTCTCGCTGGGATACTTCGCCAATGAAACTCCATATATCGGAAACCGTCAACAGCGCTACTCCATTAGAAATAAGACTAGCGTTCGCTTTAGTGAGAAGCTTGAGATGATGTCAAACCTGTCTGCAAGTTATAATCACAACGATCTGTTCAGCCTTTATTCAACCTATGACGAGATATTACCTATCTTCTCGCCATACAACGATGATGAATCATATAGATTCTACAACTGGTATAGCACGGGTGACACCTATGAACTTGTCCAGAGGAAGTTCCACGCGAACACCCTCCCTCAGCGCAACGAAAACGAGAATTACCAGAACACAATCAGCGCTCAGGCCGATATTACACTCACATGGAAGCCTTTCTCGGGTATGACCATCACATCGCAGTCTGGCGCCAGCTTCACAAATATCTATCAGGCGACCTATAGCGCCATGAGCAACCTTTCCGGTCTATCTGATACGGGAAAGAACGGATTCTCAAATAGATACGCTGTATTTGACAGTGTCCTCAACGAAAACATCCGCGCGAACTACAACAAGACCTTCGCCGGCAAGCACAACATCCTTGGGATGGTTGGCCTCGAGATGACAGACAAGAAGCATCCATATCTTTCCGCCAGCGGAAATGGATTCATTAATGATCATATCAAGGAAGTTACATACGCCGACGCAAGTACCCTCAAAGGCGGATCAAACACCTCGCATACAAGATCATTGTCATACATCGCACATGCTTCATACACCTACGACAGGCGATACACGCTCTCATTTAGTGGCCGTAGACAGGGCTATTCGTCTTTCAGCGAATTCTCCCGCTGGGGATCATTCCTTTCTGCAGGAGCCACCTGGAATGTGCACAGAGAGCATTTTTGGAAAAGCAATGTAATTGACCAGCTAACCCTTAAGGCTTCTTACGGAAACAATGGTAACTCTCGTATCGACACATCTTCATCTTATGGCTCCTATAGCATTGGCACAGGTTCGTATTATGGAGGAGTTGCGGGAGCCGTCCAGTCCTCTCCTGCTAATCCAGGACTGAGCTGGGAAAAAACCTACATCACAAACCTTGGCGCAACTATCGGTCTTTTCAAAAGACTCACACTCTCATTTGAGTATTATAACAGAAAGACCACCGACCTACTCTATAGCGGCCGAGTATCTTCTGTCATCACAGATGGTTCCGTGATGAGAAACGTAGGAGAGATCACAAACAAGGGATTTGAATTCGAGGTCAACTCAACAAATATTAAGAGAGGTGACTTTACCTGGAGTACGTCGATCAATGGTGCGAGAAACCGAAATCTTATCACCAAGCTCTACAAAGGTATGCACACCGGTTTCTTTGATTCCATCTGGGTCGAGGGCGCTTGCAAGGATGACTGGTGGCTCGTACGTTGGGCAGGTGTTGACCCTACCAATGGAGCACCAATGTGGTACGATAAAAATGGAGACCTCACCTACACTTTCTCATACGATGACAGAGTGCTACTCCCTGAATATAGCAAGCAGCCTGATCTCTACGGAGGTGTATCCAACGACTTTAGCTGGGGGGACTTCTCTCTTAGGATAATGTTTGACTACACCATCGGAGGATGGGAGTATTTCTACAAATTCGACTATGGTTCAGACGTGATCGGGTCTAATATGCCCGTGGAAATGATGCACTGCTGGAGCACTCCAGGAGAGGTAAATGAGCATCCGAAATTCACTTATAAACGTGCAGACCTCGCTGGCTATAACAGTACCAAGTGCCTTTACAGTTCAACAAGCGCACAGCTTCGTAGCCTGACATTTTCGTATCGACTGCCTAAGAATATCTCTCGTCACCTGAATGTGACAAACGCAGTGGTTTCACTCGTGGGAGATAATCTCTATTTCTGGTCTCCAGGACAAAGCAGAACTCACAACTCGTACAAGACATTCAAGTTCTCCGATGGTATGACAAGAACTATCTCAGGACAGATTTCATTTAATTTCTAACAGCTTAAGACATGAAAAGAATCATCACAGTCGCGTTGGCATCGATGCTTCTAGCAAGCTGCCAGATAATCTCAGACCTTGAGACCAAGTTCCTTACCGTGGAAAGCATCGGAAAGAGTACTATAGAGTCATTCTTCGAGGAGATAACCGGCCTAGAGGCTGCAGGAGAGGGCCTTCATCACGAGATGGAGAAGTTCTTCGACTCATACTACTTCAAGTATGCAGAGATCGCTGGAGAGAATCTCAGCATCAACGTCGTTTCCGCTAGCGAAGGAGACTATCTTCTCTACAACTACGAGATGAGGGAGGAGCATGTGGCCACATACCCAAGAAACGTATGGGGAAATGGATGGGAAGTAGTCACAAATGCAAACAATGTTATCTACTATGGAAACAGATTACTCGATAGAGAAGAGCTACTCAAGTCTGACATCCTCAGAATTCAAAAAATCGTAGCTTGGGGCTATTTTACCAGAGCACTCATGCACTTCAGCATCTGTAACTGCTATGCACAGCCTTACTGCTATACACCAGACGCTTCGCACATTGGCATCCCTGTAGTGGACTACATCCCAAAATTTGAGGATCAGATAGGCAGAAAAAGTGTCGCAGAGGTATATGACCTCATCCTTTCTGACCTTGAGAAGGCAATGAATATTCTCGCAGAAGGTGACTACAAGGTGGATTGCTTCCATGTATCAGATGTAGCATGCGAAGCTCTTCTCGCCAGAGTACACCTATACATGCAGGACTGGGACAATGCCGCCAAGTATGCCAAGTCAGTCATGGACAAGATTCCCCTCACAAAGAACGAGGACTACATTAATATGTTCAGGGATCCATTCGGGACCAATGGTTCTGAAGCGATCTTTCGTTTGAACCAGTACGACGGTTCGTCTTCGCTTGTCAGCATATATGACCCTACCAGATCTTCAGGATATGACTTTTTCCCCAACCCTTCTATGCACAACATGTTCGAAGAAGGAGACGTACGAGCAGACCTACTCACGTATATTCCAGAAGACTGTGAGGACGAGTCGGTAAAGGGAAAGACCTTCAACGCAGTATGTAAGCATCTGGCATACAAGAGTCTAAAAGACGAAAAGACTATAATACCATGTCCTTTTGTTCTTAGAGGCTCGGAGATGTACCTGATCCACGCCGAAGCTGTAGCCAATGGCACCGCCCATGATCTGAACGCAGCAGCAGACGACATCAAGACACTTGAGGCAAGAGCCAGAGGCATTGCCAAGACTGATGTATCACTTGACTACTCAGACCTTGATACCATGAACAAGCTCATCAAGCAGGAAAGAGTCAAGGAACTCAGCTTTGAGGGACATTCCATCTTCGATAGTATTCGTAGGGGTGAGGCTGTGACACGCCCCGAAGACTGTAACGCGAAAATCAAGAGGCTCGAATATGGAGACCATCGCACTATACTCCCTATCGACCAAATGGAGATGCAGGCAAACGACAACATGGAACAGAACGAAGGATACAGATAAAAATGAAAAGATACTTATACATATTCATTTCTATCGTGGCAGTCATAATTACTCTGACCAGCTGCGAAGACAATCTTCATATAGTCTTCACTGACTACTATGTATGCATAAAGGATGAGAACGGCGCAGACAAGTCCACGGTCAAGAGCAACCTCGACGAAGAGGTCTATACCTACTACGTGTCACTGGTCGCCCCCACTCAGGATAATGACATCGTCGTAGACTACGAAATAATCCCAGGCGATGGCCTCAAGGAAGGGGTCGACTACAAAATGCAGCGCGATTCTAGGAGTGTAACCATGGCCAAAGGTGTATACAAGATGCCTATTCGAGTAGTCTGGTTGGCACATAAAATCGACCCGGACAAAGACAACTCACTAACCATCAAGCTTACAGGATGCAACAACAGCTCAATCACCATAGGGTACCCAGGACCTAGCGCCAAGTACAGCACCCACAAGATTACCAAGATAAATTAACTAACATAAAAAACAAAAAAGTATTATGAAACTTAACAGATTTGCTATTGCATTACTCGCCTCTGCATGCGCAGTTATCGCATGTAAGAAGGTTGAACCAGAGCCAGATGTTACTCCAGCTGAGCTCAAGTCATTCTCATTCCTCGCTGCCGATAACTCTGCATACATCGACAAGGATGTTGTGGCAGAGATTGCTGATCACATGGTTGTACGTATCACCGAAGGTGGAAAGGGCAAGACCCTCGTAGCCACCCTTACAGCAGGAGAGAACGACGAAATCACTGTAAACGATAAGCTTGTACCTGCAACCGGAAAGATCTCTGTAGATGCGACTTATCCTATCGATATCGTTGTCAAGAATACCGGAAGCGGTCTTTCTGCTGCTTATGAGGTAAAGGTAGGAAAGATCCTTGAGGTCATCATGACCAAGGTAGCCGCATACACACATGCTGGTGCCACCTCAATGGACAAGGACTTCAATCTCATGATCAACCCTACCAACGATGTTCCTTACCTCGTATACGACAGAAAGGTTGATGGCCAGACCAAGTCAAACACATCTATCGCGACATTTGAGGGCGGCGCATTCACCCTTAAGTATGACGCACTCGGAGACAATGCTACCACACACTGCTACCCTGTAAGCGCCACATTCGCAGCAGACGGAACTCCTTACGTACTCATGAAGGGCGGCGAATCAGCAAGCACCAGCATGCTCCTTCTCAAGAGACTCAGTGGCGCAGACTGGCAGCTCCTCAACCCAGAGTTCACACAGAAGCTCTCCTTCTCATTCGGAAATCCTGTTCTCTTCACATCGGGAAATTATGTTGGATGCTTCGGCTGTGGTAACGACAAGACCATCACTGAGACATATCGTATGAATGCTGGATTCCTCTGGAATGGCTCGTGGGGCACAACCAATCTCGCACTTCCTGCATATGGTGCAAAGGGTGGTTCTGATGGTATGTTCTACATGGCAACTCCTGTTGTCGCAAAAGACGTTCTCTATCTCATCACTTCTTGCAACCTCTATGGCCATTACATGTTCAAGTTTAACAATGGTTCTTGGGAAAAGGTTGTAGACAACTTCATTCCAGAGGGTGAAGAATATGGTATCCCTACTAACTTACAGGCTGTATCAAATGCCGAGGGTGAAATCTTCTTCCTCGCTTCACACTCAAAGAACCCAGCACTGCAGGTTTACAAGTTCGACTCAGCAGCTGCTTCTTTCGCTCCATATGCAAACCTCCTTCCTGCAACAGCAGCTTCAGCTGGTTCTATTGCAGAGAAGATGGCTATCGGTCTCAACCCTACCAACGGCCAGATTGTAGGAGTAAAGGACAACGAGGCCGGCAACCCTTGCTTCTCATTCATCAAGGATGGTAAGTGGGCAGACTTCGTAGTTGCTGACGACATCGTTTCCGCTACCAAGTATGAGATCAGATATGACTCAAAGGGCAACGGTTACTGTGCTACAGTCAACAAGGCAGACAACAGCATCGTTCTCTACCAGATTGGTCTTGAGGCTGATATCCTCCCTGAATAATCCATCTTTATAATTGCTAGAGCCAGCGAGGACTGCTTCACTGGCTCTAGTTTTTTTCCCATGTCCCGAAAAGTCATTCTAACTCTCATCATTTCCATCCTGCTGAGTGTGCCTGCAGTGGCGCAGAAGAATGGAGGGAAGGTCGACTCCACCTACAGGGTGAGCACGCATGAAGGCCTGTTCACGTTCAAGGGCATTGCCCCTGGCAAGGTGTATATCAAGGCGACAAGCATGGGCATGTCGAAGCTTACGCAGAAGATAAAGCTGAGCTCTTCGCTGAAGCTCAGCGCCAGCCTTGACGGGCGCAAGACAAACCCACGCCTCAGAAAATGAAACGCATATACGCACTTGCCACATTGATTCTGCTCGGCCTGACGCTCACAGCGGGCCCAAGAGAGCGCCAGAACTTCGACGAAGGATGGAAGTTCGCGCTCGGCGACGCATCGTCCATGGCCAATGATTTCGGCTACGGCACAGAGTACTTCAACTTCTGGACGAAGGCAGCCTCGATCCATAACGCAGGCCCATACAGCCCCGATTTCGACCCATCGGGATGGGCAGACGTATGCCTCCCGCACGACTGGGTGGTGGATCTCCCATTTGCGGGCGAGGCGAGCCACAGTCACGGTTACAAGACTGTGGGAGCCGCATATCCACAGACCTCGGTAGGCTGGTACAGAAAGGAGTTCGAGCTGCCGGCGACCGACGAAGGGAAGCACGTGAGCCTGCGTTTCGACGGCATCTTCCACTCATCGCAGCTATGGGTGAACGGTTTCTACCTTGGGCGCGAGGATGATGGATATGTGTCTTCAGAGTACGACATCACCCAGTACCTTAACTACGGCGGCAAGAATGTGGTGGCCGTGCGCGCCGATGCATCCCAGGAGTCGGGATGGTTCTACGAGGGAGCGGGCATCTACCGCCACGCTTGGCTCATCAAAAAGGGTGAGGTCGCTGTAGTCGAAGACGGCCTCTTCATCCATAGCGACCTCCGCGAAGAGGGAGGCGCGACAGTGCATGTGGAGGCTGAGATAGGCAACTTCTCACTCGCGGCATGCAGCGGGCTCGAGCTTGTCTGCGCGCTCAAGGACGCCGAAGGCGGGACCGTCGCTGAGGGCAGGCAGATGCTTGATGCTGAGGCGCTTCCACGCGAGGCGAAAGCATTGGCACTAGCTATGGAGATAAAGGATCCGCACCTCTGGGATGTGGATGACCCTTACCTTTACACCGCCACCGTGAGCCTCTGCCAGGGCGGTGAGATCCTCGACAGCTTCGACACGCAGACCGGCATCAGGAGCATCGAGTTCTCGAAGGACAATGGTTTCCTGCTGAACGGCAAGCGCGTGCAGCTGAGGGGAGTGAACCTCCATCAGGACCACGCCGGAGTGGGCAGCGCCATCACCGACGACATCTACGAGTACCGCCTCATGCGACTGCGCAGCATAGGCGTGAACGCCATACGCAGCAGCCACAACCCTATGGCTCCAGCGCTGCTGGACCTCTGCGACAGGATGGGCTTCCTGGTGATCGATGAGAACCGCCTGATGGGCGTGAACCAGTACCATCAGGAGCACCTCGAGCGCATGATACGCCGCGACAGGAACCACCCTTGCGTGATACTCTGGAGCATTGGCAATGAAGAATGGGGCATAGAATGGAAGGATTTCGGCAGGCGTCTCACGGCGGCGATGCGAGAGATGTGCCATCGCGCGGATCCGACTCGTCCGATGACTGTCGCCACCAGCAGTGGCCCCGTCATCGTCGAGCCTGCAGACATTGCGGGATATAACTACATCCTCCAGAATGATGTCGAGGGGCTGCACCAGAAGTACCCCGAGCGCCGCGCCGTCGGCACTGAGGAGACCACGGGATGCGGCACCAGAGGCTGGTACTTCGACGACCCTACAGGTGGCCACATGCCAGCCATAAACCGCGGGAAGCAGGGCAGCGACAGCCTGTATAACGCCATCGAAAGGGGCTGGAAATTCTACCACTCTCGCCCTTACCACGCTGGCCTCTTCTACTGGACGGGCTTCGACTACAGGGGCGAGTCCAATCCACTCACCTACCCTGCCACAGGCTCGTCATTCGGCATTCTCGACTACTGCGGATTCTGCAAGGACGAGGCGTACTACCTGAAGTCATGGTGGACGCAAGAGCCTGTGCTTCATATACTTCCGCATTGGAACCTAACAGGTCACGAAGGCGAAAGCGTCAGCGTCTGGGTGTACTCAAACTGCGACGAGGTCGAGCTGATCGCGAACGGGAAAAGGCTTGGGCGCAAGAAGATGCCGCTTGACGGGCATCTCGAATGGACTGCGACCTACAGACCAGGGTACGTGCAGGCCAAGGGTTACAAGAATGGCCGCCTCGTCATGAAGGAGACCGTTAGGACTGCGTCAGGAGCTTGCATGATCTGCACAGAAGCCTTCCTGTGCCCAGGCACAGCCATCATCGACATCAGCCTCAAGGACAAGGACGGGAACTTCGTTCCTGACGCGTCCTGCGCTATCACGGCCGAGGTCGAAGGCCCCGCCTACATCATGGGCGTGGGCAATGGAGACTCCGCCTGGAAAGAGAGCGAAAGGCCTTCTACGGCCGTTTCGCGCACCTCTACCCGCGAGAACGCCACCCACACCTGGCACGCCTTCAACGGCTGCGCCCAGATCATCATTGGCTCAGAAACAGAATCCATCGGCAAAGGCGCCGTAAGGATACGTCTCTCTGCCGATGGATGTGAAAAGGAAATCTCTATTTAGAAACTGACCGCAAGCGTCATACCTGCCGTTGGCTTCAGGCCGTCCCCAGAATTGAC
Organism: Bacteroidales bacterium; assembly: GCA_024398295.1. Taxonomy (GTDB): domain Bacteria; phylum Bacteroidota; class Bacteroidia; order Bacteroidales; family UBA932; genus Cryptobacteroides. Next base: position 36,828 of record JAKSJL010000009.1, read on the forward strand.
CACGTCAAAAGATGGGGCAAGCTTTACATCAAATGAATACATCCTCCTAAGGTCCTGGATGTACATATTCTTCACCTTCGCGACACGCACGGCATCGACGATTGAACATATATCAAGTGCAAGGGTTCCTGTGACAGCGGCAAGCGCAACGACGGCTGCTCCATTGGTGGCCTCTCCACCATTATTTGCCGCCGAAGTGGTGATGACGCCCTGAGCAAGCATCAGCCCGGCAAAATGTCCGCCCAGGAATGAGAGTCCCCTGGTGAACTCGCCACAGACCATCTGTCCGAGGCCCGGGATGGCAAACGATGCGATTCCAGACCAGCCAGTACTGTACCTGTCCACGATTGTCTTTTCGTAGTCCTTATAGTTATACTCAGATTTCAGCTCCTTGTAGCTCCTGTCCTTGATATCCTTATAATCATCTCTATACTGCGCAAATGCTGCCTGGAAGCAGAAGAGAGCGAGGAAAATGGTGATAAACTTTTTCATATACATTACTCAGCTACAAAGAATCCATAGATGCTGGTGAAGTCGAGCTCTCCGAGCTTGCTTGGCTTGAACACTACTGCGTACTCGCCTGGCGCGAAGTCGCCGACGATCTCGAATGTGTTCTCATCGACCATCTCCCACTCAAAGTCCATACGTGCCTTGCGGGTGGTGTTTATACCCTCTACCAATGTTCCCTCGTCATAGATGCGCTTGTCCTTGTCGACATCGAGAGGAATGATGATGATATTTGCTGGAGTCATGCTCTTGATGAAAGGATCATACTTCTTAGGGGTCTTAGTGATGCCTTTCTTCTCTGGGTTGATGACCATTACGAGCTTGTTTGTAGCTTGTACGCCTGAAGTGGCTCCCTTATACTTATACTTGTGATTTCCGAGCTCAAATCCCAGGAGATTAGTTCCTGAACTGATAGCTGTGCCATTGGTATATGTCAGGTGAGTGATTTCCTCACCTACGACTGCATAGATACCAGGAGCGAGCTTTGCCTCCTGTGCGGATGCTGCCAGTGCCATTGCGAATGCAGCAATAACTGTAATGAAAAGGCGTTTCATACTAAATATTGTTTGATATAGATTTATAATTAATTAAGTCGTATGCTCATGATAAGATTCACGACAAGTATCAACAGAGATACGGCAAAAAGAGCAACAACGATCAGACTGCAGACCTTTGCAGTCTTTTGCTCTCTGATACTAACATTTGTTTTAATTGACCGATTCATTCTGCATGTTTTTTAAAAACCGATGCAAAGATGGCGTCAATTTTTATGAAAGAAATTATAGAATACGGACAATTATTTACAAGTTATTGTCCAGATATGCACATTGATTGCGAAAACAAGCAAAAACGACGAAAATATCGCTATTCTGCGTCTTTCGATGCAGCATTTCGGGTAATCCACATCAAAGGTGTCACACCCTCGGATTCCTTGAATTTCTTGTTGAAGACACTATCGTTCTTGTAGCCACACTCGAATGCTACGGTAGACTGAGTAGCATCAGGGTGGGCAAGCATGTATCTTTTCGCCTCCTCGATCCTGTACTTGTTCACAATATCCCTGAATGGGATACCGAAACAGCCATTCACCATGTTTGAGAGGGTACGTGTGCTCACGCCCAGCCTGTCTGCCATCGTCTGCAGAGACAGGTCGTCTTCCTTGTACGCGCCGCTCTCCATCTCATGCACAAACCTTGACTGCAGCAAGTCTGCCCTGCTCTTAGCCACTTCCTGATAAACCTCTGGTTTCTCTTCATCTTCAGCCTTATCCTCCTCAGGTAGCGCCACTGGCATAATGTGCGTTAGCTCGTAAAGCGATTCTGGGGTTTCCTGGGTATTGTACTCAAGATGACACAAGAGGTGCTCTATGACCGCCAGAAGGGTCATCATCGCTGAGGTAAGCAGGATGTGGTCACACATGAACTTCCTTCCAAGCATACCATATGGCATCAAAACAATAAATTTCAACACCAGCAGCATAATCTTCGGTATCGAAGGATTCAGCGCCTCTCCCTTGACAAGGAATCTGTACATATCACCGCGGTGGAAGCCCTGCTTCCTGAGCATATAGACCGCATAGGCCAGGAACAGGAGCATGATGGTCGTCGTAGAGATGTTTATCAGATTGTAGTCCACGAAAACATAAAGCCTATATAGCTCACTGTCAAACTCTCCGGTCAGAGTGCCAAACTCGTCGACTGAACGTACCATGGCAGCAGTGCTGTCAAAACCCAGTATGAAATACATGAGACAGACCAGAGTGCCGAATATGACAGCAGGGAAAAGCCAGAGCATGTGAGATAACTTCAGTTTCTTCCCTGGCTGGAGCAGGTAGATGTAAAGAGCCATCATCACTGGCAGGACAAATACGACCGGAACACAGAGTGCATCCATCCTTACCATCAATTCATAGTCTGTGCTCGGGAGAAGGTACACCGCCGTCGCCACATAATAGAACACCTCGACGGCAAGCATCGTAAGAAAAAAAGTCTGTCGCTGGTTTCTCGCTTTGAGCAAGAAGGAAAACGCCCAGAGCAACGACACGAAGCAAGGAATGAAATATAGTGCGGTAAGGAACATCCGAATCAGTTCAATTTATTGCAAATTTAAGCATTTTGCGTGTTTTTACAACCCGTTTTCCTTTGCGTACAAGAATTTGTAAAAAACATCTTTCGCCTAATAACTCTTTGCGCGTATAGCAAGCATACATTTGTGACAGTTAGCTGAAAAATAAAAACATCAAATAATCATGAAAAAGTATTTCCTTTTTTTCGCAACGCTCATTGCAGCAGTCGCATGTAACCACAAGGTTGACCCAGATGTAATTATCCCAGACCCAGTAGAGGCCATAACCGATTATGTTCCTTACGGAGATCCTACGACCGTCGTAAGTGACAGCCTGGGAGCAATGACCATTGATCCAAATATCGACTTTACAGTATTGAAGCCTGTACAGGGCATGGACGTTGACTGGAATGCAGCTGGCAAGAAAGTGCTTGATGCAGCCATCAAGAAGCTTGGCTCCTATGGCGGAGGCATTGGCACCACCATCGCAGGAGTGATTTCACCAATACTCAGCAAGGAGCTTTTCGGCCCAGACCCAGATGCTCAGGAAATAATCATGCTGAGATCTTTGCTGGAAGCCACCAAACAGATGGATGCGAAACTAGACCTTATCATACAGAATACAGAGAAAATCTATCAAAGACTGGATGAGGTAGAGCTCAACGCCCTGATGGATAAATTCATAATAACAAAACACCACCTCGAGAGCATCAAGGACCTCAACAACTTCACCTACGCCCTGCTGGACGCAACATCCGACCCTAAGGAGCAGTATAAGATAATCGACAACTGGGCAAAGGTAGTGGTCAATGGCAACACAGCATACCTTGAGGTAGGCAACATCCTTCGCGAGGTGATGGACTTCAACTACAAGTACAACGGAGTGAACGTCAACTTCTGCGCCGCCACCGATCTGTTCGTGTTCAGCAATGTAGCGTGGGAATCATCAGGTTACAATTATCGCGAGGCCTTCAGAGCCCAGATCGCCTGCGAGATCACACGCGCAAGCATCTTGCTCTTCACATTCTACTCAATGTCACTCAATGACAATCCATTCGCAAAGACCAGCATGGATCAGATCGTGAAGAACCTTGAGGTATTGGACAAATTCGTTGATGAGGCTGAAGTGGTACGTCACCCTGACTATGCCATCCTCCAGCTCCCTGGCCACCATGTCAAGTGGCGCATAGATGGCCTTGACAGGAGGGCTAGGTCTGTAAGAGAATGCTGCGACGAGAACAACTATGCACAGGCCTACCTCACATCTTTGGGTTATTTGTGGGCTGCATGCTACAGAGATGGTGTCGTATGGTCAGCTATCCATTACCAGTGGGACGACGACCGCGAAGACGATGACCATATCGCTGGACCATCATTTGAGAAGCAGCAGTTCACAGAAGCGGAGATCAAGGCCATCGTCAATTACTACATTACAGCATACCCTGACATCACCTTGCTTGACGCCATCCAGGACGGAGGTCTAGTCATCAGAGAGGACCTGCTGGGCTCAGGAAACGCTTGGCTCGCTACCTCTGACACCGAGATCAAGATGTACACCATGTCCACCGAGAACCACAGGACCACCTGGGTATTCCTCGCAAACTACTGGCCACTGAAGGAGAAGCTTACCCTGGAGCCAGTCTCTCAGGAGCCAAGACCTGATTACAATATCGTCTACACAGATAACTACAACAAAGGAACCAGTCAGTTCCACAATGCTGGAATCGATGAGAAATGGTACGATTCTTCTACCAATACATGGATTACACGTACCTGGCATCTCAGATTCTTCTTCCGCCAGCCTGATACATTCTACTTCCCTGATGAGAACCTGCTTTTCTTCTCACAGCATTCAAAATTCAGTTATAAAACTCAGTACGAAGACTAATTTCCCATGAAAACTATTGAATCAAAAAACATGAAAGAGCTCTACAAGAGTCCGTCAGTCAAACTGATTGTCACTTCACCGGAATCAATGCTCTGCCAGAGCGGTACAGAGGGATATCGTCTTAATGATGATCCTGACAGCCCTCTCAATGATGACGATTTCGAATAGGAACATTTCTACAGAAGAGATTATGAAAAAGCTATATAGCATAGTTTCATTAGCAGTCGTTGCACTTGGACTCGCAGCCTGCAACGACAAGCAGGCAACTACTCCTTCCGAGCAGCCTGCAGACCACCAGATCACCATCGTGGCCAATACCGAGAGCGGTGTCGACACAAAGACATCTCTGTCGGGCGATGATCAGACCGGCTACCAGGTGCTGTGGAGTAAAGGGGACGAGATTAATGTGCTCGCGCCTGGAAGGATTTTGAAGTATTCCATAACCGACGGAGTTGGTACGACGAGAGGCACATTTATGGGCGAAGCACCAGTAGGCGGCACCGCAACTATTAAAAGCTGGGCGTATTACGCTACTGACGGAAATTCTTTGTCTGGCATATCACATTACAATGCGGACAATGTAATCAGCTCTGCCCC
>JAKSJL010000090.1 GCA_024398295.1 Bacteroidales bacterium
GGCCAGCGCCCTTTCGGCCGCCACCCGGCAGGACACTTGCGCAAGAAAATGGCTTCTGGCTGCATCCAGCTGCGCAAGTGTGGGTGGTTTTAGCCAATTCCCATCAAAATGCCGTACCCTTGCGCACGAAATCTGCCTCTGGTGCGCTGCAGCTGCGCAAGTGTGGCCCTTCCACACTTGCGCAAGGGATTCCTGACACAAAAAAACCGATTTTGTGCGCGCCACCGCTATCCCTAGCAAAAGTTGACAAAAAACACGCTGTTTTGTGCCTGCTAGGCGCAGCGAGTAGGAGCAAGATGCAGCGCTACTCGCACGCATGCGTGAAGCCGCGCGGATGCTGCTGAGCACCGTTATCGTAATTCGATAAAAAAAGGGCTACTACTACACGATCCTCGTAGGTTATCCTTTCACATCAATGAAGCTGCTGAGGCCATTCGGCTTGCGTTTGACGAGGATTTGGGTGCCAATGCTATCGCCCAGCGCGGCGACGTGGCTGATGATGCCGACCTGCTTGCCGCCCATGTCGTGAAGATGCTGCAGAACATCCAGCACCTTCGTGAGAGGCTCGCCGCTGAGGGTGCCGAAGCCCTCGTCGATGAAGAGGGTGTTCACGCCGAAGCCGTTCTCGCTCTTGCACATGCCCGAGAGGGCCAGTGCAAGCGATAGCGAGGCGATGAAGCACTCTCCTCCGGAGAGCGTGCTTCCCGCGCTCTCAGTGCCACCCGAGAACTGGTCGCGAACGAGGATCGTGAGCGTGCCAGGCTTCGCGGCGAGCGTGTAGCGCGGCGACAGACGGCGCAGATAGGAGTTTGCCGACACCACGAGCCCCTCGAGTATGAAACTCTGCGCTATCTTCCTGAAGGTCTTTCCATTCGAATCGCCAAACGAAGCCGACAGTTCCTCCCACTTATTCTTCACGGCCCTCTTCTTCTCAAGCTCCACGACGAGCGCCTGAAGCCTATCCCTATCAGCAGAGTCTGTAGAAAGAATCTGGCCAATGGTACCGATAGCCTGGTCCACCTCAGACTTCGCATCAGAAAGACGCTTATGCTCGGTGGCGACACTCAGCTCGTCCTTGGCATCATGAGAGTCATAGAAGGCATTTATCAACGCTTCCAGGGCACTTATCGACTTCCTGTTCGTTTCAAAATCTGTGTAATAGGCAGATTCACGACCCGAAAGTCCCAGAAGCGCCTTGTCCATATCAGCCACTTCCCTACTGCCGTCCATTTTTGTTCTCCACTCCGGATGCCTAGGCTGAACAGCTTCTAGCCACTCGTGGCAGCGTTCCATTGTCTCGTCTATAGACTTGATCATCAGAAGGTTCTCATCTTTAGCTTCAAGTTCATTTTTAAACTTTGCAGCATCCGCCTCGAGCCTACAGATCAAGCTACCAGCATCCTGGCCCTTATAGTCAGGATACGTGATTTTGCCATTCAGGCTCTCGATGAGATCCTTCACATTCTTCGCCGCCAGAGAGAGTTTCGTGCTTTCCTGAGTATGCCTTGACTCGAGGCTTTCGCACTCTTTTCTAGCGCTCTCCCATACATCATTTGCTTTAGTCTGCGCAGCCTCCAGCGCCTCCTTCTCCTGCTGGATATTCTTCACAGTAGAGGCAAATTCATCTATCTTGTCCAATGCTTTCCTTACAGCCGTGAGCTTTTCCTCGCAAGCCATCTTCGCACGGCTTACTTCTTCAGGATCAATCGTTTCCAGATCTATAGAAGCACAAGTCTCCTGGAGATTCTTCTTCACTGTTTCATTGGCCAAGAATTCCTTATTATATCCCGCCTCCAAGTCTTCCAATGCCTTTTTCCTGGCATCCAGTGCGCCCTGGGCAGTAGCAAAAGCCGCAGCAGTCTGCGTCGCTATCTGCCTAAATGTATCGTAGTTAGCCTTAGGGCCGACAAGGGCCGACTCAAAGTCCTCCTCATGGAACTCAGATTCTATCTTCTGGCCGCACACAGGACATGAGTCGCCAACCTTCAGAAGCTTTCTTTGCTCCTTCGGCCAGTCAGCCACCATCGCCTGAGCCTTCTGGTACTGATCCAGGGCGTGCGCCTCCATCTCAGCAGCCTCGCCCGAAGACTTGTGAAGTCCCTTGACCTCAATCTCTTTTTCGGCTATCTGCTCTCTCGCAGCGTCTACATTGGCCTTCGCCTCACCGAGACGCTTGTCAGAATCAGCCTTCAGCGACAGCAAGTTGGACACCGCGTCGTAATTTCTGCTGAGGGCGATGAGCGCGTCACGTGACCCTTCCACTGCCTTTCTATCCATTGCCTCGAGTTTCTTTCGCGCTTCGCTCAGCTCTGCCTGCTTTGCATTGTTTGCCTCTACAGCCTTGTCAAGAGCGACCTTCGCCGCGTCCCTCGCCTCCTTCTTCGGCTGAGACTCCTTCTCTATGTCCTTGATGGCAGCTTCCGCCTCATTCTTAAGACCCGTTTCCTTCACGTAGGACCTCAAGTTCTCCACTATGGCCTTCGAGTTCTCAAACATCTGCCTGTACGGCTCGGATTTGGCTATACTCTCCGAGATAGATGAGATGATAGCAGTAAGCCTCTCTTTCTTTTCCGCAAGAGCATTGGCTCCCATCAGAAACGCCTCATAGTCAGCGAGAAGACCTAACCCTACGGTCTTTATATCCTGCTCCCTCTGGCGAAGGCTCTTCATGTCGCCGAGTAGCTTCACCATAGCAGCATACTCTTCCTCAAGCGACTTCAGGGCTGCCGACTTCGCCGATAGCGCTGCTACCTCATCCTGTTTCTGCTGGAGTTCTTCATCGCTCAAAAGATGGATGTTTCCTATAGCATTTTCAGCTGCCTCAAAGTCAGATTTCGTTGCACTTGCCGCCTGGAAAATCTTCTTTCCTATGGCAGTATATCTCTCTGTACCAGTCAGTTTCTCGAGGATATCGGCCTTTTCGTCCTCCCTGGAAGTGAGGAAACGCGAGAACTCTCCTTGCGCGAGCATCGAGGTCTTGCAGAACTGTGACATGTTCTGGCCTACCACCTCCGACACGATGAGAGCGTCCATTTCCCTACCCTTATAGAGCTGGCCAGACTCATGATTTACGAGGGTATGCACAGCCGGCTGGAGTTTTCCGCTCGCCTTGTCGCGGGCGCGTCGCACCGTCCATGTCGCTGTGTAGGCCTTGCCGTCATTTCCCTCGAAATCCAGCGCAGCGTAGCCCTCGCCCGTTCCGCGACGAAGCAGCTGCCTACAGTCTCCCAAGGTCACGCTCATGACTTCCCCATCGCATCCCGCTGGGGTGTCGTAACTGTCCGCACATGCCGAATCCATACGCGGAGTATCGCCGAAAAGCGTCAGGCATATGGAATCCAGTATCGTGGTCTTACCCGCTCCTGTATCGCCACAGATGAGGAACAAAGGCTTGTCCTTCAGTTCTGGGCCACAGAAGTCTATGACTGCATCTTCTATCGACGCTATGTTATGAATCGTCAGTTTAAAGTACTTCATGGTTCTTCACAAATCTCCTTGAGCATACGGGCGAGTTCCTCATCGAGAGGATGTCCGTTCTTTGCCTCATAGTACTTAAGCGCTATATCATAAGGATCCGCATCCTTCAGTTCAGACACATCCATGGCCGTCGTAGCGGTATCATTGGTCTTCACCACAGGACGGATAAGCTTTATCTGGCAGTACATTCCCCCAGCCTCCGCCACGGCCCTCGATACCCTTTCGGCGCTATCGACTGGCAGATAACTTTCTGATGCTATCTGCACCCTCACATAGGTAGGGGAAGTGAAAGGATGCTTGCCCAGGTACTCGAGGGTCTCCTCGAGCCCTACTGGATGGAATGGGACTGTTTTCACCGCCACCCCTGTATCGAGCGTAATCTCCTTTAGCACAGGCGTTTCTCCTCGGGTGCAAAGTTCCACGAGAGAGACTGAATGTGAGAATTCCTCGGAGAAACTGATAGGAACAGGAGAGCCACAGTATCTAGCCATCCTTGAGCCTGCGAGCGAGGTCTGAGGCATGTGTATGTGGCCAAGTGCCAGGTAATCATACCCGTCGCCGAAAGACTCAAGTGACACTGAATCAATGTTTCCGACGGCCTCGAGTTTCTCAGAATAATCGAAACTTGAAACTGTCGTATGGGCCATCAGCACGACAGGAAGGCCGTCGACTGGTATCTTCGTCAGGGCCTCCTTCGCGAATGCTCCGAGCCTGTCAGCACGCTCCCCGCCGAAGTCGGGAATGTTCTGGGGATAACTATGAGGCAGAGCCACCACATAACCCTTCAGGACGCCGTCGCGCTTGATCTCCACGATGTGGCTTTCAGGCTCGGAAAACCTTCCTACCACCTTCACCGCGGCCAAGCGCCACAGACTTCCCTCCGCCTCGAGGTTCGAACTGCTATCATGGTTACCAGCGGTCACGACTATCTGCATGGAAGGGCAAGCCTCATGGAGGCTGATCATGGATTCAGCGTACAGCCTACGTGAAGCCGCAGACTGCGCAGCCGTGTCGAACACGTCTCCGCTGACTATCAGGGCATCCGGAGCCTGCTCCCTCACCACCTCTGCCAGTTGACAGAAGAAGGAGCGATGTTCATCGCTCCTATCATAGTTATAGAACTGCTGGCCTATATGCCAGTCACTTGTATGTATAATCTTCATAAATTACTGCTGCACACAGCGTACTGAGCGGCCGATACTGCGGGCCGAAGTAGTCAACGATGATGAAAGTACATTGAAGATGAGACAGCATGCATTATCTCCATCCACGCCTGAGCACCAGTAGCCGGCAGCGCCGCCTCTACTTGTAGCCAAGCCACTTTCATTTCTATATCCAGCAAGTGGAAGGAATACCTTCGTAGGGACACCTGCAGCATAGGTGGTGCTGCCAGTATACCAGTAGCCAGGGATACCATCAAGTTCAGTCTTAGGCGACCTGTGACCAGCAGCCAGAGCCTTAAGTTCGAAATAGGTAGGCATACGCCAGCCCACAGGGCATGGATCGTACTCGCTCTTCACAGCCTCCTCATCGGAGCCGGCATTCCAGAGAGCATCGTCACCTTCCTTCACCCAGTCACCGACGAAGGTGCTACCATCTCCTGGCTTGTAGAAGAAATAGTGGCCAGCCGCACCAGGAGCACCCTCAAACATATCATCTGCCAGTGGCAATTCATCATCTTCATATGCATCAGCGGCATCCGCATAAGGGATACCATAGCCCTGACCCTGCTTGCGGCCCCACTGATAGAGAAGGCCAAATGGCGAGCCCTTCTTTGTCGAGGTAGCAGGTACATAGCCACAATTCACTGGAGCCCAGGTGATTCCATCGATGGTGGTACCCTGTCCATAGTCCACATCATTGTCATCCACATATCTCACGACGCGTATCGCCTTCATATTCACAAACTCCGATGATACGTCATTTGTGCCATCCGAGATGGAGAGGCAAACGCTTGCGCCAAACGAGCCCTCGAAGAAGCCCAGCGACAGCGCAGTACCAGAAGCAGTGACATTAAAGATGCCATTTCCTACATACTCAAGGCCAATGATCTCGAGATCCACGAGCTCCTCGGAAGCACGTGTGAGAGTGTATACAGCCTCCATCTTCACTGCAGATGCATCTGCCTTCGCGAGCTTCTCTGCAGCAGCCTCAGGCTTGATCCTGAATGAAGCCTCCACCTCACCTGGGGTCATGATGTTTCTTCTATTATATGACCAGAATGCAGTAGCAAATCCATCTGTATAGCGAGGGACGAAGGTCACTGACTGGATCATCTCGAGAAGGGCAGAGACATCCACAGACTTAGGAAGCTTTATGACAGTGCCGTCTGCGAGGGTGAATATCACCTCATCCTCAGTCTGGGTCACAGACTTGAATACAGAGTCTGAGCCATCCTTTCCAGGTGCACCAGCCTCACCCTGAGCCTTGCCGAGCTGACGCCAGGTAGCACCATTGTCATAAGAAACATACCAGTAGCCATCCTCAATCTTGAGCTGAGGGGTAATGCCATCCTGGCCATTAGCGCCGTCCTTGCCATTCACACCGTCCTGGCCGTCAGCTCCATTCTGACCGTCGGCGCCATTCTGGCCATCCTTTCCATCAGAACCCACGGCCTTGATCTTCTGGCCAGCTTCGTCAAGAAGCCACTCACCGTTCAAGGTCCAGTAGTAGACGCCGTCTGCGTCCTTCTTGACACCGATCACTGGGGTGATGCCGTCCTTTCCGTCAGCGCCATCCTTACCATTGACGCCGTCTTTTCCGTCTACACCATCCTTACCGTCGACGCCGTCTTTACCATTGGTACCGTCCTTGCCGTCCACACCATTCTTTCCGTCGACTCCGTCTGCGCCATCCTTGCCGTCCTTACCGTTGTAGATGGTGACTGGGGCATGCTTGGCGAATGTGATGGTATAGCCTATCACGCCGGTTTCATCCTCCATGGCAGTGATGCTCA
>JAKSJL010000091.1 GCA_024398295.1 Bacteroidales bacterium
ATTTGATGAGACAAATATATAGCTATAAATAGGATAATTGATTGCTAAATCGGAATTTATCTGGCTAAAGATACATCTTTTCTCCATCCTGCACAAACTGATTGTTCACAGAACTGCCTACTTCAAAAAAATTAAGCCTCAACTGTAGATAGCAAATGGAGTTAATTTTGGTGGTACATTGCTGGACGAACTACAGATAGGAGGCCCCTTTATCACTGAGGGGCCTCCTTTTTCTATTCCCTGATGGCTCGAATCATCTTTGTGAATTTCAGGTACAGATCGAATAGCTGTTCGGGCGATTCTTTCTTGCCATGCTTGATCCATACGGAGAGAAGGTTCGAGATCAAGCCTATGGCTCCCATCCTGATATAGTCTATCTCCTGTTCTGAGAAGCCACTTCCTATGATGCCCTCCAGGCTGGACAGTAGCTTTTCAGAACGGCTGCTGATGGATTTGTGCACTATGTCCATTCTGTCGCAGTTCACAGCTGCATCAAGTACTTCGGAGTGGTTCTTCCAGTATCTGAGGGTGAAGTGAACGAGGTCGTCCAGATTTTTCAGCTTTGCTCCTGCGTAGTCATTCTCCATGATGACCACTACCCTGTCGCACTCATATCTCAGTACGTCCAGGGGTATGTCGAAGCTTCTGTAGAACGTGGATCTGCTTACCCCAGCCGCCGTCGAGATGTCACTTACTGTGATTTCTGACATGGTTTTGACAGAAAGACAGTGGATGAGCGCCTGCCTTATCTTCTCCGCAGTAGCTTGCTGGCGTTTGTCGTTCGCGATGTGATACATAAAGATCGACTTGTGTGTTATTGTTTATTTACGGTACAACTGTTGCGTAAAATTCGCAAGAAAAAAGAACAAACACAAGATAAAATGAAAAAAGTATCGATCATCCTCGCATTGACAGTCCTCATGCCATTAAGTGTCATGGCTCAGCAGACGCTGACCCTGGAAGACTGTCACGCAATGGCCGCTGAGGCCAACAAAGACCTGGAGATGGCTAGGCAAAAAGTCCAGATGGCTGGTTACGACAGAAAGATAGCCCGTGCCAATTATCTTCCAAATGTAAGTGCCACTGGTACCTATATGTATAACAGCAAGAATGTTTCACTGATAAGTGACGAGATGTCTCAGAGTCTGTCGAACATGGGCACAACCGTGCAAGGACAGCTGGATGGACAGATGCAGCAGCTGATGGCTGCCATCAAGTCAAATCCATCTGCTGCCATGGAATATATGAGTAGTCCGATGTGGCAGACTGTCATAGGAGCCCTGTCACAGACTGATGTCTCTACAGCATTGAACCAGATAGGAACTACTGTCAGTGACGCATTCAAGCTCGATGTGGCGAATGTCTACGCAGGGGCTGTCTCACTTCAGCAGCCCATCTTTGTGGGTGGAAAGATCATCGCTTCAAACAAGATGGCTGACCTGGCCGAAGAGCTCTCACGCACGCAGTATGATTCCCAGTATGAGGACGCCATGGTGAACGTGGACCATACCTACTGGCAGATAGTCTCCATCGCGAACAAGAAAAAACTAGCGCAGAACTATTCGGACCTACTGGAGCAGATGATGAAGGATGCTCAGATATATGTGGAGGAGGGTGTCGCCGTCAAGTCGGACCTTCTGGCCATCAAGGTGAAGTACAATGAAGCCCAGATGCTTCTCTGTCGTGCGGAGAATGGCCTTTCGCTTTCCAAGATGCTTCTATGCAAGCAGATCGGCCTTCCTCTCGACTCTGAAATCAGGCTGGCGGATGAGGACTTGGAGACTATGCCTCAGCCTTTGATGCTCAAGGTAAAGGATATGGACCAGATAATCGCCGACAGGCCAGAGACCAGGAGCCTGGATTTGGCGTCACGCATCTACGATCAGAAAGTGAAAGTCGCCAGGGCCGACATGATGCCTAAAGTAGCTCTTACAGCAAATTATCTCATCTCAAATCCAAGCGCTTTCAACGGCTTCGAGAAAAAGTTCGGAGGTATGTTCAATGCCGGTGTGATGGTGAGTGTACCGCTGTTTCATGGAACGGAGGCCCTTCAGAAAACTCTCAAGGCGAAGACAGAGGCCCAGATGTACAGGACCAAGTATGACGATGCATGTGCACTGATAAACCTCCAGGTGGAGCAGCTTACAAAACAGGAAAATGAGGCGCTTGAGCGCATGCGCATGGCCGAGAGCAACCTAGAAAGTGCTGAAGAGAACCTCAGGGTGGCCATGATAGGCTACGAGGAAGGGGTAGTCGATACTATCGTCACCCTACAGGCGCAGACTGCATGGATGCAGGCCCATTCAGAATACATAGATGCCGGCGTAGACCTGCAGATGAATCACTCTAATCTGCTTAAGGCTCAGGGTGAATACAGAATCGTTGAATAAGTAGAAAAATCAAATATCATGAACGAGAAGAAAAAATACAACCTCATCGGAGGTGTTTGTGCCTTGGTGGCAGTAGTGTTGATCATAGCGTTGGCTGGTTATTTCGTGTCCAAGCCTAAGGCCCATGTGATACAGGGTGTGGCAGAGGCAAGTGAATATAGGGTCTCAGGCAAGGTGCCTGGCAGAGTCGAGGAAATGTATGTCAGGGAAGGCCAGAAGGTGCATAAGGGTGATACCGTGGTATTCATCGATTCACCAGAGGTGCGCGCCAAGCTGGTACAGGCAAATGCGGCCAAGGCTGCCGCCATGGCACAGAGCAGCAAGGCTCAGGCTGGAGCCAGGACTGAGGAAATAACTGGCGCATATAACCTCTGGCAGTCAGCAGTGGTGCAGGAAGATGTGATGCGAAAGTCCTACGAGAGAATGCAGAAACTATATGACCAGAAGGTGGTATCTGCGCAGAAGTATGACGAGGTCAAGGCCAAGTATGACGCTGCAGTCGCCACCGCCGCTGCCGCGAAGAGCAAGTATGACATGGCTGTGTCCGGTGCGCGCAATGAAGACAAGGCGGCCGCCAGGGCTCTTGTGGCCCAGGCCAATGGTGCTGTGATGGAGGTCGAGTCATATCTGGGAGAGCTATACCTCACATCCCCTGTGGACGGAACTGTATCTGCTGTTTTCCCAAAGACGGGCGAACTCATTGGCACAGGCTCTCCAGTCATGACCATTGTAGACCTGAATGATGTGTGGTTCACGTTCAATGTCAGGGAAGACTTGCTCAAGGGCATGAACCTCGGCAGTGAGCTCACACTTCGTATTCCAGCACTCGGAGACAAGCAGGTCGCAGCCACCATCAGCTACATGGCAGTGCGTGAGTCATACGCTACATGGAAGGCCACCAAGGAGACTGATGGCTATGACGCAAAGACATTCGAAGTAAGGGCAGTCCCTACAAATGCTGTTGAGGGACTACTCCCAGGCATGACAGCATTGGTAGTGAGATGAAAAGGATACTTTCAGTATTGAGAAGGGAACTCGGCATCTGGAGGAAGCGCCCGGTGTATTTGATAGGCTCCATCTGTGTGATGGTGATATGCTCTGTCTTCTACCTGACCTTCCTGAAAGACGGCGTGCCTTCTGACCTTCCTATCGGTGTGGTGGATTATGATGGGTCATCACTTTCCCGTAACTTCATCCAGCAGCTTGATGCCACGCAGCTCGGTGAGGTCAGGCAGTATCCTGACTTCGAGACGGCAAGGGACGACATGGAGCGTGGAAAGATAACTTCCATCTGTGTGCTGCCTGAGAATATGTATGCCGATGTGATGGCTCAGAGGCAGCCTGAATTCACCTTCTATGTGAACACTCTGTATTTCCTGGGCGGATCACTCGCGTACAAGGACATCCTCACCATGATAAACCTGACATCCGGCGCTGTCCAGAGGCAGACCCTAAGGATGAAAGGTGTGAATGAACATGCCATTATGGGGCAGCTTAGGCCAGTGGACATAGACATCCATATGCCAGGAAACCCTACCATGAACTATGGCGCATATCTAGCCAATATGATGCTCCCAGGTGTGCTTGAGATGATAATCATCATTCTCATCATCTATTCGCTTGGCACTGAGCTCAAGTATGGGACTTCGCGTCATTTGCTCACATGCACGGATGGCAGGATCATCCCCGCACTTGGAGGTAAGATGCTGCTATACACCATCCTTTTCACTGCGATGGGATTCTCCCTTATGCTCCTGCTTTACGGGTGGATGCACTTCCCGTTGGCTGGTTCCATCTGGTGGATGCTCCTGGATGTGCTTCTTCTGGTGCTGGCCAGTGAGGCCATAGGAGTGTTCATCATAGGATGCGTGCCTGTGCTGAGATTTGCGCTGAGCATCGGAGCTCTCTTCAGCGTGATGGCATTTTCCATGACCGGCTTTACGCTCCCTGTGGAGGCCATGCCGGCAGGTATACAGGGCCTTGCGGAAATCTTCCCACTCAGGCACTACTATCAGATGTATGTCCAGGGGGGAATGTTCGGGACTGGTTTCGCTGGCTGCTACAAGGAGATAATCCATCTCCTTCTGTTCCAGTTCCTTCCATTGACAGTACTGTTAAGGCTGAAGAAAGCCTACATACTTCAGAACTATCCTAAGAAGTAAGAAATGAAAAAGACATATATTAAGGAATGGTTCACAGACTTGTGGCTGGTCCTGACACATGAGCTGAAGGCGATTTTCACCGATGGAGGATTCCTCATCATCTTCATCGTGGCTGGATTCGGATATCCACTTCTGTATAACCTCATATACAAGAATGGCGTACTGGAGGATACTCCTATAGCGGTCGTGGACAATGCTGACTGCATGGAGAGTCGCAGATATATCCAGAAGGTGGATGCTACGCGAGAGCTGAAGGTGGCATATCACTGCACAGACATGGCGGAAGCCAGAGAATTGCTTGAGCAGAGAAAGGTAAATGGAATCATGATGTTTCCAGCAGACTTCGGCGAAAAGATGGTACGCAAAGAGACTGCCAAGCTATCGATATACGCAGACATGAGCAGCTTCCTCTACTACAAGAACCTTCTCATGGGATCGGAGTTCGTCATGCTTAGTGAGATGGACAAGGTGAAGGCGATTCCATATACTGAAAACTTGCCTTACAACAGGACTTTCTCCTATAGCATCTTCCTCATCTCGGCCATCCTCATGCTTATCATCCAGCAGGTAATGTTCTATGGCATGACTCTGCTTGCAGGAACCGCCAGGGAGGAAAGCCGCAGTTTCGCTACACTGCCAGCACACTTGCATGGCCATGGAGTGGGACGAGTGGTATTTGGGCGCAGCCTGGCTTATTGGCTTCTTTTCTATGGACTGGGCATTTACATTGCCACCATCGTGCCTGCCATTTGCGGCTTCCCTCAGAGAGGAAACTACTGGGATATACTTCTGCTTCTGATGTTCTTCGTCACTGACTGCATACTGTTCTGCCAGGTATG
The DNA here is from genome assembly GCA_024398295.1 of Bacteroidales bacterium. Taxonomy (GTDB): domain Bacteria; phylum Bacteroidota; class Bacteroidia; order Bacteroidales; family UBA932; genus Cryptobacteroides. The sequence continues at coordinate 5,392 of JAKSJL010000091.1, forward strand.
GAGCACATTCATCAACAAGCGAGAGACTGTGTTTGTCCTTCTTCTTTTCATCTCTCCTATCTGCTTGTTCCTGACAGGTTTCTCATGGCCGACCACTGCATTCCCTGCTTTCTGGAGAGTGTTCTCGTGGCTGTTCCCTTCGACTTTCGGATGTCAGGCATTCATAAACCTGAATACAGCTGGCGGTGACCTCCAGACCATAAGCCCGCAGCTCACCGCCATGACTATTCAGTGTGTATGTTATTTCGTGCTCTCCTGCATCGCACTGTATGTGGAGCAGCAGGTCATCACCCGCAGAAGCTACTCTGAGACTATAGGGCAGTGATGGCATGCATCATTTGCCCTGTAGTGAGGAGCGTAGAGGCACTCTATCTCGATGACAGGCATCTGGAATGAGCCTTCCTGGATATCAAAATGACGCTCTCCCCATTTGCTGCCAAATCAAGATACTTACCTTGATTGGCTCTAAAATCCCTAACACTGACAACTGTCATAACATCAAATTTTACGACATTCTTTACAAACATGTCCTCTTACAACCATTCCTTCAAGCTTTATCGGCCCCTGGAAAATGGCAGCTTGTTTCCAGGCCGAAATGCATATGGCCAAAAAGATATGGCATCTGATCCATTGCTGGTCCAGATGCCATTATCCTGTTAGATAAATGGGAATTTGTCGGATTAAATCATTTGGTTGGTTCGGCCACAA
>JAKSJL010000092.1 GCA_024398295.1 Bacteroidales bacterium
GAGCAGTACATGTCGGATGACCCTGTGGACTACAAGTTCTTCTGCTTCCATGGGAAGCCAAGGTTCATGTTCGTCGCCACCGACAGGGGCAGCGAGACAGAGGAGGTCAAGTTCGACTTCTTCGACATGGAATACAACCACCTAGACATCAGGAATGGCCATGACAATGCTCCCGTGCCGCCAGCCCGTCCTGCCTGCTTCGAGCAGATGAAGGCCCTTGCAGCAGAGCTGTCAGCTGGCATCCCGCAGGTGCGCATAGACTTTTACGAGATAGACGGCAAGGTCTATTTCGGCGAATATACATTCTGCCATTTCGGAGGCATCGTTCCTTTCGAGCCTGACGAGGTGGATGAGAGACTGGGTTCTTATTTCAATGAGTAGGATAGCGATATATACAAGCATCACAGGAGGGTACGACAGGCTCCTGCAGCCGCACGTTGTAGACGAGGGGTTCGACTTCATCTGCTTCGTTGGTAAGGGGGAGAAACGCTGCGAGCGCGACGGCGTGTGGGAGATGCGCGAGCTCGAGTTCGAGGCTGAATCCCCACAGCTGGTGTCGCGCTACGCCAAGATGCATCCCCATGTGCTGCTGCCTGACTATGAGGCGAGCGTGTGGATAGATGGCAACATAGAGATACTCGATGGCAGCCTGTATGAGGCGGCGAGACAGAAGCTGGCCTCTGGCGAGACCTACTGCGGCGTTCCTCACCCGTCGCGCGACTGCGTCTACGAGGAGGCGAAAAAGTGCCGCGACATGCGCTACATCTCCTACCCTAGGCTACTTGCCATCTGGGCGACGTTGTTCCTGCATGGGGTCCCACGCCACGCGGGCATGATGGAGAACAACCTCATCTTCCGCCGCCACAACGACCCGGTTATCGTCAGGTTCGACGAGCTTTGGTGGGAGCGTGTGGTTCATTTCTGCAGACGCGACCAGCTGTCGTTCCTGTGGACGGTGCGCGAGTGCGGAGTGAAGGTGGGATTCCTTCTTCCTGATAGACAGAACACGCGCAATCACCCAGGTTTCAGGTATTTGTTGCATAGATAGTTCCGTATGAATCCAGAAGTAAGCATAGTGATAGTGTGCATGAACAGGATGGATAACCTCTATCCTTGTCTTCAGAGCATACAGGAGCACACCACGGTGTCGCATGAGACCTTCGTGGTAGCGTATCTTTTCGACAAGGCGAACCTCGAGAAGGCCAGGCAGGACTTCCCATGGGTGACCTTCATCGAGAGTGACGAGCTGCGCGGCTTCGCCGAGAACAACAACCTCGCGCTGCGCCAGGTCAGGGGAGCGTATACATTGGTCCTGAACGACGACACCGAGTTCTCCATGCCGCTCATCGACGGGCTGGTGGCTGACTTCGGGAGGCTTCCGTCGGATGCTGCCATAGTGAGCCCGCGGCTGGTCAATGCCGACGGCTCGCTCCAGCTCTGCGGCCGCCCTCCGTACCCTGCGTACAAGTACGTGCTGCAGCAGTGGCATTTATACAAAGAACCCATTGACAATGGCTCCGGCCTCTTCGAGACATCCAATATCACCGGCGCGTGCTTCCTCATCCGCACCGATGTCTTCCGTGAGCTGGGCTGGTTCGACGAGACCTACTACTTCACGCCTGAGGACATAGCTCTCTCCACGCTCGCACGCGAGAGGGGCTACGGCGTCTGGTGCGACTCGGAGCTCGTGGTGACCCACAAGTGGCGCACCACCGCGTCGAGGCTCTCCCCAGCCGTGCGCCCCGCGGCTGTGCGCGGCTCGCTTATCTTTTTCTCTCGCGGCAGGGCCCTCAGCTACCTTCTGCTTGGTCTGGGAGTATGGACTGCCGAGATGGTGAAGCGCATCAAGGCCCGCCTGCAGGGCAGGGAACTCGACCATCTCACCTTCAAGCATATCACCCGCAGCATCTTCACCCGCCGCACTCCGAAGGAGATATTCGTCAGGTACTACAACGAACTGAGGGGACGATAGTTTGATTAGTCGTTTTGATTCGCTAAATTTGGAGACATGAACTACAAGAGAAGCATCATAATCACTGGAGGAGCCGGATTCATCGGCTCGCACGTCGTTCGCCTCTTCGTGAACAAGTATCCTGACTATCATATAATCAACGTCGATAAGCTCACCTACGCGGGCAACCTCGCGAACCTGAAGGATGTCGAGGACAGGCCGAACTACATCTTCGTGAAGGCTGACATCTGCGACTTCGACACCATATACGCCCTCATGCAGAGCGAGCATGTGGACGGAGTGATCCATCTTGCGGCCGAGAGCCACGTGGACCGCTCCATCAAGGATCCGTTCACATTCGCCCGCACGAACGTGATGGGCACGCTGAGCATGCTGCAGGCTGCCAAGCTCTACTGGGAGAGCCTCCCTGAGAAGTGGGAGGGCAAGCGCTTCTACCACATCAGCACCGACGAGGTGTACGGGGCGCTCGAGATGACCCATCCGGAGGGCATAGAGCCTCCGTTCAGCACCAAGGCGTCGTCGGCGCACCATGAGGCGTACGGCGAGGATTTCTTCTACGAGACCACCAAGTATGCCCCTCACTCGCCATATTCAGCATCCAAGGCCTCTTCCGATCACTTCGTGAGGGCCTTCCATGACACATACGGCATGCCTACCATCGTGACGAACTGCTCGAACAACTATGGCCCGTACCAGTTCCCTGAGAAGCTCATCCCTTTGTTCATAAACAATATCCGTCACCGCAAGCCTCTCCCTGTATACGGCAAGGGCGAGAACGTGCGTGACTGGCTCTTCGTGGAAGACCACGCCAGAGCCATTGACATCATCTTCCATGATGGCAAGGTGGCGGAGACCTATAACATCGGCGGCTTCAATGAGTGGAAGAACATAGACATCATCAAGGTGCTCATTGACACTGTGGACCGCCTTCTTGGCCGCGCCGAGGGCGAGGACATGGGCCTCATCACATACGTCACCGACAGGCTCGGCCACGACGCGCGCTACGCCATTGACTCGACCAAGCTCCAGAGGGAGCTCGGCTGGGAGCCGTCCCTGCAGTTTGAGGAGGGCATCGAGAAGACCGTCAGATGGTACCTCGACCACCAGGACTGGATGGACAACGTGACGTCCGGAGACTACCAGAAGTATTACGAATCAATGTACAAGGGAAGATAGAAATATGAAAGGAATCGTACTCGCAGGAGGCAGCGGAACCCGCCTCTATCCCATCACCAAGGGCGTTAGCAAACAGCTGCTCCCCATCTATGACAAGCCGATGGTCTACTATCCTATCAGCGTGCTCATGCTGGCAGGCATACGAGACATCCTCATCATATCCACCCCGCAGGACCTGCCTGGTTTCCGTAGGCTCCTCGGTGACGGCAGCGACTACGGCGTGAGCTTCACCTACGCCGAGCAGCCTTCACCTGACGGACTCGCCCAGGCCTTCATCATCGGCGAGGAGTTCATCGGCGACGACAACGTGTGCATGGTGCTGGGTGACAACATCTTCCATGGCGCGGGTTTCGACGTGATGCTCCGCCAGGCCGTGGCTGACGCGGACAAGGGTCTCTCCACAGTCTTTGGTTATTGGGTCAATGACCCCGAGAGATACGGAGTCGCCGAGTTCGACAAGGATGGCAACTGCCTCTCCATCGAGGAGAAGCCTGCGCATCCGAAGTCAAACTATGCCGTCACGGGCCTCTACTTCTATCCGAACAGCGTCGTGGAGGTGGCGAAGAACGTGAAGCCTTCCGCTCGCGGCGAGCTGGAGATCACCTCGGTGAACCAGAAGTACCTCGCCGACGGTACCCTCAAGGTGCAGACCCTGGGACGTGGGTTCGCATGGCTTGACACCGGCACCCATGACTCGCTTGCTGACGCCTCCATCTTTGTGGAGACGCTCGAGAAGCGTACCGGCATCAAGATAGCCTGCCTGGAAGGCCTTGCCTTCGAGAATGGCTGGGTGACCCCTGAGCGCCTCCACGAGCTGGCGCAGCCGATGGCCAAGAACCAGTACGGACAGTACCTGCTGAGGCTCATCGCCAATTGATAACTTCATTTTGACTATAGAAATATGACTGTTCTTGAGAAGGCCGGGCTGCCTAAAAGCTTGCTCTGGGGATTCGTGGGAGTCCTCGTGTTCATGATGGGAGATGGCATCGAGCAGACCTGGCTTAGCGCCTATATGAATGGCGAAGGCATCGACCCTGCCACATTGTTCTCCGTCTATGGCTTCACGGTAGCCATCTCGTCCTGGCTCTCAGGTGTGATCGGCGAGACCTTCGGCATTCGCAAGACCATGTTTGCCGGTTTCGCGCTGTATATCCTTGGTGTGCTCGGCTTCGCCTTCTGGGGCGTGACAAGCATGAACCCGACTGTGCTCCTGCTGACCTACGCTGTGAAGGGACTAGGTTACCCACTCTTCGCATACACCTTCATGGTTTGGATCACCTACAGGGTCGAGAAGAGCCGCCTGAGCAGTGCGCAGGGCTGGTTCTGGTTCGTGTTTACAGGTGGACTTAACGTGCTTGGCGCCTACTACGGAGTCTTCGCGAAGAACCATATCGGCGTGGTGGCGACCCTCGCTTCCGCAGGACTGTTTGCGGCTGTGGGAGCCATCCTGGCGCTTCTTGTGAACAAGTCGGAGAGTACGAATTGCTTCATCGATACCACATCGGACGAGAGTGGTGCGGGCGAGAAACGTAACCGCATCGCTGAGCTGTTCCATGGCCTCAGCATCATGTGGCGCGAGCCGAAGGTGCTTCTTGGAGGTATCGTGCGAGTCATCAACACGACCTCGCAGTTCGCATTCGTCGTGTTCATGCCTCTCTACATGGCACAGTACGGCGTCAGCGAGGGTGACTGGGCTGCTATCTGGGGCACTATCTTCGTCTTCAACATCCTGTTCAATCTCATCTTTGGAATCATTGGTGACAGGATAGGCTGCGCGAAGACCGTCACCTGGTTCGGTGGCGTAGGATGCGCGGTGACTGTCCTGCTATTCTTCTATGCACCTCAGATCCTGAACAACTTCTGGTTCATCCTGCTCTGTGGCACTCTCTGGTGCATCATGCTGGCTGGTTATGTCCCTCTCTCGGCACTCGTGCCTTCACTGGTCAGTCGCGACAAGGGAGCAGCCGTGTCGGTGCTCAACCTCGGTGCCGGCCTCGCGGCTGTCGTAGGCCCGCTTATCGTGAAGATCTTCCAGGCCCCTCTCGGTTACCAGGGCATAGCTTGGATACTCGCCGGCCTCTACATCGTCAGCGCCATCCTCACCAGGATCATCTCCAAGGACTGATTGTGAGTCTTATATGATATGAGTTCTTAGTCCGCAATGTGCGTATGGAAGTAAGTAACCTACTGGACATTCACACACGAGAGGAACTCTATGCCTGGTACCTTGAGAATCACGACAAGGTGCCGGACTTCTGGTTGCGTGTCAACAGGGCGAGAGATCCATACCCAGGCGTCGTAGGCTACGTGGACGCCGTCGAGGTTGCGCTGTGCTTCGGCTGGATCGACAGCACGCAGAAGAGGATTGACGGCGGGAAGCCTATCCAGCACTTCACACCTAGACGCAAGCGAAGCAACTGGTGCTGGAACAATGTGGAACGTTGCCGCAGACTCATAAGGATAGGGGAGATGACATCGGCAGGACTGGCAGTGATGCCTGACTGCGACCCAATGAACTTCATCTTTGAGGATTGGGTCATCGAGGCCTTGAGGGCCGACCCGGAAGTATGGAAGAACTTCAACACCTTTCCAGGAGCATATCAGCGCATCAAGGTGGACCGCATCCAGCATTACATGAGCACAGCGCGTCCCGAATATGCCATGCACATGCTGCAGACGCTGATCGACGACACCCGCAAGGGCAAGATGCAGCCGGGATGGGATGACGGAGGCAGACTGCAGACGCTGTAGCAAAGAGAGAAAGAGTACGTATCATACCATATGGTGACCAGGCACCATACAAGCTTGGTCTTACTGGAGTTAGAGTATCCGACTTGAAGTATCTTACAGATGGAGCGTCAAGGAGGATAT
>JAKSJL010000093.1 GCA_024398295.1 Bacteroidales bacterium
CCCATTCACGAGGCCATGGGCGGCCACGGGTCCGCCATCCCACCCTCAGCCAGCGTTCCACACGCCCCAGCGACACTTGCGCAGCTGCAGCGCGCTGGATGGCGATTCTGTGCGCAAGGGTCGGGAGAAGGCTGACTGGAGCCCCTAATGGAAGTCTAGCTGAAGCCTAGTGGGAGGCCAGCTGGAGCCTAGTGGGAAGCGGCGCGGGAGAAGTTCACGAGGACTGCTCCGCCGACGACGGCAGCCGCGGCGAGCGCTTTCGGCCAGGACATGCTGTCCATGCCGACGCTGATGGCTATCGCTATGGCAATGATTGGCTGGAGGTAGTTATAGAGGCTGACGACGGTAGGACGAAGCCTCTTCTGGCCGACAGGGACCAGGAAGTATGCCACGAATGTGGCCATGACTATGAGGTATGACAGCTCCAGATAATAGGTCGTAGGAATCTGGCTGTAAGGAACTTCCGTCAGGAGGCCACGGGCTGTGAACGGGAGGGAGACTATGGCCGAGAAAAGGAACATCCACTTCATGAAGGTGATGGCGCTGTACTTGCGGATGAGCGGGCGGAAGATTCCCAGATAGAGGGCAAAGCTGAACATGTTCACGAACATGAGGGCCCAGCCTGCTGGCGTGGTGTGGTCAATGGAAGAGGCTGCATGCGTGCTGTTCAGGATGAGGCAGATCACGCCGATGAAGCTGATGGCCACACCCAGCGCCTTCTTCGAAGTAATAGGTTCTTTGAGGGCCACAGCCGCTATGAACATGGTGGCTATAGGGGACAATGTTCCCATGAGCGAGATGTCCACCGGAGTGGTGCATTTGCACGCGAAGAGGAATGAGACCTGCGTGAGGAAAAGCCCCAGCATCGAGGCTACGAAGACGCGTGGGAGGTCGGAAACAGACATCTTCTCTGCTCTTGGCCCTGGAAGGACGACGGAAGCAAGCCAGAAGAGGATGCTGGCGCCGATGGCGCGCAGTGTGAAAAGTTCAAGCGGCGAGATGAAGGTGCTTCCGGATATGTCCTTGCAGATCACAATATTGACCCCGAAAATAAGATATGCCGAGAAGCAGGAGATGTGCCCTGCAAGCTTCGATGTGTCCATAACCAAAAAAGAGTATAACCAACCGGGACAAAGTTAGCAAAAACATTGTTAAATTTGTAAGATTTATGGCAATGACTAAGGACATACTCCTCTCCCGCATCAGGGAAGGTGGCGAACTCTCCGGCGCCGACAAGCTGAAGCTTGCGGTGATCCTGAGCCTTCCCGCCATCCTGGCGCAGATATCATCGGTGCTGATGTCGTATATCGACGCATCGATGGTGGGAAGGCTCGGAGCCGCGCAGTCTGCCGCCATTGGACTTGTATCCACCAGCACATGGGTATTTGGAGGATTCTGCATCGCCACCGCGTCGGGATTCTCCGTGCAGATAGCGCATTTGATCGGGTCCAATGATTTCGTGAAGGCGCGCCAGGTGCTCAGGATGGGCATCATGGCTGTACTCATCTTCAGCCTGCTTCTCGCAGGCGTCGGGGTGGGTATCAGCGGCGTGCTCCCGGGCTGGCTCGGAGGCGGCGCAGACATCGTCAACGATGCCAGCGCCTACTTCCTCATCTACGCCAGCTTCCTCCCCGCCATGCAGCTCGTCTTCACAGCCGGCGCCATGCTCCAGGCCAGCGGTAACATGAAGGTGCCAAGCATCCTGGAGATAGCCATGTGTGTGCTGGATGTCTTGTTCAACTACCTCTTCATCTTCGTGGCCGACATGGGAGTGAAGGGCGCTGCGCTGGGCACCGGCCTCGCCGAGCTCGTCACGGCCGGAGCCATGCTCTGGTTCCTGCTGAGGAAATCACCTGAACTGAACATATTCCAGGACAGCGGAAGCTTCATACCGACAAGGACTTGTCTGAAGAATGCCTGGGGCATCACTGGTCCAATGTGGCTGCAGAATGTCATCAGCAAGGGCGCCTACGTGGCCAGCACCGTGATCGTGGCTCCACTCGGCACCATTGCGATAGCGGCAAACTCATTCTCCATCATTGCAGAAAGTTTCTGCTACCTGCCGGGATACGGTATCAGCGACGCGGCTACCGCGCTCATTGGCCAGAGTCTCGGCGCACGCAGGAAGGACCTTGCGAAGAGCTTCTCGCGCATCACGGTCAGCATGGGAGCAGGCGCCATGACACTTCTCGCCGTGGTGCTGTTCATCTTCGCCCCGCAGCTCATGGATATGCTGTCCAATGACCCCGAGGTCATCAGCCTGGGCGCGAAGGTCCTCCGCATCGAAGCCTTCGCAGAGACCCTTTACGGGGTCTCCATTGTCGGCTACGGATGCTGCGTCGGCGCCGGCGATACCATGGTGCCAAGTGTGATAAATCTCGTGAGCATGTGGATGGTCCGCATCGGGCTGGCCGTCATCATCACGCCTATATATGGTCTTGTGGGCTACTGGATTGCGATGTGCATTGAGCTCAATGTGCGAGGGCTGCTCTTCCTGTGGCGCATAAAGGGAGAAAAATGGATGAAGAAAAGAATAGCATAAATAATGGAAAAGATAATTGGAAAAGAATTTGGTGGCGAAAGGCCCCTTTACTGCACCCACGACCTCTATCTGGAGGATGTGACCATCCATGCTGGAGAGTCATCGCTCAAGGAAACGTCTAACATAGAGGCATTTAAATGCCGCTTCGAGGGCAAGTACCCATTCTGGTGCTGCGATGGTTTCAAGGTAAGGGAGTGCCTGTTCACAGAAGGTGCGCGCGCCGCGCTCTGGTACTCGAAGAACCTCGAGATGACGGATACTCTCATAGAGGCGCCGAAGATGTTCCGTGAGATGACCGGCATCAAGCTCAAGAATGTCCGCATACCGAATGCTGGCGAGACCATGTGGGGATGCCATCAGATCGAGATGGAGAATGTAGAGGTGGAGAAAGGCGACTACATCTTCATGCACTCAAGTGACATAAAGGTCAAGAACTTCAAGCTCCAGGGCAACTACTCGTTCCAGTATTGTCACGATGTGGAAATCCACGACTCGAACCTTCAGACCAAGGACGCTTTCTGGGAGACTGACAATGTGACCGTCTATGACTCTGTCATCAACGGAGAGTTCCTCGGATGGCATTCGCGCAACCTGAAGCTGGTGCGCTGCCACATCGGAGGCTCACAGCCTCTCTGCTACGCCGAGAACCTGATACTCGAGGACTGCACCTTCGAGCCTGATGCTGACCTCGCTTTTGAGTACTCCACCGTGCACGCCACCATAAACGGCAGCGTGACTTCGGTGAAGAACCCTCGCAGCGGCCGCATCGAAGCAGACGGATACGGCGAGGTCATCATTGACCAGAACATCAAGAAACCAGCTGATTGTGAAATAATTACACGATAGATGAAATACGATTTCGATGAAATAGTCGACAGAAGAGGAAGCTTCTCTGTCAAGTGGGATGAATGTCCTACAACAGATGTCATCCCTATGTGGGTCGCAGACATGGACTTCAAGGCCGCACCATTCATCCTTGACGCTGTGCGCAAGAGAGTGGAGCATGGAGTATTTGGCTACACCTACGTACCTGAAGAGTACTACCAGCATGTAATTGACTGGTTCCAGAAGAGGCGTGGGTGGAAGATCGAGAAAGAGTGGATACAGTATATCAGCGGCATTGTCCCAGCACTTTCGGTGGCTGTGGATGCGCTTACTGCGCCTGGCGAGAAGGTGATATTCCAGACGCCAGCGTACAACTGTTTCTTCTCGAGCGTACGCAACAACTCAAGGGAGATGCTCCTGAGCCCGCTCATCTACGATGAAAGCGGCGATCAGCCTACATACAAGATGGATTTCGAGGGTCTCGAGCGTCTTTGCGCGGACCCTGCCGCTACCCTGTTCATCCTCTGCAACCCTCAGAATCCAGCAGGAAGAATCTGGACTCGCGAGGAGCTCAACAGGCTGGGTGAAATCTGCCTCAAGCACGGCGTCACCATCGTCTCCGACGAGATCCACTGCGAGCTTGAGATGCCAGGAAACGCTTATGTACCATTCGCTTCCATATCGGAAGAGTTCCAGCAGGCCTCTGTCACTTTCTGCTCTCCATCGAAGTCCTTCAACATTGCCGGACTCGAGATAGCGAACATCATTGCCGCTGACCCTGTGAAGCGCGCAGCCATCAATAAGACCATAAACAAGTTTGAGCACTGCGACCTGAACCCTCTCGGCGTGCCTGCCCTCATGGCGGCATATTCAGAGGACGGCGAGGAGTGGCTCAAGCAGCTGAACGCCTATCTTTGGGAGAACTATCAGATCCTCAAGTCGATGATCTCGGAGCAGATGCCTCAAATCAAAGTAGTAAAGCTTGAAGGCACCTACCTCGCATGGATCGACTGTCGCGCCATCACCGCTAAGGGAGTGACTACCAAGGAGATGCAGGACAGCCTTGTGGCCAATGAGAAAGTGTGGATAAACTCTGGCACAATGTACGGCGACGGCGACTTCATGCGCATAAACCTCGCATGCCCGCATTCTGTTTTCAAGGAAGGAATCTCGCGTGTACTTGCTGGATTTAAGAGATTTATCTAATTTTACGGATTCAAACTTTAAGACATACAGAAATGAAACTTGACGGAAGAAGAGAAAGTACAAATGTAGACGACCGCAGAGGTAGAGGCGGTATGGTCAGAACAGCCGGAGGACTCGGAATCGGTGGCGTGATCATCGTGGGACTCATCACCCTTCTCATGGGAGGTGATCTCGGTGACGTAGTGAACAATGTCCAGAGCATGGGCGGCGTAGGCGGCGGTATCGAGCAGACCCAGGTCGACCAGACTCAGTTCACAGCCGAGGAGCAGGAGCTTGCACGCTTCTCTCGCCAGATCCTCGCAGGTACCGAGGATGTCTGGACCAAGATTTTCGCAGAGCAGGGCTGGGGTGAATACCAGGCACCTACCCTCGTCCTTTTCTCAGGAGCAGTCCAGTCAGGATGTGGCGGCGCCACATCATCTTCAGGTCCATTCTACTGCAGCGCTGACCATTGCGTTTATCTCGACCTATCCTTCTTCTCATCTATGAAGAAGCAGCTCGGAGCAGACGGAGACTTCGCATACGCATACGTAATCGCCCATGAGGTAGGACATCATGTCCAGTACCTCCTCGGAATCCTTGGCGATGCACACAAGAAGATGTCACAGACAAGCCAGACCGAGTCAAACAAGATAAGCGTCCGCCTGGAGCTCCAGGCAGACTTCTTCGCCGGTATCTGGGGCTACTATGACAACGCCCTGTTCGGCTCGCTCGAGATGGGCGACGTGGAGGAAGGCCTCAACGTAGCATCAAAGATCGGCGATGACTATCTCCAGAAGAAAGCTCGCGGCTACAGCGTCCCTGACTCCTTCAACCACGGCACCTCAGCTCAGCGCTCAAAGTGGCTCAAGAAGGGTCTCACCACCGGAAACGTCCAGCTCGGCGACACCTTCTCCCCTGCATACAACACGCTCTAAGCAGCGTCCACATAGCACGAAAAACTGGCCCCCAACGGGGTCAGTTTTTTTGTCTCCTTCCCCCTCCGGCCATCCTCGCCGTCCATTTCCTGATCCTGCAGGACGCGACCCCGACGGATGCGCCGTTTCATCCGGGTCGTGGCACAGAAATCCTCCATTT
>JAKSJL010000094.1 GCA_024398295.1 Bacteroidales bacterium
TGGCTCATCCCGGCCGTGCTCAGACGCATGTTGGTGGGCTTTTGCGTCTGCGAGCCCACTTTTCAGCGTCGCCAGACGCAAACAGTGGCGCTTTTGCGTCCCGCCGGACCTTGCGGGCGCTGCTTAGACGCATGATGATGGGTATTTGCATCTGCGAACCCATTTGTCACCGTCACCAGACGCAAAGAGGGACGCTTTTGCGTCCCGAGGGCCCTTCCGGCCGCTGCTCAGACGCATTTGAGTGGGCATTTGCGTCTGCAAACCCACTATTCAGCGTCGCCAGACGCAAACAGGGGCGCTTTTGCGTCCCGAGGCCTCATCCCGGCTATGCTCAGACGCATGATGATGGGTGTTTGCGTCCCGCGAACCCGTTTTCATGTTGCGAATATTTTTCATATATTAGCACTATGAAAAGGATAGCATTGTTTCTGATATCAGCCCTCGTGGCTGTCAGCGGATGGGCGCAGAGCATCGGCACGCGCAGCGTTGGCGAGGTGAGAGTGGATTGCGACGACCTGAATTGGTCTTTCAGGCTGAGCACTAGCTATGAGAATGGCAGAGAGTATCTGAAGATCGAGATGGATGGATTTGAGGAGGCTGTGCCTGCTCCATTCAGCGTGAGCTTTGCCCTGCCCCAGAATGATGCTCACCACCTGTGGAGCGTGAATGGCACTTCGCGCTTCCAGATCAAGCCCGACTGGGCTGCTTCGTACAGGTCGAACATCTGCTCCGGCATGCCGCTGTATCAGTTTCTGAATGACTCAAACAGAAATAGGCTCACCATCGCCATGAGCGAGGTCTTCGATGAGGTGGTGGCGGAGGTCGGACTGAGAGAGGAGGGATGCATGCTCAGCGGCCGCATCAGGTATTTCACTGCGCCTCACGCTCCCCTCTCGCATTACGAGACCACCATCTGCTTCGACACCAGAAACCTCTTCTGGGCGAAAAGCATCCAGGAGGCAGCTGCTTGGATGAGTGAGGCAGCGGGCTGCAAGCCATGCGCCGTGCCTAGCCAGGCGAAGGACCCGCTCTACTCGAGCTGGTATCAGTTCCATCAGAGCGTCTTCGCCCATAAAATCGAGGCTGAGTGCAAGCAGGCTGTCGAGCTGGGCATGAAGACCATCATCGTGGATGATGGCTGGCAGACCGAGGACACAAACAGAGGCTACGCGTTCTGCGGCGACTGGGAGGTCGTGGAAAACCGCTTCCCGAACATGTGGGACCATGTCGACCAGGTGCACCGCATGGGCATGAAATACATGCTGTGGTACTCTGTACCTTATGTGGGCATACATTCCAATGCATGGGAGCGCTTCAAGGACATGGCTCTCACCATCAAAGACCATGGCAATGTCCTCGTCCTCGATCCTCGCTTCCCTGAGGTACGCGAGCATCTGGTAGGTCTATATGTGAAGGCAATGTCAGACTGGGGTCTGGATGGATTCAAACTTGACTTCATCGACCAGTTCAAGATAAGCGGCACCGATCCAGCCATTGCTCAGAACTATGCTGGAAGAGACTTCAAGAGTGTCCCTGAGGCTGTCAATGCACTGATGAAACAGATTCACGACGAGCTCTTCGAGATGAATCCCGAGGTGCTGCTTGAGTTCAGGCAGTCATATATAGGCCCAGCCATCCGTCAGTACGGAAACATGCTCCGCGTGAGCGACTGTCCCGGTGACCATCAGGCCAACAGGATAGGCATCGCGAACCTGAGGCTCACATCCGGCTCTACAGCCGTCCATTCAGACATGATAGAATGGAGTGCCGCAGAGAGCCCAGAGAACGCTGGAAGGGGCATTATTTCGGCTCTGTTCGGCACTATTCAGTACTCAGTGATGCTCGAAGACATAAGTCAGGCGCATAAGAATGTCATAAAGCACTGGCTGGACTTCAGCCAGAAGCATCGCGCTACTCTCCTCGAGGGCGACTTCTACCCTTCACATCCTGAAGCCGGCTACCCTACCATCGAGGCAGCCAATGACAAGGAGTGGATCATAGCCGCCTACCAGGATGACATCATGGTCGATGTGGCATCATGCGACAGGGACACATACATCATCAATGCCACTGGCTCAGATGGTGTGTATGTCTCACTTGACAAGACCCCATCGAAGGTGGAGGCTTACAATGCATATGGAAGGATGGTCAAGGCTCCATCTGTCAAGAAAGGAATATCAAGAATCAGTATCCCAGTCTCTGGATACATCAAACTATACTACTAAAATATGATCAAGAATCTCGTATTTGATTTCGGCAAGGTCCTCGTGGACTATGACTTCATAGGACAGCTCAGAAAGATCTTTGATGACCAGTGTGATCTCGAGGGCTTCATAAAGACCATCAAGACAGAAGAACAGCAGCAGCGCGAAGACCGCGGAGTGGAGTCATTCGAGCAGATGTGCGAGAACCTGAAGGTCGAGTATCCACAGTTCACAAGAGAACTTGAGATCTACAAGCATAACTATCCAAACCTGATCATCTGTGAGATGCCAGGAATGTACGAGCTTCTCACAGAGCTGAAGCAGAAGGGCTATATGCTCTACGGACTGTCGAACTGGTGCGACCAGGTCTACACGACCTTCAAGATGTACCACATCTTCGATCTGCTCGACGGATTCGTGGTATCATCAGACGTAAAGGTCATCAAACCGGAGCCTGAGATCTACGACCATCTGTTCAGGAAGTTCAGTCTGAAACCGGAGGAATGTCTCTTCGCAGACGACAGGAAAATAAACATCGAAGCGGCTCTGGCGGCCGGAATGGATGGAGTGGTTTTCACTGATACGGCTCATTATATCGCTGATTTGAAGGAAAGAAACATACTCTAGAATCTAGCCCTCAGTCGAGTAGCTAGGAACACAAGGTCTCGCCGCAGTGCGAGACTTATTTATATGTGGCTTAGTCACTACTACCTGAGTCTGACGAAGACGTGCGCTTACCCTAAGCTCAGTCATGATCTGCTTCATGAGAGTGATGAACGCTCCTGCGAAGATAACGGTGCAGAAGAGAAGAATGACAGCGTAAACAACGACGCTGAAGATTGAGTAAAGAAGTGTTCCCATATCCTTGTATCTGTTTGTTGATGCAAAGATAAAGCGAGCTTGTGCCAAAGTACAGCACAAGCTCGAAAAATTTCAAATATTTTTGAAAAAAATTATCTATTCTTCGCAAGTCCTCCCTGAGCGGTCTCCTTATACAGAGAAGGAAGGTCATGACCGGTCTCCTTCATCACCTGCACTACCCTGTCGAAGTTCACAGAATGATGGCCATCCGAGAAGGAGGCGTAGACATTGGCATCAAACGCACGCGCAGCCGCCATGGCATTGCGCTCGATACAAGGGACCTGCACCAGACCACACACAGGGTCGCAGGTGAGGCCAAGATGATGCTCCAGCGCCATCTCCGCAGCATACTCTATTTGGTAAGGCGTGCCGCCGAAGAGCTGGCAAGCCGCAGCCGCAGCCATCGCGCAAGCCACGCCCACTTCGCCCTGACAGCCCACCTCAGCGCCTGATACAGAGGCATTTTCCTTAACCACATTTCCGAAAAGTCCGGCAGTGGCGAGGGCGCGAAGGATGCGGTCCTCATGGAAATCCTTGGACTTGTAACAATGATACAGCACAGCAGGCAGGATGCCGCACGACCCGCAGGTAGGTGCAGTGACAATGATACCGCCACCTGCATTCTCCTCGGAAGTCGCCAACGCATAAGCATATATGGTACCTCTGGATTTCAATGAATCCGAATAACCCCTCGCCTTCACATAATAGTCTGCAGCCTTGCGGCGCACATGCAGACCGCCAGGAAGCACGCCCTCCGTATGAAGTCCAGCCTCAAGGGTCTCGCACATCTGCTTCCACACCACTCTGAGGAAGTCCCAGATCTGCGGGCCTTCGCACAGCTCCACATACTCCCAGTACGATGTTCCATTCTCATCACACCACTTGAGGATGTCCTTGATGGTGGTAAGTGTATACAGATCACTGTCATTAGTTTTCTCCATGCCGTCCCAATAGAGGTCGCCACCGCCAATGCTGAAGGCAGTCCACGAGTCCACCACGGCACCATCCTTCAGGCCCTCAAAGAGCATTCCATTGGGGTGTTTCGGAAGGAACACCTCGGGCTTCCAGACTATCTCCACTGGAGCATTGGCAGAAAGAACGTCAATGATAGCGGCATCTGTCATATGCCCCTTGCCCGTAGCAGCGAGGCTGCCATAAAGCGTAACGCGGTAGCTGTCCACAGCTGGACAACGCTGCATGAAGAGCTCCGCCGCCCTGGCAGGGCCCATGGTGTGGCTGCTTGAAGGTCCACGACCGATCTTGTATAGATGTTTGAGAGAAAGCATATCAGTCCTTCTTTATGTGCTCTGGATGAGCGGCCTTGTCATAAGCATTCACAGAGTCCAGGTAGTCAGCAATCACCTTGCAGGTGTGCTCAGGCGCAAGCGTGAACTTGCCCAGCACCTTGTCCCCATCCATCATGGCCACGCCAAGCTTGCCCAGCTCCTTGTTATACTTGAAGATGAGCATCTTGTCTGCGAAATCATCATCAGTGAAGCCAATGCACAGGCCGTCCTGAGTAGAAAAAATCTGGTTCATATGAATCCAATTATTCAATAAAAGGCATGTGCTACTTAAGTGCACCGCCGCAGCTGAACGCCTGTCCCACCTTCTCGCCAAGCCTGATATAGCCATGATTCACCGGATCGAAGGTGATGATGCCCATCTTCTCCACGTCAGGCTTGCCAGCCTCATTGAGATAAGCCTCGTCGCAAAGGATGTTCACCACATCAGCGACCAGGTAATAGCCTGTCTCCGACTCATCGATCTTATTCACGATGCGGCACTCCATGGTCATAGGAAACTCCTTGAACAATGGAGCCTTCACAGAAGGCGCCTTCTCCACAGTCCAGCCCGTCTTCTCCATCTTCGCTGGGTCCTTCTTCGCACTCACGATACCCACGAAATCCGAAGCGACCATAGTCTTCTCAGTAGCGAAGGCCACAGTGAACTCGCCATCATTCAGATTCAAGTTCTCAGTGGTAGCATGACCCCCCATGCTGATCATTATCTGGCCGGCATCCCAAGTGCCACCCCAGGCAGCATTCATGGCATTTGCCTTTCCGTCCTTATCATATGTGCCAATCACGAGTACCGGCTGTGGAAGCATCCACGGTTTCGATCCAAAACTCTTCATATCGCGTTTAAATTAGTCTCCTCAAAGGTACACATTTTTACACTATAATCCGCCATCTTTCACCCCCTTTCGCCACGTGTGGCCGCAGCTTTTTCCCCGCCTTCGCCGCGGCTCCGCCCCTGACGCGGCGCTGCTCTTGACGCGACCACGGTTCCTACCCAGACTGCCACTCACACTCAGGACACGCCCCAGCATGCCGCATCCCTCCCATGCCACTGCCACGACTCCCCCTGCCTGCCGCGACCCCGACGGATTCGCCATTCCATCCGGGTCGTGGCATAGAAACCGTCCATTTCTTTCCCATGCTGGACGCGACCCCGACGGATGCGCCGTTTCATCTGGGTCGTGGCAGAGAAACCCTCTATTTCCCGCCCATGCCGGACGCGACCCCGACAGAT
>JAKSJL010000095.1 GCA_024398295.1 Bacteroidales bacterium
ACCATCAAGCTTACAGGTAACCCTGAGGGCGAAGGCGATCCTCACGCATTCTTCTATGATGGCAACGTTCAGCTCGAGGCTGGTGTTCCATTCACATACAAGAAGGCTAAGATCTCTCAGGCTCAGTCAAACAATGACTTCACCGTAATCTTCGACTTCGGTCGTGTTCCAGTAGGTAAGACAGTATCTGCTACACAGATCTGCTTCCAGGAGCACATGGAGAAATAATCAAGATTTGCTTTCAAGAGAGGGGGCGTCCCCGTCCCCTCTCTTTTTTTATTATATCAGACAATGAATAGACTTCTGCAGATTACTCTCGCATTCGTCACAATGACGGTGCTTTGTTCTTCAGGCTGTGATAAGAAAGGACCTGATGAGGTGAAGACTGACAAGGTATCAGTCTCAGTAGAATCAATTACTGCGTCCTATGAGGGCGTGACCAAGGACATTGTAGTCACGTCAAACTGTGACTGGGGTATCTATGCAGAGGACAAGACCTGGATCAAGCTTTCTGCAGGTGGTGGCACCGAGGGAACGACTACGGTCAAGGTCACCATTTCAGAGAACAGTGCACTTCAGAACCGTGAGTCAAATGTAGTGGTGAACTACAGTGGCGGCAAGCTGACTGTTCCTGTAAAGCAGACATATAAGGTGGAGGCCGTCAAGGTAGCCGATGCAGGCTTCATGAAGGCACTCCTCGACGGCTATGATGCCGACAAGGATGGCATCCTCTCTTCAGTGGAGGCTGCATCCATCACCCAGATCAAGGCGAACAAATATGGCATCAAGGACATGAGCGAGCTCTGCTCACTCTTCCCTAAGCTTACTTCCCTTGACTGTGCGGACAATGATCTCGAGGTACTCGACATCAGCTCCCTCCTGGGACTCAAGCACCTCGATTGTACTGCAAACCCAAGGCTCTCAAAGATCATGGTATGGTCGGGTTTCAGTGCTCCAGCGGACTTCAAGAAGCCTGATGGTGCAGTATACGTAGAGCCAGAGATCCCTACTCCACAGGGTTACAAGCTCGTATGGCAGGATGAGTTCAGCGAGGGCAGCACCCTCGACGTCAGCAAGTGGAGCCATGAGGTGAAGAACGCCGGATGGGTGAACAACGAGCTTCAGAACTATGTCGCAGGCAAGTCTCCTAAGGGACAGCGTGTGACTGAGATCAAGGACGGAAATCTCGAAATCCATTGCTTCAAGGAGGATGGTAAGATATATTCAGGCCGTGTCTACGGCAATGTCAAGACTGGCTGGCAGTACGCATACGTCGAGGCAAGCATCTGCCTTCCATCGGGAAAGGGTACCTGGCCAGCATTCTGGATGATGCCAGTGAACTTCAAGTCATGGCCTCATGACGGTGAGATCGACATCATGGAGGAGGTCGGTTATCACAAGGACTATGTGTCATCTTCGCTCCATGCTGATGGCCATGTCCATTCAAACAACACCCAGGTGACCAAGGAGGTATACTGCAAGGGTGCCGAGGGAGAGTTCCACACTTACGGAATGGAGTGGACACCAGACTACTTCCAGTTCTACGTGGACGGAAAGAAGACCCTCTACTACAGGAATCCAGGCACCGGTGTGCGTGACTGGCCTTACGATGCTCCTTTCTATGTCATCTTCAACCTCGCATGGGGTGGAAGCTGGGGCGGAGCCCAGGGCGTGAACGAGGCTGCGCTTCCTGTGACCATGAAGGTAGACTATGTGAGAGTCTTCCAGAAAATTTAGTTCAGAAAATCACTTAAATACCATACAATGAGAAAGTTATTTAACATAGCTTTGGGCTTGCTTTGTCTTTGTGCGGCCAGCTGTGCACCTAAGGACCCTATCGAGAAGAAGGTCGATGACCTCCTCTCAAAGATGACACTTAGAGAGAAGATCGGTCAGATGAACCAGCTTTCAGGCGGTTATTCAAGCATCGAGGCCGCTGCCAAGGGAGAGTGCGGTTCTATCCTTAATTGCGTGGATCCTGTGGAGATCAATGCTGTCCAGAAGGCTGCTGTCGAGCAGAGCCGTCTCGGAATTCCAGTCATCGCTTCGCGTGACGTCATCCATGGCTTCCATACTGTATTCCCAATTCCATTGGGCCAGGCTGCCACATTTGACCCTGAGCTTGTAGAGAAGGGCGCGAGAATCGCGGCCATCGAGGCGACATCGTATGGTATCAAGTGGACCTTCTCTCCTATGCTCGACATCGCCCGCGATTCCCGCTGGGGCCGCGTTGCCGAGGGCTCCGGAGAGGATGTATATCTCGACGCCACCATGGGCGCCGCGATGGTTCGCGGCTACCAGGGCGCTGACACTCAGGACCCTACCTCCATGGCAGCATGTATCAAGCATTTCGTGGGATACGGTGCAGCCGAGGGCGGACGCGACTACAATGGAGTGTCCATCCCAGAGCGTTCACTCAGAAACACTTACCTCCCTGCTTTCAAGGCAGGCGTAGATGCTGGCGCGCTCACCCTCATGACTTCGTTCAATGAGAACGATGGTATTCCTTCTACCGGAAACAAGTGGCTCCTCACCGATGTCCTGAGAAACGAGTGGGGCTTCGATGGTATGGTCGTAACCGACTGGAACTCAGCTGGTGAGATGATCGCTCATGGCTTCGCCAAGGACCTCAAGCACAGCGCAGAGCTCTCGCTGAACGCTGGTGTCGACATGGACATGATGTCTTTCGGATTCATTGCCCATCTCGAGGAACTCGTGAAGGAAGGCAAGGTCAGCGAGAAGGACATTGACCGCGCTGTGAGGAACATTCTCCGCCTCAAGTTCAGGATGGGTCTCTTTGAGAACCCTTATGTGGATGAGCAGAAGGCGGGTGCCATGGACTACGCTCCAGAGCACCTTGCAGCAGCCAAGCAGGCTGCGCTTGAGTCTGCAATCCTCCTCAAGAATGATGAAAACATCCTACCTTTAACCAATAAAAAAACTATTCTCCTCTGTGGACCATTGGCAGACAACCCATACGACCAGATGGGTACCTGGACCTTCGATGGCCAGAAGGAGCACACCGTGACCCCTCTCGCCGCGCTGCAGAAGGACTTCAATGTCATCTATGAGCCTGTGCTCGCCAGCACCCGCGACCTTTCTACCGCAAACCTTGGTAAGGTGCGCGCAGCAGCATCCAGGGCTGATGCTGTAGTGGTGGTAGTCGGCGAGGAGGCCATCATGTCGGGCGAGGCCCACAGCATGTCAGACCTCAGGCTGAAGGGCGCTCAGAGCCAGCTCATCGAAGCTGCGCGCCAGACAGGCAAGCCTGTCGTCGCTGTCATCATGGCTGGTCGTGAGCTCACCATCGGCGGCGATCTCAAGAACTGCGACGCCATGCTTTACTGCTTCCATCCAGGCACCATGGGTGGCGAGGCGCTCGCTGACCTCCTCACAGGCCGCGAGACCCCTTCTGGAAAGCTCCCTATGACCATGCTTGTCGAGGCAGGCCAGGCGCCTTTCTACTACAACCACAACCGTGGTGGTCGTCCTTGCAATGGCACCGAGACCCTTCTCGCAGACATTCCTCTCCAGGCTGGCCAGACCTCGCTTGGAAACACCACCTACTATCTTGACTCTGGTTACGGTCCGCTTTTCCCATTCGGATATGGCCTCTCATACACCGAGTTTGAGATCAAGAATGTGAAGCTTGACAAGAATTCTTACGGAAAGGATGAAACTGTCAAGATTTCTTACGATATTGCAAATGTAGGTAAGGTGAAGGGCACAGAGGTGGCTCAGCTTTATGTACACGATGTGGTAGGATCAGTGGCGCGCCCAGTGAAGGAGCTCAAGCGCTTCGCCAGGGTGACCCTCGAGCCAGGTGAGACGAAGACATTGACTTTCGAGCTCCCTGTAGCCGAGCTTGCCTTCTACGGTCTCGATATGACCTGCAAGGTGGAGAGTGGTGACTTTAAGCTCTGGGTGTCAAATGATTCCGCATCGGGAGAACCTGTAGATTTCGAAGTTAGATAGATATGAAAAAGACAATGTTTGCCGTCATGGCGGCGTCCATGCTGCTCAGTCTGAGCTGCAGTTGCGATAAGAAACCATCAGGTGGCGAGACCCCAGGCCCAGAGCCAGTGGAGGTGGGGAAGGCTACCGTGTACGTGACCACTGCGGACCAGAAGATGGCCTTTGAGAAGTCAGAGATCTCCTTCCAGAAGGTCCCTGGCATGGCCGATAACATTGTCACGATCTCAGACGCTAAGACCTACCAGACCATTGACGGCTTCGGCGCCGCCATCACCGGCTCCACCAGCCACAACCTCCTGAAGATGACCAAGGAGGCGAGGACCGCCTTCCTCAAGGAGATCTTCGACATGAAGGATGGCCTCGGCGTGTCCCTCATCAGAGTCAGCATCGGCTCGTCCGACTTCGGTATGGACGAGTACACATGGTGTGACACGAAGGGCATCGAGAACTTCGCTGTGAACAAGTGGGACAAGGAAGAAGTGATCCCTGTCCTTCACGAGATCTACGCCATAAATCCTAAGGTGAAGATCATTGCCAGCCCATGGAGCGCACCGCGCTGGATGAAGAGGCAGGTGAATACCACCGCCGACTACAACAGCTGGACTTCCGGCCGCCTCAAGGCAGAGTGCTATGAGGACTACGCCACCTACTTCGTGAAGTGGATCCAGACCATGGAGAAGGAGGGCTTCAACATCTACGCGATGACCATCCAGAATGAGCCGCTGAACCATGGCAACTCCATGTCAATGTACATGCCTTGGAAGGATCAGAGAGACTTCATCAAGACAGCCCTCGGCCCGGCGTTCGAGAAGGCGGGCATCCACACGAAGATCCTGGTGTTCGATCATAATTACAATTATGACAATGTAGCCGACCAGAAGAGCTACCCTCTGAACATCTACGCTGATCCAGAGGCATCCAAGTATGTGGCTGGCTCCGCTTGGCACAACTACGGTGGCTCAGTCACTGAGCTGACAAATATCGTGAACAAGGCTCCCGAGAAGGAGATCTATTTCACGGAGGCTTCCATTGGCACATGGAACTATGATTTCGCCAAGTGCCTCCTCAACGACTTCCGCGACATCTTCATGAACACCATGTCGCGAGGCAACATGGGCGTGACCCTGTGGAACCTCCTTCTTGATGACAAGGGAGGCCCATGGCGTCCAGGTGGCTGCTCGACATGCTTCGGCGCTGTGACCATGAATTCGTCGACAAACACCATCACAAGCCGCCAGAGCCATTACTACAACATCGCCCACGCGTCCAAGGTCATCAAGCCTGGCGCGACGCGCATCGGTGCCTCCGGCTACACCCAGTCCGGCCTGATGTATCAGGCCTTCCTGAACCCAGACGGCACCCACGCCGTCATCGTCTGCAACGAAGGCGCCGCGACGGCCATCGTCTTCAAGGATGGCACCCACTCAGTGAAGTGCGGCATCCCATCCCAGGCGCTCGTCTCCCTCATTTGGTAACCCCTAAGCCCTCGGCCCGTCGCTCTCCGCCACGCCGAGGGCTTTTTGCGTCCCGCTGGCCTTTCCGGACGCTGCTTAGACGCATTTGAATGGGTATGTGCGTCTGCAAGCCCACTAATCAGCGTCGTCAGACGCA
>JAKSJL010000096.1 GCA_024398295.1 Bacteroidales bacterium
ATGAACTTGTTGACCGTCCGTTCCCGAACGGGATTGCAAAGGTAGCACCTTTTTCTGAATCTGCAAGCGATAATTCAAAAATATTTTAAGTTTATCGTTTTACCACACAAATAGCTTATCAATCATAAGGAAAACGACGCACAACATTTCATGTATTTACGCATTTTACAAGAAATGACGCCCGAAAACCCGGGCGTCATCCTATATATATTATATGGAGGATCTACTACATCATTCCACCTGCAGGCATCGCAGGAGCAGCAGAAGCTGGCTCTGGGATATCCACGATACCACACTCTGTAGTGAGGAACATGCCCGCAACAGAAGCGGCATTCTCAAGAGCTACACGAGCCACCTTGGTAGGGTCAATGACTCCAGCCTCATACATATTCACAAACTCATCAGTACGGGCATTGTATCCGAAGTCACCGGCATTCTCGCGAATCTTCTGGATGATCACGCTGCCATCCACACCTGCATTGAGAGCGATCTGACGGAGTGGCTCCTCGATAGCCTTGGCAATGATATGGATACCTGTAGTCTCGTCATCATTGTCACCCTTGAGGTCCTTGAGAGCCTGGGCTGCGCGGATGTACGCCACGCCACCACCTGGAAGATAGCCCTCCTCGACAGCTGCACGGGTAGCATTGAGAGCGTCCTCGACGCGATCCTTCTTCTCCTTCATCTCCACCTCGGTAGCAGCGCCCACATAGAGGACTGCGACACCTCCGGCGAGCTTGCCGAGACGCTCCTGGAGCTTCTCGCGATCATAGTCTGAAGTGGTAGTGGCGATCTGGTTCTTGATGACAGTCACTCTATCCTCGATGGCCTGAGCATCGCCAGCGCCGCCCACGATAGTGGTATTTTCCTTGGTGATGGTGACCTTCTCAGCCTTACCCAGCATATCCGCTGTCGCATTCTCAAATGTGTAGCCTCTCTCCTCAGAGATCACCACGGCACCTGTAAGTGCGGCGATGTCCTGAAGCATCTCCTTGCGGCGATCACCGAAGCCAGGAGCCTTAACTGCAGCCACCTTGAGGGTGCCACGCAGACGGTTCACAACGAGTGTGGTCAGCGCCTCACCTTCCACATCCTCGGCAATGATAAGGAGTGACTTGCCCTCGCGAGCGATAGGCTCGAGAATAGGGAGAAGATCCTTCATCGAAGAGACTTTCTTATCTGTGACAAGGATGTAAGGAACCTCAAGCTCCGCCTCCATCTTATCTGGATTTGTCATGAAATATGGAGAAAGGTAGCCTCTGTCAAACTGCATACCCTCAACCACCTTGACCTCGGTCTCAGTGCCCTTAGCCTCCTCGACAGTGATCACGCCGTTCTTCTTCACCTTCGACATGGCATCTGCGATGAGCTTTCCGATGAACTGGTCGTTGTTTGCCGATACGGTGCCGACCTGCTCTACCTTCGAGTAGTCCTCACCCACCTCCTGGCTCTGAGCCTTGAGTTCAGCGACTACAGCAGCCACAGCCTTGTCGATACCCCTCTTGAGATCAAGAGGATTTGCGCCAGCAGTGACATTCTTCACGCCTACGTTTATGATAGCCTGGGCGAGCACTGTAGCGGTAGTGGTACCATCACCAGCCTGGTCATTGGTCTTTGAGGCGACCTCCTTGACCATCTGAGCACCCATATCCTCGAATGCATCTGCAAGCTCCACTTCCTTGGCTACGGTCACTCCGTCCTTGGTGACATGCGGTGCGCCAAACTTCTTAGCAATGACCACGTTACGACCCTTAGGGCCCAATGTTACCTTGACTGCATTTGCAAGTGCGTCCACGCCACTCTTCATCTTGGCGCGTACGTCAACATCGAATTTAATATCCTTTGCCATAATGATAATCTATTAAAGAATAGCCAGAATGTCTGACTGCTTAACGATAAGATACTTCTTTCCATCTACAGAGACCTCGGTACCGGCATACTTGCCATAAAGAGCCACATCACCGACCTTCACCTCCATAGGCTCATCTTTCTTGCCTGGGCCAGCAGCCACTACTACACCCTGCTGTGGTTTCTCCTTCGCTGTGTCAGGAATATAGAGACCTGACGCTGTCTGAGTCATAGCCTCCTGAGGCTCGATGACTACTCTGTCTGCCAATGGTTTGATCATAATATAAAGTGTTTATTGTTTTCTTTTGCAATTGATAAACTCAACTCCTGTGCCACCAGGCGCATTCTGCCAATTTGTCACATCTGCGAGCGCAGATGCCAGAGGATGACGCCTACTGAAACGGATACATTGAGCGAATGCTTAGTGCCCCACTGAGGAATCTCGAGAGCGAAATCAGCGGCATCCACCACATCCTGGCGCACACCATCCACCTCATTTCCGAACACCAGGGCGTAGCGTCCGCCCTCTTCCGGCACAAAAGCATCAAGCTTCTGCGAGTTCACGGTCTGCTCCACGGCCACGATGGTGTACCCTTCCTCGCGCAGCGACATGACGGCGTCCATGGTGTCATCCCAATGCTGCCATGGCACACTATCCTCTGCGCCCAGTGCTGACTTATGGATCTCTGCAGATGGCGGAACCGCGCAGATGCCACATAGGCAAACCTTGTCTATCTTGAAGGAATCCGAAGTGCGGAAGGCTGAGCCTACATTGTGCGCACTCCTGATATTATCCAAAACGACCACGAGCCCCGATGGAGGGAGCTCGCGATACTCTTCGGCAGAGACTCTGCCAAGTTCTATATTAAGTAACTTTCTGTCTTTCACGACTAATACTTGTTCAGTGGATAGCCCGCTGTCATCATGTGGACCTTGTTTCTGACATCGGTCAGGACTGAGTTATGCTCCTTGAGTGCAGCATTCTGCTCAGCGGTAAGCTCAGTGCCAGCCTTGAGTGTGAGCACATCGATGTGAGCGGCACAAGATGAAAGAACGGTATCGATCATCTCGACGATATCCACCATATCTCTCTCCTTGAAGCCACGCGAAGTGACTGCAGGGGTACCGATACGGAAACCTGAGGTCTGGAATGCTGAGCGGGTATCGAAAGGAACCATGTTCTTGTTCAGGGTGATGTCTGCCTTCTCGAGCTCCTTCTCAGCGATGCGGCCGCTGACTTCAGCGAACTTCGTACGGAGGTCAATGAGCATCAGATGGTTATCGGTACCACCAGAAACCACCTTGTAGCCCTTTCCAAGGAAAGCAGAGCACATAGACTGTGCATTTGCGATCACCTGCTTCTGATACTCCACATATTCAGGCTGAAGCGCCTCGTAGAAAGCCACTGCCTTCGCAGCGATGACGTGCTCGAGCGGACCACCCTGAACGCCAGGGAACACGCTGCTATCGAGCATCTGGCTCATCTTCTTCACTACGCCCTTCGGAGTGGTTACGCCCCAAGGATTATCGAAGTCCTTTCCGAGGAGGATGATACCACCACGAGGTCCGCGGAGTGTCTTATGAGTGGTAGAAGTAACAATGTGTGCGTACTTTACAGGGTTCTTCAGGAGGCCTGCGGCAATGAGTCCGGCGGTATGAGCCATATCGATCCAGAGGATAGCGCCCACCTCGTCAGCAAGCTTTCTCATTCTCTCATAGTCCCACTCCCTAGAGTAAGCGGAAGCACCACCGATGATGAGCTTAGGCTTGCACTCACGTGCCTTCTTCTCCATATCATCATAGTCGATGAGACCTGTGTTCTCATCGAGACCATAAGCTACGGCATTATAGAGAATACCTGAAGCATTAACAGGAGATCCATGGGTAAGGTGACCACCCTGAGAGAGGTCGAGGCCCATGAATGTATCGCCTGGCTTGAGGCAGGTCATGATGACAGCCATGTTTGCCTGAGCACCTGAATGAGGCTGGACATTTGCCCACTCTGCATCGTAGAGCTTGCAGAGACGCTCGATGGCGATAGACTCGATCTGGTCTACTACGCCACAGCCACCATAATATCTCTTACCTGGATAACCCTCTGCGTATTTGTTAGTGCAGATAGAGCCCATGGCTTCCATGACATAGTTGCTTACATAGTTCTCAGAAGCGATAAGCTCAAGTCCTGATGACTGTCTTTCCTTCTCTTTTTTGATCAGATCGAAAATCTGAAGATCCTGTTTCATAATCTTAAATATTGTTTAGAACAACAAATATATAAAAAGATTAAAAAAACACAAAAAGAAAAAGCCTCCCATTTGGGAGGCCTTCTCAATATGCTCGACTATGAACTAGAGATTGTTCTGTCTGATGTTTGCCTGTGCAGCTGAAAGTCTCGCGATAGGAACGCGGAATGGAGAGCAGCTGACATAGTCAAGACCGATGCGGTTGAAGAAGTTGATAGAATCAGGATCTCCACCATGCTCACCGCAGATACCGCACTTGAGCTCTGGTCTCTTAGAGCGGCCACCCTGGATACCGAGCTCAACGAGCTTGCCGACAGCCTTGGTGTCGATGGTCTGGAATGGATCTGCATCGAGGATCTTGTTTCCGAGATAGTCACCCATGAAGGTACCAACGTCATCACGAGAGAAGCCGAAGGTCATCTGGGTAAGGTCATTGGTACCGAATGAGAAGAACTCTGCGGTACGAGCCATACGGTCAGCTGTGAGGGCTGCACGTGGGATCTCGATCATGGTACCGAAGTGGTAGGTGATAGCTACTGCAAGCTCACCCTCAACCTCAGCTCTGATGCGGTCGCAGATAGCCTTCTGGAAGCTGAGCTCGCGAGCTGAAACGGTAACAGGGATCATGATCTCTGGCATAGGGTTGAGACCTTCGTTGATAAGCTCAGCAGTAGCGGTGAAGATAGCTCTGTACTGAGTCTCAGCGATGAATGGGTAGGTCACGTGGAGACGGACACCACGGAGACCCATCATAGGGTTAACCTCGTGGAGGCCCTCGCCTCTCTTGTCGATCTCCTCAACAGAGATACCAAGCTCCTTGGCGAGCTCTGCCTTCTTGTCATCTGACTTAGGAACGAACTCGTGGAGAGGTGGGTCAAGGAGACGGAATACAACTGGCTTGCCGTCCATGATGCGGAGAGTGCTCTTCACAGCAGCCTTGATGAATGGCTCGAGCTCTGACAGAGCTGCTCTTCTCTCATCGTCTGTATCACAAAGGATCATCTTGCGGAGCTTAGCGAGAGGTGTCTCAGAGTTCTTTCCGTAGAACATGTGCTCGATACGGAAGAGGCCGATACCCTCAGCACCGAATGAAAGTGCCTTCGCAGCATCCTCTGGTGTATCTGCGTTTGTGCGGATACCAAGCTTACGATACTTGTCGACAATGCTCATGAAGTTAATGAAGAGTGGGTTCTCAGAAGCATCCATGGTGTCGATCTTGGCTGCATAGACTGCACCCTTGGCACCATTGAGGCTGAGCCAATCACCTTCCTTATATACTACAGGGCTGTCACCGAATGATACGGTCTTTGCCTCGAGGTTGATCTTCATGGCCTCACAGCCTACAACGCAGCACTTACCCCAGCCACGAGCCACGAGAGCAGCGTGAGAGGTCATACCACCA
>JAKSJL010000097.1 GCA_024398295.1 Bacteroidales bacterium
GGGATGCGGAAGTCCATCATGCCGTGGATGCAGAGGATAGGTGTGTGCCACTTGGTGACATTGCATGAAGGATCTGAAGCATAGTGATGCTGTGCCTTGGCTGTCGAAGCGTAAGGTGCGCCAGCCTGCTGCATGCCTCCGAAGGTGATGCCGTCGCCCTTTGGACCCATCTGGCCTGGCTCATAGGCGTACTCTGTGAGGCCGCCGCCGTCCCAGTTCGCGAACCATGACTCTTCTGTGGTGTACCACATCTGCTTCTCGCTGAAGATGCCGGCGTGAGCCACGAAGCAGTCGAAGAGGTCTCCATGAAGACCTTCAAGCATGTATGCTGAATATCCACCATATGATGCTCCTGTACATGCGAGCTTGCTTACGTAAGGCTGGCTCTTGATGTAGCGTCCTGCCACGAGGTAATCCTGCATGTTGAGGCCAGAGTAGTCGCCGCTGATCTGCTCCTTCCACTCCTGGCCGAATGCTGTGGTGCCACGACGGTTCGGCATGATCACGATATAGCCCTGCTGTGCCATGAGGCGGTAGTTCCATCTGTAGCTCCAGCCCTGGCTGTTAGTGCCCTGAGGACCTCCAAGCACGATTTCCACTGCAGGGTACTGCTTGGTGGCGTCAAACTCGGGAGGGTAGAGGACCCAGCAATGCATCTGCTTTCCGTCCACGGTCTCGAGCCATACACTTTCTGATGTAGGCTCCTTGAGCTGCTTGAGGATGTGCTCGTTTTCAGTGGTGATCTGGTTCCAGATATCCTCGCCTTCGGTGGAGATGACCTCCACGATCTCGGCTGGTCTGTTGAGGCAGGTGTTTGTCGCGAACATGTGGTAGTTCGATCCATCCTTGCTCACTGCAAATGGTGAGGCGAAGTCATATGGCCACTCAGCAGGGGTGAGGCGAACAGCCTGTGATCCTTCCGCTGCGTCTACTCTGAAGATCGACTCGATGCCGTCGATGAGTGCTGCGAAGACAATGGTCTCGCTGTCGTCGGTCCAGATGAGGCCGCTTGCGTCGCGGTCAAGCGCTGTCGCTACCTGTCTAGGCTCGCTGAAGCTCATGCCGAAGCTCTGGCCCTCGGCCTCCTCGGATACTGTGACGTCGCTGATGAGGATTCTCTGTGCGTCGGCCTCGTAGCCATCGCGCGCCATGCTGATCCACGCGAGCTTGGTGCCGTCTGGGCTCCAAACAGGGTCAGTGTCATATCCGCCATCGCCCTTCACGGTGACGGTCTGTCCGGTGACGATGTCATATACGAAGATGCCACAGTTTGTGCTGAATGCATACTCCTTGCCGAGGTGCTTGCGGCATGAATAGGCAATGTGCCTGCCGTCAGGCGCCCAGGTGAGCTGCTCTGCGCCTCCGAATGGCTCTGTAGGGAGCTCCCAAGGCTCGTCGCCGAGCAGGTCAACCGATGTCTCTGGGGTCACGAGGGCATTGAAATTTGCCAGATAGGTGCGAGGCCTCTCTGTAACCCAATGATCCCAGTGGCGGTACATGAGGTTTTCTGTCACATAAGCCTGTGCCTTGTCAAGTGCAGGGTCGGTGTCTGCAGGCTGCACAAGGTCTGGGTTCTTGATGGTGCTGATGTAGAGCACGCTGTTCTGGTCAGGGGAGAGCTTGAACTCGCCGATGCCGGATGGTACCTCAGAGAGCTTCTGTCCTATTCCAAGCTTGCCTGAAGCGTATGGCGCCTTGTACATCTGACCATCCAGGCTCCAGCGCGCATTCGAGATGCTCTTTGGAGACATGGTAAGCTGCACCTTGTCGCTGCCGTCGAGGTTGCAGATGAAGAGGTTTCTGCAGCTTCTGTTCTCGGCAATGGATGTGTAGGACACACCGTAGAGGATTTTCTTTCCGTCAGGGGAGAGCTGTGGGTCCGAGAGTCTTCCGAATGCGAGGAGGGTCTCTGGAGTCATCACTCCGTCCGCGATCTTGATGTCTGACTGGCCGATATACTGGCCACCTTCATTTGCTCCTTTTTTCATGACATTTTTGTAGAACCAGCCACATCCGTAGCCGATGACGCTGCATCCAGCCACGATGGCGAGGGTCCTTAAGAATTTAGGTAATGCTTTGCTCATATTTTGTTTAGTTGTTGTACAATGATAACGCCTTTTCCATCTCTTCCTTCAGGTGGTCACGTACCTCTTCGGGAGATATCACCTCCAAGCGGTTGCCATACTTCATCAGCTCCATGTAGAAGGCGTCGTTTGGAGCTGTGCGTACCAGGAAGGTGACGCAGTCGCCGTCCCTCTCGATCTCGCGCTGGCTTGGGTGGATAGGGAGGTCATGCAGGTACTTTGCCTGCTTACCGACGGCCTTGAAGCGAACCACTCTAACCTCTTCAGGCTGAGCAATATATGTTCCGAAACTTTCTTTGAACAGCTCGTTCACATCGAAGCCTTCCGGCATCTCGAATCCCATCTGGGTCTCATATATGCTGACTATACGGTCCAGGCTGTAGACGCGGAGAGCATTGCGCTCATGGCACCATCCTATTATATACCATCTCTTTTCGTACTCCTTGACCGCATAAGGGTCAACATGCAGGGTCTCAGACTCCAGGCTTACATATTTCTGATATTCTATCTCGAGCTGCTTGCAGTCAAGCATGGCTGTCATGATGCCGGTGAGGTGCATCTGTCCGGAAGGGATGTCCTCGACGGCCACTCTTCCCGACAGTCTCTCCTTTCCCAGCGAGAGGAGGTTGTTCACCGTGAATGTGTTTATGAGCCACTTGATGGATGACTCACTGTCAATCGCCTCCTTTCCATAACGGATGAGGTACTTGTTTGTGCGCCTGTCACACTCGATCTCTATGCCGAATGATTCAGCCACAGCCAGCCTGTGGTTGTTGAAGGTCCTTCGCGAGTATGTCTCTCCGTACCTGTGCTCCCACTTCCTGTTCAGCTCTTCGATGGTGAGGCCATTGTCCCCAGCGTCGATGAAGGTCTGGACGAGCCAGATGTATTTGTCAATCAGTTCGGAAATCATCAGGATATCTTGCTATAGTCTTTAATGTTATACTTCGCCTTGCGCAGCTCCGCCACGATGGAAGCATTTTCCGGTGCCTGGAGCAGGGGATCTGCCTCGAGTACCCTCTCGGCCATGGCCTTGGCTTCATTCAGCAGCAGACCGTCGCGGGCGAGCGATGCAATGCTGAGCGTGACAGGGAGGCCGCTCTGCTGCGTGCCTTCCAGGTCGCCCGGCCCTCGCATCTTCATGTCCTCCTCTGCCAGCACGAAGCCATTTTCCGTCGAGCACATGAGGTCGAGCCTCTTCTGCGACTCCTTCGAGATCTTGTCGTCCTTCACCAGTATGCAGTATGACTTCTCTGAGCCTCTGCCCACGCGGCCACGTAGCTGGTGCAGCTGTGACAGACCGAAGCGCTGTGCGCTTTCTATCACCATCACGGACGCATTCGGCACATCGACACCCACCTCTATGACGGTGGTCGACACCAGGATGTGCGCCCTGCCTGCGGCGAATGCGCTCATGTTGAAGTTCTTTACCTCATTTGTCTGCTGCCCATGCACAATGGCTACCTTGTAGTCAGGAAGCGGGAAGGCCTTCACCACGTCCTCGTATCCCTGCTCAAGGTTCTGAAGGTCAAGCTTTTCGCGCTCGAAGATGAGGGGGTAGACTATGAATACCTGCCTTCCCGCTGCTATCTCCTTCTTCATGAAGCTATACAGTCCGCCTCGCTTTCTCTGACCTATCTGTATGGTCTCGATAGGCTTTCTGCCAGGAGGCAGCTCGTCTATCACTGACACGTCGAGGTCGCCGTACAGGGTCATTGCCAATGTTCTAGGTATAGGTGTGGCGGTCATCACCAGCACATGTGGCGGCACGCCGTCGGTGGTCTTCGCCCATAGCTTGGCGCGCTGTTCCACGCCGAAGCGGTGCTGCTCATCCACAATGGCTAGGCCTAGCTTGGCGAAGATTACATTGTCCTCGATGAGCGCATGGGTGCCAATGATGATGCCAATGCTTCCGTCCTCAAGTCCCTTGTGTATCTCGCGTCTCTCGGCTGCTGTGCTGCTGCCAGTGAGCAGCGCGCACTCCACGCCCGTGCTGCCAAGATATTTCTTTACGTTTGCAAAATGCTGCTGCGCAAGCACTTCCGTCGGTGCCATGATGCAGCTCTGGTAACCATTGCCATACGCAATCAGGCTACTGAGCACAGCGACCATGGTCTTTCCCGAACCCACGTCTCCCTGCAGGAGCCTGTTCATCTGATGACCGCTCATCATGTCGGAGCGTATCTCCTTGATGACTCGCTTCTGCGCGCCTGTGAGGTCGAATGGAAGGCTTCCGTAGCATTTGTTGAAGGCGTCGCCCACCTTCGGCATCATGATGCCTCGTGAGCCGTGGCTCCTGATGTACTTCTGCTTGAGGAGCGACATCTGCAGGAAGAAGAGCTCCTCGAATTTGAGCCTGTGCTGCGCTTTCGCGAGAGCATTCATGTCCTGCGGGAAGTGGATGTTCTTCAATGCGTATCTCATAGGTACCAGCCCCATCTGCTTCATTATGTAGTCAGGTATGGTCTCCTGTACCTCCGGCAGCGCGGCATTCAGCGCCGCTGACATCATCTTCGTCATCACCTTCGCGGTGATGCCTCCGTTCTTCAGCTTCTCTGTGCTGTTATATACGCCTGTGAGCGTGCTGCCTCCCTGTCTTCCGGCATCCTGTGGCACTGGATCCACATCTGGGTGGACGATATTCACCCTACCATTGAAAGCCTGTGGCTTTCCGAAGAACAGGAAACTCTGACCTGGGACCATCTTCGTGAAGTTCCACTTCACTCCCTTGAAGAATACCATCTCCATCTCGCCTGTGCCGTCTGATACAATGACGCTCATGCGCTTCACGGCATTGAACTTTATGACCTGCTGGCCCTTGGAGTCCACAGGGAAGCTGTTCTTCTCAACACCGCCCAGTCCTGCCTGATAGAAAATACTGCTGGACGGTCCGTAGAGGGTGACTTTAAGTATCTTCGCGATGATCTGCACATAGGCTGCATCAGCCTCGACCTCGGCTATCTTCTGGTAGCTGCCTCTGTCGATATATCTGAATGGGTAGAAATGGATGAGCTCGCCGAAGGTGCTTACCTCCAGCTCGCTTTTCAGCAGCGCCGCTCTCTTCGGACCTACGCCCGGAAGAAACTGTATGTCTGTCGCCAGTTCACCCATAGCATGTGCAACGATTTGGCACAAATATACAAAAAGAGACTGACTCTTGCGAATCAGTCTCCTTAAATATTATGTTCAGTGAACTAGAGCTGAGGACCAGCAGCAACGAGAGCCTTACCAGCCTCGTTTGTGGTGTACTTAGCGAAGTTCTTGATGAAGCGGGCTGCGAGATCCTTAGCCTTCTCCTCCCACTTAGAGCGATCCTGGTAAGTATCGCGTGGATCGAGGATACCCCAAGCAACGCCGTTGAGCTGTGTAGGAACTGCGAAGTTGAAGT
>JAKSJL010000098.1 GCA_024398295.1 Bacteroidales bacterium
CATTTTATCGTGGCAAATATAGTGTGTTTTTTCAATAAAACACATATTGGCTATAAATGTTTTTTACAACAAACATTTCTTTCGAGCATCTGCCACGACAAGTCTTTTTACAGCCAAGTCTTTCATAACCGTATCATCAGGCAGTTCCATGGGTCCTGAATGGCTCGGTAGTGACCCTTTCAGACCTTTTCAAGTTCTGAGACAATTCATATAAAAACCCCATCCTACATGTGTAGAACGGGGTTTTGTGGTGACTCCTACAGGATTCAAACCTGTAACCTCTTGATCCGTAGTCAAGTGCTCTATTCAGTTGAGCTAAGGAGCCGTATGTAGTTTTAAATACTACTCTGCTGACTTCGCAACATATCTCTTCTCCTTGATACGAGCCTTCTTTCCTGCAAGTGCTCTGAGATAGAAGATACGTGCTCTGCGAACCTTACCATACTTGTTAACCTCGATGCTCTCGATGGCTGGAAGCTCATAAGGGAAGATTCTCTCAACACCTACACCACCTGAGATCTTACGAACGGTGAAAGTTCTGGTGTTTGGAGTAGCACCACAAATCTGGATAACTACGCCCTTGAACTTCTGAAGTCTCTCCTTATCGCCTTCCTTGATTCTGAGGGTAACGGTGATAGTGTCACCGGCCTTGAACTCTGGATAGCTCGCTGCCTTATTCTGTGAGAAGGCATCCTCTACGATCTTAATGTAATCCATTTCTCAAAATTTCTTTTAGTTGCAACATTGCCGAACTAAATACCAAAAAAGGCAAGAGGTTGCGTTTGCGGATTGCAAAGGTATGAACTTTTTCTTAAACCACAAACTTTTTTCGAATTTATTTTTCAAAAAGATGGTCAGGCATCGGCACCGCTTCTCCTGTCGCTGCAACCACCGGCATGGCCGCATTCCATCCGCGGAGCTTGTCCGACAGGCCGCGCGCCATCTCGGCGGCCTTCTCGGGATACTGTGCGGCTACATTGTTCTCCTCCCCTATGTCCTCGCGGAGGTTGTACAGCTCCACCTCGTCGGTGAGCATCCTGTAGACGATCTTCCAGTCACCCTTGACCATCGCGCTCAGGTAGTCGATGTCCACGAGGTCGTACGGCTTCCACTTGTGTGGGTAATGGAAGACGAGCTCGCGCTCTGCTGACACGCCCTCTCCCCTGGTGATGAGCGGAACGAGATCCTGTCCGTCCACATCCTGGACCGTCTCGTAGTCACGCACACCTGCCATCGACAGGATGGTAGGGAAAAGGTCCTCGCATATCACAGGCACCTCGCAGCGGCTTCCGGCTGCCACCCTGCCAGGCCAGCAGAACATCATCGGCACTCGTATGCCACCCTCATAGCAGGAGCCCTTGCCCTCGCGGAGCGGTTTGTTGTGGGTATGCGGGATGCCTCCCTTCTGCTTGTTCTCGGCGTTTCCGCCGTTGTCGGTCATGAAGATGATGATGGTGTTCTCAGACAGGCCATGCGCCTCGAGGTAGTCCAGCACGTCGCCGAGCGACTTGTCCACACCCTCCACCATGGAAGCGTAGCGCGCCTGTCCCTCGTCCATGCCAGCGTCGCGGTACTTCTGCACGAAGCGCTCGTCGGGCTGGATAGGCGTGTGGGTCGCGTAGTGCGCCAGGTAGAGGTAGAACGGCTGGCCGTGTGACACTGGGTAGTCCAGGGTCTTCAGGGCCTCGCGGGTCAATGCCTCCGTGAGGTGGGTCTCGGTACCGTAGTACTCTGTCATGTTCTGCACGGCGCAATGATTCCAGAGCTCAGGGGTGTTTCCATAGTTGTCACGCCCCTGGTAGCTGCGTGGCTGGCCTGCCATGGTACCGCCCACATTGACACAGAAGCCAAGGTTGTAGACATTGGCCGCAGGCGTGCCAGCAGAGGCGAAGTGGGCCTTGCCGGCATGTACGGTGTAGTAGCCAGCATCCTTGAGCAGCTGGGCCATAGGGGTGCAGACCTGCGTGTATGGCACTCCCTCCACCGGGCTGATGCCGTTTATGTTCCAGTCCGGGCGCAGGAGCTCACCCGACGGTGCCTCCGCACCTGTGCGGTTGATTTCCATGCTTAGCGCGCCGCCCGTGGCATCTGAAGGCGTGTCCCTCACGATCGAGGTCCAGTTCGTGATGCGGGTGTGGGCGGCGTTCATGCCGGTCATCATGGACGTACGCGTAGGTGTGGAGACGGCACAGGCGTAGGCATTGCCCATGACCATGCCCTGCTCCGCGAGGCGTCGCATGTTCGGAGTGTTGAATCGCTGGTTGTTAGGATACACCTCGGTGCCGTACGCCACCTCGCTGTCCACCCAACCCATGTCATCGACAAGGAAGAATACTATGTTCGGCTGCGCCTCCTGCCTCTTCGAGCAGCCTGTGGCGGCGGCCAGAAGGGCCAGACCGGTAAGAGATTTCGAATAATTCATAACAATGTGGTTTTCCTGAGAACAAAAATACCTAAAGTTTTCTATTTTTGTACCCAATAATTGATAACATTATGCCATACTATGTAATAGGTGTCGACTATGGCACCGACTCGGCCAGGGCAGTGCTTGTGGACACATCCAGCGGAGCCACTGTAGCTTCTTCCGTGATGAACTACCCACGCTGGGCTGAAGGCCTGTACTGCGACGCTGGCGAGAGCCGCTTCCGCCAGCACCCGCTCGACTACCTCGAGTGCCTGGAGAAGGTGCTGCGCGATGTCGTGGACGCATGCCCTGACAGGAAATCCATCAAGGCCATCGGCGTGGACACCACGGCCAGCACACCATGCTTCGTGGATGCACACTGCACCCCTCTCTCCCTGAAGGAAGGATTCGAGGAGGACCCTGACGCCATGTTCGTCCTATGGAAGGATCACACAGGCCTTGTGGAGGCGGAGCAGATAAACGCAGCGTCCAAGAAAGCGGAGGTCGACTACACCGCGCCATGCGGATTCCACTACTCACCTGAGGCATACTGGTCCAAGGTCCTGCACATACTCAGGAGGAGCGAGGACATAAGGAAGCAGAGTACGTTCGCCATCGAGCTGTGCGACTGGATCCCTGCCGTGCTCACAGGATGCGACGACATCAGCAGGCTCCGCACAAGCCACTGCGCCGCAGGCTGCAAGCAGCTCTATGCCGAGATGTGGGGAGGATGGCCACCAAGGGACTTCTTCACAGGCATAGACCCTGTCCTGGGTCCTGTATGGGACTGTCTTCCACAGCAGAACTACGGCTGCGACGAGCCAGCCGGCACACTCTCCAGGGAGTGGGCAGACAGGCTGGGGCTCAGCAGTGACGTCATCGTGAGCGTGGGCAATGTAGACGCGCATTCCGGCGGCATCGGCGGTGGCGTGAGATACAGGTCCCTGGTCATGAACATCGGCACGTCGGCGTGCTACATGACCACGGTACCGAACGAGATAATGGGCGACCGGATGCTCAGCGGCGTATATGGCCAGATCAAGGACGGCATCCTGAGAGGGTCTGTAGGATACGAGATAAGCCTCAGCGCCTTCGGTGACGTGTTCGCATGGTTCAGGCGCCTTCTCTCCACCTTCGTGGGAGACGAGAAGACCGCCGACCTCATACTGCCCGTACTCAGCGAGCAGGCAGCGGGGCTGCGCCAGCGCCTCGACGCGCCTCAGGCGACCGACTACTTCAACGGCAGGCGCTCCCCTGACCCGGACAACTTCCTCACCGCCAGCATCACCGGCTTGAAGATAACCACCACTGCGGCGGAGATCTACTACGCCCTCGTGGAGGCAGTGGCATTCGCCACCAAGGCCATCGTGGACTTCATGGCCGAGAACGAGGTGCCGCTTGAGCGCTTCGTCGGCATCGGAGGCATCTCACAGAAGTCACCGTTCGTGATGCAGATGCTCGCGGACGTGCTGGGTCACGACCTGGAGGTGTCGTCCTGCAAGGACTGCTGCGCCATGGGCGCGGCCATCCAGGCATCAGTGGCGTGCGGCATCCATCCAGACACCGTGAGCGCGCAGGACGCCATGTGCCAGGAGGTATCAGTCACCTACCATCCTGACGCGTCAAAGGCGGAGATCTTCGCGGAAAGATACAAAAGATATAAGCGCATTAGCGCAGAAACAATCAAATGAATACATATGTAGAACCTTCCAGAGCGATTGAAGTTCGCGAGGAAGTGGATGTCCTCGTGGTGGGCGGTGGCCCATCGGGCATCATGGCGGCATACGCTGCCGCAAAGGATAAGAATCTGAAGGTAATGCTCCTGGAGAGCAGGGGTTTCCTCGGTGGAAACCTGACCATTGGACTGCCTATACTCGCCTACCTCGGTCCCAAGGGAAACCAGGTGATCAAGGGTGAGGCGCAGCACTTCATCGACAGGCTGAAGGCACGCGGTGCCGCCAGCGAGCACAAGAGGTGCAAGAACCACATGTCACTCACCATCATTGACTCGGAGGCGGCCAAGGACGTATGCATCGAGATGATGCAGGAGGCTGGAGTCGAGGTGCTCATGTATGCGTTCTGCTGCGGCGCCATCAAGGAAGGCGAGCAGGTGAAGGGAGTCATCATCGAGTCGAAGTGCGGCAGGCAGGCCATCATGGCGAAGACTGTCATCGACTGCACTGGCGACGGCGACGTGGCGTTCCGCGCCGGCGTGGAGTGCCACAAGGGCGACGCCGACGGAGGCATGCAGCCCCCTACCCTCATGTACCAGATGCGCGGGGTCGAGATGCAGAAGCTGCGCGATGCCATTGTCCAGCATCCGGACATCTACGACATGGATGTCATGCCGCCTGAGCAGTTCGTGTCCGGCATGTTCATCACCGTCGGCCTGAGGAACCAGATCAGGCAGGCGCAGGCTGAAGGTCTCGACATCCCTGTCTCTCGCACCATCCTCATCACAGGCCTGCAGCCTGACGAGATATGGGTGAACATGACACGCGTCAGCGGCACCGACAGCACCGAGCCGTCGAGCTACACCCGTGGCGAGATCAAGGCGCGCGAGCAGATGAAGGTGGTCAATGAGTATCTGAGGAAATATGTCCCCGGCTTCGCCAATGCACACGTGGAGAAGGTAGCCCCATTCATGGGCATCCGTGAGAGCCGCGTGATCGTGGGCAAGTATGTGCTCACCGCCGAGGACATCCTCGCCATGAAGCCTTTCGAGGACAGGATATGCGTCGCCGGATACCCGGTCGACATCCACCATTCCACTGGTGGTGACTGCACCATGCTCTTCACCGCCGATGCGTACGACATCCCTTACAGGGTGCTCGTGCCCGAGAAGGTGGAGGGGCTGCTCGTGGCCGGCAGGTGCTCGTCCATGAGCCACGAGGCCATGGCAGGCACACGCGTGATGTCCACCTGCATGGCGCTCGGCGAGGCGGCTGGAACAGCTGCCAGGGTCGCACTCCAGGACGGGGTGCTCCCTTCAGAAGTAGATGTAAGGAAGGTACAGGAGGAACTCCTGGCAAATGAAGTATATCTTGGATAGCAT
>JAKSJL010000099.1 GCA_024398295.1 Bacteroidales bacterium
CTGCGATCTCTTCTCTCTTAATGAACTCATCAGGCCTGTGAGAGCGCGATGACTCGCCAGGTCCCATCTTGATGGCCTCGGCGCTTATGCGCATCCAGTCTGATGTAGTAGGTGAAGAGTAGGTCTCGATGCCAAGCTTCTCGACTGTTTCAAGCAGGGCAGATCCCTTTCTGGACGCTGAGGACCTGTTTGTGAGGTTCCTAGCCTTCAATGTGCTCTTGCATTCTGCCTGCAGGTCAGAGAGTATCTCTTCATTTGTGTACTGCTCGGTAGGTCTTATGTCCACCACGAAACTGCAAAGGTCAGGAACTACGTTGTGCGCCTTTCCTGCCTGGATCTGGGTCACTGTGAGCTTTACATCACCCATGATAGGGGAGACTTTCGTGAAACGATGCTTCCTCAATGTATCAATATCCTCAAGGGCGATGTACAATGCGTTCACGCCTTCGTTTCTCGCTGCATGTCCGCTCACTCCGTGCGCCTCGCCATCCAGTACCAGCAGACCTCTCTCGCTGGTCGCTGCCTTCATCCCGGTAGGCTCTCCGACTATCACATAGTCAGGCATGGGGAGCTCATGCCCGAAGGGGCCGTCTCCGCTGTATAGCCATCTGGCCCCGTCCGGGCCTGAGCGCTCCTCCTCGCATGTGAGGACAAGCATCAGATTCACTGCAAGTTCCTTACCACATAAATTACGAAAAGCGGATGTCATGGACACCACGCTTCCGCCGTCATCATTGGACCCTAAGCCCCAGATGATTTCTTCGCTGTCTCCTGGGCTGAGCGGGTCGCGTGTGTAGCCTGCATTTGCAGGTACAGTGTCGATGTGTGCATCAAGCGCCAGTGTCTTCTTCTTCGGGTCGAAGTCCGGGCAGATCGCCACTATGTTATGCTTCAGTAGGGTATGCTTCACGCCCCACTCATCAAGCTGCCGGCTGATCACTTTCTGCACAGCCTCTTCCTCGAAGGAGAGTGATGGGGTCTGAACCATCTTCCGCAGAAGCTGGACCGCGTCGTCTAGGAATGGAACCATCATATACTCAGCAATGTACCATTGTCATTCAACAAATCCTCAGCGTGCTTGATCACTACGTTCCTCGCACCTTCCTTGATGGCTTTGAATGAGTTCTCTATCTTCGGCAGCATGCCATCGGCAATGATGCCGTCCGCGCTTAGCCTCTCGAAATCGGCTGGAGTGATGCTTGGGATCACGCTGCTGTCGTCATCCTTGTCCATGAGCACACCCTTTTTCTCGAAGCAGTAGATGAGCTCTGCTCCGAGCGCTGCCGCTACTGATGAGGCGATGGTATCTGCATTTGTGTTCAGAAGGTTACCCTCGCCGTCATGGTTTATCGCGCAGAAGACAGGGACTATGCCCATATTCACCAGTCCTTCGACCAGCTCAACATTGACAGATGACGCCTTGACATCTCCCACGAAACCGTAGTCTACGACGGTGACTCCGTCTGACAGGGTGCGTGGCGCTCTCTTGCTCGCCTTGATCACGCTGGCATCGCAGCCGGCAAGGCTTATGGCGTTGCATCCTTCCTTCTGGAGAAGGGCGGCAATGTGCTTGCCGCACCAGCCTGCATAGACCATGGTCACCACCTTCAGGGTCTCCTCGTCAGTGACGCGCCTTCCCTCTATCTTGATGGGTTTCTGGCCCAGAGCTTGCTGGATGCCGCTAGCCATCACGCCTCCGCCATGCACGAGGACCTTAGGGCCCTCAAGTGCTGCGAAGTCGCGACAGAACTGTCTGAGCATCGGCTCATTGTCTACGACATTTCCACCTATCTTGACTACTTTCATGCTATTTCTCAAGTGTTTCGAGCATTCTCTTCATGACTACCTGTGCAGAGACCACTCTGTTTGCGGCCTCTGGAATCACGAGGCTGGTAGGAGCGTCGATGACCTCATCTGAGACGATCATGTTTCGGCGTACAGGGAGGCAATGCATGAAGAAGGCATTGTTTGTGACAGCCATATGTGCTGCGTCCACAGTCCAACCCATGTCCTTGGAGAGTATCTCGCCATACTGTGAAGGGTCTGTGACGCCTGGACAACTCCAGTTCTTCGCGTATACGAAATCGGCGCCCTCGAGGGCTTTCATCTGGTCATACTCCACTACAGCGTCGCCCACAAACTTAGGGTCAAGCTCGTAGCCGTGAGGGTGGGTGATGACGAAGTCCACGTCAGCGGCATTCATCCATTCTGCGAATGAGTTCGGAACCGCCTGAGGCAGCGCCTTAGGATGAGGTGCCCATGTGAGGACTACCTTTGGGCGCTTCACTTTCTTATGCTCCTCGATGGTGATGAGGTCTGCAAATGCCTGACATGGATGCACTGTGGCAGACTCCAGGCTGATTACAGGCTTTCCGCTGAACTCGATGAACTGCTGGAGGACTGTCTCGGCGTAGTCGTACTCGCGGTCCTTGAGGCCAGCGAATGAGCGTACGCCAATGATGTCGCAATAGCTAGCCATCACAGGGATGGCCTCGCGAAGGTGCTCAGACTTGTCTCCATCCATTATTACGCCCATCTCAGTCTCAAGCTTCCAGCTGTCCTGGCCTATATTCAGCACGATAGGGTTCATGCCGAGGTTCAGCGCAGCCTTCTGGCTGCTGAGACGGGTTCTGAGGCTGCTGTTGAAGAATACAAGCATGATGGTCTTGTTCTCTCCGAGATGCTTCCATGCAAATGGGGTAGCCTTGACCTGAAGAGCCTCAGCGATAGCGGCATTCAGATCACCTATATCTGATACGTGAAAGAATGATTTCATTAGAGTAATTCCTTTAATGCGTTAATGAATACATCGGCCTGCTGCTTGGTGAGGCAGAGTGGTGCGAGAAGACGTACCATGTTCTTTCCTGCTACACCGGTGAAGATGTGCTTGTCGAAGAGAAGGGCCTTTCTGATAGGGGCTACCTCTTCGTTGAACTCTATGCCGAGCATGAGGCCACAGCCTCTCACTTCCTTGATCTTAGGGGATGCAGGGATGTTTGCCTTGATGTATTCTCCTACCTCGTGGGCGTTCTCCACGAGATTCTCCTTCTCCATGATGTCTAGAACTGCCAATGCCGCAGCCATGGCGAGGTAGTTACCTCCAAATGTGGTACCGAGCATGCCCTTGACCGCCTTGAACTCAGGAGAGATGAGGATGCCTCCACATGGGAAGCCATTTGCGATGCCCTTGCCCATGGTGATGATGCCAGGCTTGATGCCAGCCCACTGGTGTGCGAAGAACTTACCTGTACGGCCATATCCGCTCTGTACCTCATCGAGGATGAGCACGCTGCCGTATTTCTTGCAGAGCGACTCAAGCGCCTGCAGGAACTCAGCTGTAGGGAGGTTGATTCCTCCACAGCCCTGGATGCCCTCTATGATGACACCTGCCACATCGCCCTTCTTGAGCTCCTTCTCCACGCCCTCTGCGTCGTTGAGGTCGCAGAAAGTTACCTTGTGGTGGGAGTTGAATGGAGATACGATATTTGGGTTGTCCGTGAGTGCCACGGCGCCTGATGTGCGGCCGTGGAAGCTCTTATGGAAAGCGATGATCCTGTCCTTTCCTGTATGGAAAGAGGCAAGCTTCGCTGCGTTTTCGTTCGACTCTGCTCCAGAGTTATCGAGGAAGAGAGTGTAATCCTCATATCCTGAAGCCTTTCCGAGCTTCTCTGCAAGCTGCTCCTGAAGAGGGCTCTTCACGCTGTTTGAGTAGAAGCCTATTTTTCCGAGCTGGTCGGTAAGGGCCTTGACGTAGTCAGGATGTGAATGGCCGACAGAGATGACGGCATGCCCGCCATAGAGGTCGAGATACTCCTGACCCTTGTCATCCCACACCCTGCAGCCCTGTGCCTTTACGGGTGTAACGTCGAAAAGTGAATATACGTCGAAAAGATTCATGTTTCTAGAATGCTGATGGTTTAAGCTTGAGGCCTGCGGCCTCTGGGAGGCCGAACATCAAGTTCATGTTCTGGACAGCCTGGCCTACTGCTCCCTTGAGGAGGTTATCTATGCATGAGGTGATCACAGCCTTGTCGCCGAACTTGTCCACATGCACAAGACCCTTGTTTGTGTTCACTACCTGCTTGAGGTCAATGTCCTTGTCTACATAATGTGTGAAGGCTGCATCTGCATAGAAGTCCTTGTACATCTGTGCGAGCTGCTCAGCCGACGGATTCTGGGCTGTGCCCTCCTCCCCGTCGAACTTCACTACGCTGGTGCAGAAGATGCCTCTGGTGAAGCCTCCTCTATATGGGATGAAATCAATGGAAGCGTCGAGAGAGCCCTGGAGCTCATTCAGCGACTGCCTGATCTCGTGAAGATGCTGGTGGGTGAATACCTTGTACACGCTCATGTTGTCGGCACGCCAGCTGAAGTGGGTGGTGGCACCTGGCTTCTGGCCGGCTCCTGTGCTGCCCGTGATGGCATTCACTGCCACGTCGTGCTTCAGCAGGCCTGCCTTCGCGAGTGGAAGCAGACCGATCTGAATACATGTGGCGAAACAGCCTGGGTTCGCAAGGTGCATGCATGATGAGATGGCTTCCTTGTGAATCTCAGGAAGTCCATATACGTAATCGTGTGTAGGTGCGGCGATACGGAAGTCCTGCGCGAGGTCGATGATCTTCACGTTCTCTGGGATGCTGTGCTCCTTGAGGAAGGCCTCGCTCTTGCCGTGGCCGAAGCAGAAGAACACTACATCCACCTGGTCAAATGGCATCTCGTCGGTGAATCTCATGTCGGTCTCTCCGATGAGTCCTTCATGGACGTCAGAGAAGAGGTTTCCTGCATTTGAACCACTGTTTGCGAAGACTATCTCCGC
Organism: Bacteroidales bacterium; assembly: GCA_024398295.1. Taxonomy (GTDB): domain Bacteria; phylum Bacteroidota; class Bacteroidia; order Bacteroidales; family UBA932; genus Cryptobacteroides. The sequence goes on from JAKSJL010000099.1 coordinate 4,817, forward strand.
CTCATGATGGTTCAGAAGCAGACGGATGAGCTCACCTCCCGTGTAGCCTGCCGCTCCAAGTATTCCTACCTTTACCATATCCTATCTCTCCTCGTCTGGATGTGCAAGATAGTAAGCGCGCAGTGGGGTAGAGGTGACCTTGATGAAGCCCTTAGCCTCCTCTGAAGTCCAGCCCTTGGCGCCCTCGCCATACTCTCCGAGCTTGTTCTTTACGAGGTCGTCTGGTGAATCCACGCCGACTGTAGAGAAGCTGAGAGGACGAAGCTCGAGGGTAACTGTACCATTGACATTACGCTGGCTGCTGGTAAGCATGGCCTCGATGTCTGGCATCACTGGCTCGAGATACTGGCTCTCGTGGAGGAACATTCCATACCAGTTCGCAACCTGCTCCTTCCAGTACTGCTGCCACTTGGAGAGTGTGAACTTCTCAAGGAACTTGTGCGCAGCGATGATAAGCATAGGCGCAGCGGCCTCGAAGCCTACGCGGCCCTTGATGCCGATGATGGTGTCACCCACGTGCATGTC